>NZ_JBFIIG010000032.1:0-31876 GCF_041601375.1 Pseudomonas sp. | reverse complement strand
GAACAGCATTGCGCTCGAGAGCGGGCTTTTCGTTGCAGCCGAGGGTTAGTTGACCTTGGCGGCCAACTCGCCCTTGGCGTAACGCTGGAACATGGCTTCCAGGGAGATCGGCTTGATCTTCGAGGCGTTGCCGGCGGTGCCGAAGGCTTCGTAGCGGGCGATGCAGATGTCGCGCATGGCGGTCACGGTGGCGCCGAAGAACTTGCGCGGATCGAACTCGCTCGGATTGGTCGCCATCAGGCGGCGCATGGCACCGGTGGACGCCAGGCGCAGGTCGGTGTCGATGTTGACCTTGCGCACGCCGAACTTGATGCCTTCGACGATTTCTTCGACCGGCACGCCGTAGGTTTCTTTGATGTCACCGCCGTACTGGTTGATGATCGCCAGCCACTCCTGCGGCACCGAAGAAGAACCGTGCATCACCAGGTGGGTGTTGGGGATGCGCTTGTGGATCTCCTTGATCCGGTCGATGGCGAGGATGTCGCCGGTCGGCGGCTTGGTGAACTTGTAGGCGCCGTGGCTGGTGCCGATGGCGATGGCCAGGGCGTCGACCTGGGTGCGTTTGACGAAGTCGGCGGCTTCTTCCGGGTCGGTGAGCATCTGGCTGTGGTCGAGCACGCCTTCGGCGCCGACGCCGTCTTCTTCGCCGGCCATGCCGGTTTCCAGGCTGCCCAGGCAACCCAGCTCACCTTCCACCGATACGCCGCAGGCGTGGGCGAAGGCTACGGTCTGCTGGGTCACGGCAACGTTGTAGTCGTAGTCGGCCGGGGTCTTGCCGTCTTCTTTCAGCGAGCCGTCCATCATCACCGAGCTGAAGCCCAGCTGGATCGAGCGCTGGCAGACGTCAGGACTGGTGCCGTGGTCCTGGTGCATGCACACCGGGATATGCGGGAATTCTTCGATGGCGGCCAGGATCAGGTGGCGCAGGAAGGGCGCGCCAGCGTACTTGCGGGCACCGGCGGAAGCCTGGACGATCACCGGGGAATCGGTCTTGTCGGCCGCTTCCATGATCGCGCGCATCTGTTCGAGGTTGTTGACGTTGAAAGCCGGCACGCCGTAGCCGAATTCGGCGGCGTGGTCGAGCATCTGGCGCATGCTGATAAGTGCCATGGTGTTCTTTCTCCCGGAGGGATTCGTTAATCGTGCAGCCTGCCGCAGGGGCAGGCGCTATTCAAGTATTCAGGGACAAGGGGTCAGCTCGTCCGCCCCTGGCGCACCAGGGGATGAAATTCGCAGCCCGGATTACATCCGAACGAAGCCGCCAGGGTGGCCGAGTACGTCATCGGCAGCGACCGAGCAGACCAGCCCTTCTTCGCCCTAGCGGTGAAAGGATAGCCGGCCCACGCCGCGCGCATGTCAATCGACAACCCACGGGGAGCCTGGTTCAGCCCGGCCACGGCCTTCCCGAGCAACAGCCTGCTAGCCCTTGGCGCGCTGTTCCAGCACTTCCACGGCTGGCAACACCTTGCCCTCGACGAACTCGAGGAAGGCGCCGCCGCCGGTGGAGATATAGGAAATCTTGTCGGCCACGGCGTATTTGTCGATGGCCGCCAGGGTGTCGCCACCACCGGCAATCGAGAACGCCGGGCTGGCGGCGATGGCTTCGGCCAGCACCTTGGTGCCGTTGCCGAACTGGTCGAACTCGAACACCCCGACCGGACCGTTCCACAGAATGGTCTTCGACGATTTCAGCAGCTCGGCGAATTGCCGCGCGGTCTGCGGGCCGATGTCGAGGATCATGTCGTCCTCGCTCACATCGGCGACCAGCTTGACGGTCGCTTCGGCGTCTTCGGCAAAGGCCTTGGCCACCACCACGTCCACCGGCAGCGGCACGCTGACCTTGGCGGCGATGGCCTTGGCGGTATCCAGCAGATCGGCCTCGTACAACGACTTGCCGACCGGGAAACCGGCGGCGGCGAGAAAGGTGTTGGCGATGCCGCCGCCGACAATCAGCTGGTCACAGACCTGGCTCAGGCTGTTGAGCACATCGAGCTTGGTCGACACCTTGGAGCCGGCGACGATGGCCGCCATCGGCTTGGCCGGATTGCCCAGCGCCTTGCCCAGGGCATCCAGCTCGGCCGCCAGCAGCGGACCGGCGCAAGCGACTTTGGCGAACTTGGCCACGCCATGGGTCGAGCCCTGGGCGCGGTGGGCGGTGCCGAAGGCGTCCATGACGAACACGTCGCAGAGTGCGGCGTATTGCCGGGCCAGTTCGTCGCTGTTTTTCTTCTCGCCCGGATTGAAGCGTACGTTTTCCAGCAGTACCAGTTCGCCGGGCTGGACCGCGATGCCGCCGAGGTAATCGCGCAGCAGCGGCACTTCACGGTCGAGCGCGCGGCTCAGGTAGTCGGCGACCGGCTTGAGGCTGTTTTCCGCGGAGTATTCGCCCTCGCTCGGGCGCCCCAGGTGCGAGCAGACCATTACCGCCGCACCCTTTTCCAGGGCCAGCTTAATGGTCGGCAGCGCGGCGAGGATGCGCGCGTCGCTCGTCACCGCGCCGTCTTTTACCGGCACGTTGAGGTCTTCGCGGATCAACACGCGCTGACCCTGGAGGTCGAGGTCGATCATCTTCAGAACGGTCATGGAATCAGTCCTTTAAGGGGCTGGTTGAACAGCTGTGGTGGATACGGCGAGAAAATGTTCGGCCACGTCGAGCATGCGATTGGCAAAGCCCCACTCGTTGTCGAACCAGGCCAGCAGATTGACCAGGCGCGGCCCGGAAACCCGGGTCTGGCTGCCATCGACGATGGCCGAGTGCGGGTCGTGGTTGAAGTCGCAACTGGCATGGGGCAACTCGGTGTAGGCGAGCAGGCCCTGCAGCGGGCCACTCTCGGCGGCCTGACGCAGCACCCGATTGATTTCCTCGGCGCTGGTGTCACGCGCGGTCTGCAGGGTGATGTCCAGGCAGGACACGTTTACCGTCGGCACGCGTATGGCTTTGGCCTGAATCCGCCCGCTTAGTTCCGGCAGCAGCCGTTCGATACCGCGGGCCAGGCCGGTGGACACCGGAATCACCGACTGGAAGGCCGAACGCGTGCGGCGCAGGTCTTCGTGGTGGTAGGCGTCGATCACCGGCTGATCGTTCATCGCCGAGTGGATGGTGGTGATGGAGACGTACTCCAGGCCCACCGCCTCGTTGAGCAGCTTGAGCAGCGGCACCCCGCAATTGGTGGTGCAGGAGGCGTTGGACAACAGCTGCTCGTCGCCCGTCAGGCACTGCTGATTGACCCCGAAGACCACGGTGGCATCGACCGCGGTTTCGCTGGCCATCGGCTGGGAGAACAGCACCCGCGGCGCGCCGGCCGCGAGGAAGCGCTGCGCGTCGGCGCGGGTGTGATAGGCGCCGGAGCACTCGAGCAACAGGTCGATGTCCAGCGCCGCCCAGTCGATGCCTTCCGGCGTCGCCTGGCGCAGCACCCGCACGCAGCCGCCATTGATATGCAGGCAGTCGCCGTCGACCCTCACCTCGCCGGGAAAACGCCCGTGGGTGGAGTCGAAGCGGGTCAGGTATTCGATGCTGGCCTGGTCGGCCAGATCGTTCAGCGCGACTATTTCCAGGCGCGCCCCGGCACCGCGTTCATGCAGCGCGCGCAACACGCAGCGACCGATGCGGCCGTAGCCGTTGAGGGCGATTCTGTAAGGGCGATTGGACATGGCGATCTCGAATGGATGGCGACCGTAGGATGGGGCGAGGCGCGTAGCCTGAGCGAAGCGATACCCATCAATCGGCAGGATGGGTATCGCAAGCTCAACCCATCCTACATGGGTCAGTCTTCCAGCAGCTCGGCGGCGGTTTCCAGCAGGTTTTCGACGGTGAAGCCGAAGTGCTCGAACAGCGCCGGCGCCGGGGCGGACTCGCCGAAGCTGGTCATGCCGATCACCCGGCCCTCGAGGCCGACGTACTTGTACCAGAAGTCGGCATGGGCGGCCTCGATGGCGATCCGCGCGCCCACCTGCAGCGGCAGCACGGCCTGCTTGTAAGCGGCGTCCTGCGCATCGAACACGCTGGTCGACGGCATCGACACCACGCGCACCTTGCGGCCTTGCGCGCTCAGCTGCTCGTAGGCGGCGACCGCCAGGCCGACTTCCGAACCGGTGGCGATCAGGATCAGCTCCGGCTCGCCCGTGCAGTCCTTGAGTACATAGGCGCCGCGGGCGATGTCGGCCAACTGCTGGGCGGAGCGCATCTGGTGCGTCAGGTTCTGCCGGCTGAAGATCAGGGCGCTGGGACCGTCGTTGCGTTCGATCGCGCACTTCCAGGCCACTGCCGACTCCACCGCGTCGCAGGGACGCCAGGTGTTCAGGTTCGGCGTGCAGCGCAGGCTGGCCAGCTGCTCGATCGGCTGGTGGGTCGGACCGTCTTCGCCGAGACCGATGGAGTCATGGGTGTAGACGAACAGCACGCGCTTCTTGATCAGCGCCGCCATGCGCACGGCGTTGCAGGCGTATTCCATGAACACCAGGAAGGTCGCGCCATAGGGCACGAAGCCGCCATGCAGGGCGATGCCGTTCATGATCGCGCTCATGCCGAACTCGCGCACGCCGTAGAACATGTAGTTGCCGGCGGCGTCTTCGGCGGAGACGCCCTTGCAGCCCTTCCACAGGGTCAGGTTGGAACCGGCCAGGTCGGCCGAACCGCCGAGGAACTCCGGCAGCAGCGGGCCGAAGGCATTCAGCGCGTTCTGGCTGGCCTTGCGGCTGGCGATGGTCTCGCCCTTCTCGGCGACTTGCTGGATATAGGCGGCGGCCTTCTCGGCGAAATCGGCCGGCAGCTCGCCGGCGATACGCCGCTTGAACTCGCTGGCCAGCTCGGGGTAGGCGGCGGCGTAGGCTTTGAGGCGCTGGTCCCACTCGGCTTCGGCAGCGGCACCGGCCTGCTTGGCGTCCCACTCGGCATAGATATCGGCCGGGATCTCGAACGGGCCGTGATTCCAGCCCAGGGCGGCGCGGGTCAGGGCGATCTCGTCGACGCCCAGCGGTGCACCGTGGCAGTCTTCCTTGCCCTGCTTGTTCGGCGAGCCGAAGCCGATGGTGGTCTTGCAGCAGATCAGGGTCGGCTGCTCGCTCTTGCGCGCGGTCTCGAGGGCGATCTTGATTTCTTCGGCGTCGTGGCCGTCGACATTGCGGATCACCTGCCAGCCGTAGGCCTCGAAGCGCTTCGGCGTGTCGTCGGTGAACCAGCCCTCGACTTCGCCGTCGATGGAAATGCCGTTGTCGTCATAGAAGGCGATCAGCTTGCCTAGGCCGAGGGTGCCGGCCAGCGAGCTGACCTCGTGGCTGATGCCTTCCATCATGCAGCCGTCGCCGAGGAACACGTAGGTGAAGTGGTCGACGATCTGGTGGCCTTCGCGGTTGAACTGCGCGCCCAGGACCTTCTCGGCGAGGGCGAAGCCCACCGCGTTGGCCAGACCCTGGCCGAGCGGACCGGTGGTGGTCTCCACGCCCGGGGTGTAGCCGTATTCCGGGTGGCCCGGAGTGCGGCTGTGCAGCTGGCGGAATTGCTTGAGGTCTTCGATGCCCAGGTCGTAGCCGGTCAGGTGCAGCAACGAGTAGACCAGCATCGAGCCGTGACCGTTGGACAGCACGAAGCGGTCGCGGTCGGCGAAGCTCGGGTTGCTCGGGTTGTGCTTGAGGTAGTCGCGCCAGAGGACTTCGGCGATGTCCGCCATCCCCATAGGGGCGCCCGGGTGACCGCTGTTGGCTTTCTGCACGGCATCCATGCTCAGGGCACGAATGGCATTGGCTCGCTCACGACGGCTGGGCATCACTGATTCTCCTACGGGTTTTTGCAACAGGAAGGTCGAAAAAGGCGGCCATTTTCGCCCAGTGGAGCCCGCCGGGGCAATGACAGATAGTCGCAGAGCCAATGTTTTCTGGCTTCGGCGCCAGCAATACCAATATCAAAACTTTTTGATATTGGTATTGCTGGATGAAAAATGACCGACTAGACTGCGCAGCTTATGAATATGCGCGCCCCCCAACTGCGTTTCGAGCCCGTCGACGAACTGGCCGCCCTGTGCAAGGCCGGCGGCGACCCGTTGCGCCTGAACGTGCTGCGCGCCCTGACCAACGACTCGTTCGGCGTGCTGGAACTGGCGCAGATCTTCGCCACCGGCCAGTCCGGCATGAGCCACCACTTGAAGGTGCTGGCCCAGGCCGGCCTGGTGGCCACGCGGCGCGAAGGCAACGCGATCTTCTACCGGCGCGCCCTGGCCCAAGGCGAGCGCCTCGGCGGCACCCTGCACGCGGCGCTGCTCGATGAAGTCGATGCCCTGGCGCTGCCCAGCGCCATCCAGGCGCGGATCGCCGAGGTGCACAGCCAGCGCGCCGCCGCCAGCCAGGATTTTTTCGCCCGCACGGCGGCCAGCTTTCAGGCCCAGCAGGACCTGATCGCCGGCTTGCCGCAGTACCGCGACAGCCTGCTGTCGCTGCTCGACGCCCTGGGTTTCGCGGCGCAGGCCACGGCATTGGAAATCGGCCCCGGCGACGGTGCCTTCCTGCCCGAGCTGGCGCGCCGCTTCGGTCAGGTCACGGCGCTGGACAACAGCCCGGCGATGCTCGAACTGGCGCGCACGCGCTGCGAACAAGAAGGCCTGGGCAACGTCGAGCTGCGACTCGCCGATGCCCTCAACGATGACTACCCGGCCGCCGACTGCGTGGTACTGAACATGGTCCTGCACCATTTCGCCGCTCCCGCCGAGGCGCTGAAACGACTGGCCCGGCAGGTGAAAAGCGGCGGCAGCCTGCTGATCACCGAGCTGTGCAGCCACAACCAGAGCTGGGCCCGGCAAGCCTGCGGCGATCTCTGGCTCGGTTTCGAACAGGACGACCTGGCCCGCTGGGCGGTCGCCGCGGGACTCACGCCGGGCGAAAGCCTGTACGTGGGTTTGCGCAATGGTTTCCAGATTCAGGTGCGGCACTTCGCCAAGCCAGATCAACACACAGGCCCACGGGCCGCTCTCAGCCACCGGTAAACAATAGGAAAACCGATCGATGAGCGAATACTCCCTCTTTACCTCCGAGTCCGTCTCCGAAGGCCATCCCGACAAGATCGCCGACCAGATTTCCGATGCGGTGCTCGACGCCATCATCGCCAAGGACAAACACGCCCGCGTGGCCTGCGAAACCCTGGTCAAGACCGGCGTGGCGATTGTCGCCGGCGAAGTCACCACCAGCGCCTGGGTCGACCTCGAGCAGATCGTCCGCGACGTCATCTGCGACATCGGCTACACCAGCTCCGACGTGGGTTTCGACGGCGCCACCTGCGGCGTCCTGAACATCATCGGCAAGCAGTCGCCGGACATCAACCAGGGCGTCGACCGGGCCAAACCGGAAGACCAGGGCGCCGGCGACCAGGGCCTGATGTTCGGCTACGCCAGCAACGAAACCGACGTGCTGATGCCCGCGCCTATCGTCCTCAGCCACCGCCTGGTCGAGCGCCAGGCCGAAGCGCGCAAGTCCGGCCTGCTGCCGTGGCTGCGCCCGGACGCCAAGTCCCAGGTCACCTGCCGCTATGAAGACGGCAAGGTGGTCGGCATCGACGCGGTGGTGCTGTCGACCCAGCACAACCCGGAAATCAGCCAGTCCGACCTGCAGGAAGCGGTCATGGAACTGATCGTCAAGCACACCCTGCCCGCCGAATTGCTGCACAAGGGCACCCAGTACCACATCAACCCGACCGGCAAGTTCGTCATCGGCGGCCCGGTGGGCGACTGCGGCCTGACCGGGCGCAAGATCATCGTCGACACCTACGGCGGCATGGCCCGTCACGGCGGCGGCGCCTTCTCCGGCAAGGACCCGTCCAAGGTCGACCGTTCGGCGGCTTACGCCGGTCGTTACGTGGCCAAGAACATAGTCGCTGCAGGTTTGGCCGAGCGCTGCGAGATCCAGGTGTCCTACGCCATCGGCGTGGCCCAGCCGACCTCGATTTCGGTCAATACCTTCGGCACCGGCAAGATCAGCGACGACATGATCATCCAGCTGATACGCGAGCACTTCGACCTGCGCCCGTACGCGATCACCCGGATGCTCGACCTGCTGCACCCGATGTACCAGGCGACCGCGGCCTACGGCCACTTCGGCCGCACCCCGGTCGAGATGACCGTCGACGACGACATCTTCACCGCCTTCACCTGGGAAAGAACCGACAAGGCCGCCGAACTGCGCGCCGCCGGCGGTTTGTAAACCCGCCAGCAAAACCGAGAGCCCCGCCCCGTGCGGGGCTTTTTGTTGCCCGCAATCCGGATGACTGACACCCCTCCCGGACTCACACCCTGCCGGCGGCGGCCCCAGAAACTCTCTGCGTCCACCGGTGGCGGATTGAACTAGTCTTCCCGGCATCACTTCCGAGCAAGGACGCTCATGATGAAGACCTGGATCGCGCCACTGCTCATTTCCCTCGCCCTCGATGCCGGGGCCGGCCCTTGTCCCGACTGGCCCGAGGCGCGGGCCACGCGGGAAATAACCGCACTCGGCGCACAGGTCGCCGCCTGGGATAATGCCTATCACCGCCAGGGCGTGTCCCTGGTGGCGGACGAAGTCTACGACCAGGCGCTCGCCCAGCTGGAGCAGTGGCGCAGCTGCTTTGCCGGGATCGGCATGCCGCCTGACCCCCTGGCCGGCAGCGCCGGGCGCATTGCCCATCCGGTGATGCAGACCGGGCTGCGCAAGCTGGCGGACGACGCCGCGGTGCGCGACTGGATGGCGACCCGCGAAGACCTGTGGATCCAGCCCAAGGTCGATGGCGTGGCGGTCACCCTGGTCTATCGCGCCGGTCATCTGCAGCAGGCCATCAGCCGGGGTGACGGCCGCCACGGCCAGGACTGGACCGTCCAGGCACGGCGTCTGCCGGCGATCCCGCAACGCCTGCCGACGCCGCACGACCTGACCCTGCAAGGCGAACTCTATTGGCGCCTGCCCGAACATGTGCAAGCCACCTCCGGCGGCCGCGGCGCGCGCGGCCGGGTCGCAGGGCTGCTGGCGCGCCACAGCCTCGGCGAGCAAGACGCCGCCGGCATCGGCCTGTTCGTCTGGGACTGGCCGGACGGCCCAGCCGAGATGCGCGAGCGCCTGCAGGGCCTCGAGGCCCTGGGTTTTGTCGACAGCCGGCGCCTCAGTCAGCCGATCGGCGACTTCACCCAGGCCAGCCACTGGCGCCAGCACTGGTACCGCAGCGCCCTGCCCTTCGCCAGCGACGGCGTGGTGCTGCGCCAGGGCAGCCGACCGCCGGCGCAGCGCTGGCAAGCCGAACCACCGCACTGGGCGGCGGCCTGGAAATACCCGCTGAGTCAGGCGCTGGCGGTGGTGCAGGCGGTGGATTTCCGCATTGGCCGCCGCGGCCGCATCACCCCGGTGCTGCGCTTGCAGCCGATCAGGCTGGACGAGCGCAGGATCGAATATGTCAGCCTCGGCTCGCTGCAACGCTGGCACAGCCTGGACATTCGCCCCGGCGATCAGGTCGCCATCCAACTGGCCGGGCTGACCATTCCGAAACTGGACAGCGTGGTCTGGCGCAGCCAGCAACGCCCAGCGGTCGAGGCCCCGCAAAGCGGCGACTACCATGCCCTGAGCTGCTGGCGGGCGACGCCGGCCTGCACCAGCCAGTTCCGCGCGCGCCTGGCCTGGCTCGGTGGCAAACGGGGGTTGGCGCTCCCCGGGGTCGGCCCCGGCACCTGGGACAAGCTGTTGCAGGCGCAGCAACTCGACGGCCTGCTCGACTGGCTGACGCTCTCCGCCGTGCAGTTAGCCGAGGTACCCGGTTTAGGCCCGCGCAGCGCCGGCACGCTCGCCCAGAGCTTTGCCCTGGCCCGGCAACGACCCTTTGCCGACTGGCTGCGCGCGCTCGGCCTGCCGCCCAGCGGCGCGGCGCCGCTGGCGGACGACTGGGATGAGCTGGCGCAGCGCAGCCGCGGGGAGTGGCAGCGCCAGCCAGGCATAGGCCCGAGCCGCGCGGCGCAGCTGCAGGCGTTCTTTCGCCACCCGGAAGTCCAGGCCCTGCGCGAGCGACTGCGTACGGCAGGAGTCGCGGGGTTTTAAGCCGGCGCGCACCACCTATCCGCAACTTATACCGCGATCTGGCCTGGGATCAGGCCGCGAAGCAACAGGCTCCCAGTGTCGCGTCAACTCTGAAATGTCGGACCCTGTAGGAGCGGCCGGGCGGCGTTCCGCTTCAGCCACGAAGCTGTGCTGTGCCGCGAAGAATTCGCGGCTAAAGCCGCTCCTACAATAACCAATAAAATCAATGAGATATTAGTTGTTTGATGAGAGGCGCAACGCGCACTAGAACGCGCGAAACTCCTCGTGGCAAGCCTTGCAACTGTCCTCGACACGCTGCACGGGCGCGGCCAGATCGGTACTTTTCAGCGGCAGGGCAGCGGTCGCGGCAACCAGCGCGGCCGTGCCGGCTTCCAACTCGCGTGCCAGTTGCTGGAAACGCGCCTGGCGCTGCCAGACTTCATCCTTGGCGCGGGTTTCACCGCCCTCTTCCTTGACCTGGGGGAAGTGCTGCCAGGGCGCGCGGGCCAGTTGATCGAGTTCGGCCGCCCCGCTGACGAAACGTTGCTCCTTGAAGGGGATGCGCCCACGCAGCATGCCGCCGAGGTCTTCACTGACCTTGAGCATCTGCTTGAAGATGGCCTGGCGCTGGCCCTGCGGTGAATTCGGATCGACACCCCCGCAAGCGGTCAGGGTCAGGGCAAGCACAACGAGGAACAGGCTTTTCAGCTTCATAACACCTTCACGACAAACAGCTTGGGCTAACAGGCCGACAGTATCGTCATACATTGCCAGCGGGCCAAGCGTGGTGTTTTGCCGCAGATGTCAGCGGCTCAAGCCGAAACCACGAACAGGCTGATGATCAGCCCCATACCCACGAACCACACCAGCGAGCGTACTGCCGCCCAATCGGCCAGGTAGCAGAGCCAATACAGCACACGACTGATCACGAAGGCGATGGCCAACTGATCGAGCAAGCCCTGCTCAGCGCCGCCGGCCAGGTGGGCGATGATCACCGCCGCGGCGAACGCCGGGGTGACCTCGAAGCTGTTTAGCTGGGCATTGTTGGCGCGCCGGCCGATGCCGCTGAGGTTATCCAGCAACGCCCGCGGATCATAGTTGTGCCTGGGGCTGAAGCCACCGCTGACAGCCTTGGCCGTGACGGTGGACAGGTAAGGCAGAAACAGCGCGACCAGCACGCACCAGTAGGCAGTTGTCATGGGCACTCCATAGCTTGGGGACAGCGGGCCCCAAGCTTGTACTGCCGACCAGCGGTCGTCCATCGCCCAATCGCCACCATTCGATGGCGTATCGGCCAATCAGGCCGCCTGTTTGCCTTTGCCGACGGCTGCTGACGCGGCCAGCATCGCCCGCAGCAGCACCGCGCAACCTGCGGCCAGATCGGCCGGCGCGGCATTCTCGATCTCGTTGTGGCTGATGCCGCCCTCGCAGGGTACGAAGATCATCCCGGCTGGGCCCAGTTCGGCGAGGAAGATCGCGTCGTGCCCGGCACCGCTGACGATATCCATATGCGACAGCCCCAGGCCCTGCGCCGCGCCGCGCACCGCCTCGACACAGCCCGGCTCGAAATACAGCGGCGGGAAATCGGCGGTGGGGGTCAGCTCGAAACTCAGGCCGTGCTGGGCACAGGTCGCGTCGATCACCCCGCGCACCTCTTCGATCATCGAATCCAGGCGCGCCGGCTCGAGGTGACGGAAATCCAGGGTCATGCGCACCTCGCCGGGGATCACGTTGCGCGAACCGGGATAGGCCTGCAGGCAACCGACGGTGCCGCAGGCGTGCGGCTGGTGCTCCAGGGCCACCCGGTTGACCGCGGCGACCACGGCGGCGGCGCCGACCAGGGCGTCCTTGCGCAGGTGCATCGGGGTCGGCCCGGCATGCGCCTCGACGCCCTTGAGGCTCAGGTCGAACCACTTCTGCCCGAGCGCGCCGAGCACCACGCCGATGGTCTTGCGTTGATCTTCGAGGATCGGTCCCTGCTCGATATGCGCCTCGAAATAGGCGCCTACCGCATGCCCGCTCACCGCACGGCTGCCGGCATAGCCGATGGCATTCAGCGCCTCGCCCACCGTGACGCCCTCGGCATCGCGCTTGGCCAGGGTTTCTTGCAACGTGAACTTCTCGGCAAACACCCCCGAGCCCATCATGCAGGGGGCAAAGCGCGAGCCTTCCTCGTTGGTCCAGACCACCACCTCCAGCGGCGCCTCGGTCTGCACGCCCAGGTCATTGAGGGTGCGCAGCACCTCCAGGCCGGCGAGCACGCCGAAGCAGCCGTCGAACTTGCCGCCGGTGGGCTGGGTGTCGATATGACTGCCGGTCATCACCGGCGGCAGCTCGGAATTACGCCCGGGGCGGCGAGCGAAGATATTGCCGACCGCATCGACCGTCACCGTGCAACCGGCCTCTTCGCACCAGCGCACGAACAGGTCGCGGGCCTGGCGATCCAGGTCGGTCAGGGCCAGGCGACAGACCCCGCCCTTGACGGTGGCACCGAGCTTGGCCAGCTCCATCAGCGACTGCCACAGGCGCTCGCCGTCGATATGCGCTTGGCTGGACTGCAGGACGTTCTCTGCCGTGTTCATGCCGATCTCCTCGTTCTGTCATCTGTGACTCGCCCGCTGGAGATGGGCGCGTCTGCTGGATCGCATCGCGGGCATGGCCCGCGCCTACGGGTGCGGGCTGTCATTACCCGTGCTGCTTTTGCCTCACACCGGTGCCTTGGCCACCAGCGGTTGCGCGCGGCGCAGGCTGCACAAGCCGAAATAGAGCAGGCCGCCAAGGAAGGAGCCAGTGAACCAGCCGTAGTCATAGAACCAGCTGAAGGCGTTGCTGCCCAGCGACAGCAGGGTCAGCGCCACCGGCACGCCAAAGGCGACAAATCCGATCCAGTTCCATGCCGGGTAGACGTCGTCGCGGTACAGCCCGGCCAGGTCGAGTTGCTGTTTCTTGATCAGGAAGTAGTCCACCACCATGATCCCGGCGATCGGCCCGAGCAGGCTGGAATAGCCCAGCAACCAGTTGGAATAGACGCTTTCCAGACTCAGGTCCGAGACCAGCAGGCCGAGTTTCTTCAGCAGTTCGTGGGCCATCAGGCCGAGACCGACAAAACCGGTGAGCAGCACCGCCTTGGTGCGGTTGATCAGCTTGGGCGCGATGTTCTGGAAGTCGTTGGTTGGCGAGACGATGTTCGCCGCGGTGTTGGTCGACAGGGTCGCCACTATGATCAGCGCCATGGCCAGGGCGACCCAGCCGGGGCTCTGGATGTGTCCGATCAGGCTGACCGGATCGGACACGGTTTCACCGACCAGCGAGGCCGACGCGGCGGTCAGCACCACGCCGAGGGAGGCGAACAGGAACATGGTCAACGGCAGACCGATGATCTGGCCGAGGATCTGGTCCTTCTGGCTCTTGGCATAACGACTGAAGTCCGGAATGTTCAGCGACAGGGTGGCCCAGAAGCCGACCATGGCGGTCAACCCGGCGAGAAAGTAGCCCGTCACGCTGGCGCCTTCCGGGCGAGTGGGCGGCTGCGCCAGCAGTTCGCTCATCGACACATTGGGCATCGCCCACACCAGGAGGCCCGCACCGACCAGCACCAGCAGCGGCGCCGAGAGGGTTTCCAGCCACTTGATCGACTCGGCGCCACGCAGTACCACCCACAGGTTGAGGGTCCAGAAGATCATGAAGCCGATCACCTCGCCGGTACCGCCAAGGGCCTTCCAGCCCTCGAAGATCGAACCGAGAAACAGGTGGATGGCCAGGCCGCCGAACATGGTCTGGATGCCGAACCAGCCGCAGGCCACCACCGCCCGGATCAGACAGGGCACGTTGGAGCCGATCACGCCGAAGGAGGAACGCAGCAGGACCGGAAAGGGAATGCCGTACTTGGTGCCGGGGAAGGCATTCAGGGTCAGCGGTGCCAGCACCACGATGTTGGCCAGCAGGATCGCCAGCAGCGCCTCGCCGACCGACAAGCCGAAGTAGGCGGTCAGCACCCCGCCGAGGGTGTAGGTCGGTACACAAATCGACATGCCGACCCAGAGTGCGGTGATGTGCCACTTGTTCCAGGTGCGCTCATGCACCTTGGTCGGGGCGATGTCGTGGTTGTAGCGCGGGCTGTCGAGTACGTCGGGGCCAGCGGCCAGTTCGTACAGGCCATCGCGCTCGGTCACTTGCGATCTGCTCTGTTGCATGGAGCCTCTCCAGGAATTGTTCTGATTGTTCGCTCATCGGGATGAGCCGATGGCCGGAGTATTTTGTGTCTCAGAGCCGGCCGACTCGGAAGCGGCAACACTCAATAAGCGTGCCGAACTCCTCACCAGCCCTACTGAAACCAGCTAACCATCTGATCTGTAACAACTTTACAACACCGCCCACTCTCCTTGCAGAGCTATCGTCCGTTCATCGGCAGCCGTCCCGGCATGCCTGTCCACATAGTCAGGATTCAAACTGGTGCAGGCAACCATTTCCGCACCGTCGCGTGCCAGTCACGGACCCGACTCAGACACTTTAATTTCCACTGCAAATCTCGACTAAATCTCAATCTTGTCAAGCTCGTCAAAATGGCCACTCCCTTACAATTTCCGCGTATTAAATATTTAAACGTTATTTTTCAATAACTTAATTACATAGTAATTTGCTGTAAAAATAATCTTGCTCAATCGCCAGGCTAGGACTAGATTCATTCCTGTCACACCTGACAGGATTTATGAATCCGCCAGATTGACCCGCCATAACACCAAGAACCGGCACGCACCGGTCAGCCCGAGAGGTACTCGCTATGTCGCTGTTGATCCGTGGCGCCACCCTGGTCACCCATGAAGAAAGCTACCGCGCCGACCTGCTCTGTGCCGACGGCCTGATCCAGGCGATCGGCGACAACCTCGACGCCCCGGCCGGCAGCCAGGTACTCGACGGCAGCGGCCAGTACCTGATGCCCGGCGGCATCGACCCGCACACCCACATGCAGCTGCCCTTCATGGGCACGGTGGCCAGCGAGGACTTCTTCAGCGGCACCGCCGCGGGCCTGGCCGGCGGCACCACCTCGATCATCGACTTCGTCATCCCCAACCCGCAGCAGTCGCTGCTCGAGGCCTACCACACCTGGCGCGGCTGGGCGGAAAAGTCCGCGTCCGACTACGGCTTCCACGTCGCCATTACCTGGTGGAGCGAGCAGGTCGCGGCCGAGATGGGCGAGCTGGTGGCGAAGTTCGGGGTCAACAGCTTCAAGCACTTCATGGCCTACAAGAACGCCATCATGGCCGCCGACGACACCCTGGTGGCCAGCTTCGAGCGCTGCCTGCAGCTGGGCGCGGTGCCCACCGTGCATGCGGAAAACGGCGAATTGGTCTATCACCTGCAGAACAAACTGCTCGCCCAGGGCCTGACCGGCCCCGAGGCGCATCCGCTGTCGCGCCCCTCCCAGGTCGAGGGCGAGGCCGCCAGCCGCGCCATTCGCATCGCCGAAACCCTGGGCACGCCGCTGTACCTGGTACACGTCTCGACCCAGGAAGCCCTGGATGAGATCACCTACGCCCGGGCCAAGGGCCAGCCGGTGTACGGCGAAGTGCTGGCCGGCCACCTGCTGCTCGACGACAGCGTCTACCGCCACCCGGACTGGCAGACCGCCGCCGGCTACGTGATGAGCCCGCCGTTCCGCCCGCGCGGCCATCAGGACGCGCTCTGGCGCGGCCTGCAGTCGGGCAACCTGCACACCACCGCCACCGACCACTGCTGCTTCTGCGCCGATCAGAAAGCCGCCGGCCGCGACGACTTCAGCAAGATCCCCAACGGCACCGCCGGCATCGAAGACCGCATGGCCGTGCTCTGGGACGAAGGGGTCAATAGCGGCCGCCTGTCGATGAATGACTTCGTCGCCCTGACCAGCACCAACACCGCGAAGATCTTCAACCTGTTCCCGCGCAAGGGCGCTCTGCGCGTCGGCGCCGATGCCGACCTGGTGCTCTGGGATCCGCAGGGCACCCGGACCATCTCGGCCAAGACCCACCACCAGCAGGTCGACTTCAACATCTTCGAGGGCAAGACCGTACGCGGCGTGCCCAGCCACACCATTAGCCAGGGCAAGCTGGTCTGGGTCGACGGCGACCTGCGCGCCGAGCGCGGTGCCGGCCGCTACGTCAAGCGCCCGGCCTACCCGGCGGTGTTCGACCTGCTGAGCAAACGCGCCGAGCTGAACCGGCCGAGGCCGGTCAAGCGCTGACCCAGGGACACCGAAGAAGCTGTGGGAGCGGACTTGTCCGCGAAGGATCTCAGGCCTCCGACATTCTTCGCGACTGAAGCGGAACAGCGCCCGGCCGCTCCTATATAGGCGCCACAAAAGTACTTCGCCGCACCGGCCCACAGAGGCCGGACGGCCGCTTATCCGCTGTTCACTGCCCAATAAGAGCCACAAAACCGGGAGACAACAACCGTGACAGACACCCTCAGCCACCTGCCGCGACCGCCTGCCGGCGCGGCCGAACTGGCCGATCGCTTCGCCGATCTGGCCCCGCCGCTCACCGCCCGCCAGGCCGCCCTGGAAAGCGCGCGCTGCCTGTATTGCTACGATGCGCCCTGCATCAACGCCTGCCCGAGCGAGATCGACATCCCCTCGTTCATCCGCAATATCAGCCACGAAAACGTCCAGGGCGCCGCCAAGAAGATCCTCTCGGCGAATATTCTCGGCGGTAGTTGCGCCCGCGTCTGCCCCACCGAAATCCTCTGCCAGCAGGCCTGCGTGCGCAACAATGCGCAGGAATGCGCGCCGGTACTGATCGGCCTGCTGCAACGCTATGCCCTCGACAACGCGCAGTTCAGCGAACACCCGTTCCAGCGCGCCGCGGCCAGTGGCAAGCGCATCGCCGTGGTCGGTGCCGGCCCGGCGGGGCTGTCCTGCGCCCATCGCCTGGCCATGCATGGCCACGAGGTGGTGATCTTCGAGGCGCGCGAGAAAGCCGGCGGCCTCAACGAATACGGCATCGCCAAGTACAAACTGGTGGACGATTTCGCCCAGCGCGAACTGGAGTTTCTCCTGCAGATCGGCGGCATCGAGATCCGCCACGGCCACAAACTCGGCGATGACCTGAGCCTGTCCGAGCTGCACCAGCAGTTCGATGCGGTGTTCCTCGCCATCGGTCTGGCCGCCAGCAAGCGCCTCGGCCTGCCGGGCGAAGAGGCACCGGGGCTGCTCGCCGCCACCGACTACATCCGCGAGCTGCGCCAGGCCGACGATCTCAGCCAGCTGCCGCTGGCCGAGCGCTGCATCGTCCTCGGCGCCGGCAATACCGCCATCGACATGGCGGTGCAGATGAGCAAGCTCGGCGCTCACGACGTCAATCTGGTCTACCGCCGCGGCTTCGAGGAAATGGGCGCCACCGAGCACGAACAGGCCATCGCTAAGGCCAACCAGGTGCGCCTGCTGACCTGGGCACAGCCCGAGCAGGTGCTGCTCGACGATCAGGGTCAGGTGCGCGGCATGCGCTTCGCCCGCACCCGGCAGGTCGACGGCCGCCTGCTGCCCACCGGCGAGACCTTCGAACTGGCCGCCGACGCCATCTTCAGCGCCATCGGCCAGGCCTTCGACGCCAGCGCCCTGGCCGATCCGCTGGCCCGCGAACTGCAGCGCGACGGCGAGCGCATCTGGGTCGATGCCCAGCTGCAAACCAGCGTGCCCGGCATCTACGCCGGCGGCGACTGCACGGCGCTGGGCCAGGACCTCACCGTCCAGGCCGTGCAACACGGCAAGCTGGCCGCCGAGGCCATCCACTCCCACCTCACGCTCACCGTGGAGGCCGCATAAATGGCTGACCTATCCATCGAATTCGCCGGTATCAAGGCACCCAACCCGTTCTGGCTGGCCAGCGCGCCGCCGACCGACAAGGCCTACAACGTGGTTCGCGCCTTCGAGGCCGGCTGGGGCGGCGTGGTCTGGAAGACCCTCGGCGAAGACCCGGCAGCGGTCAACGTGTCGTCGCGCTACTCGGCGCACTTCGGCGCCAACCGCGAGGTGCTCGGCTTCAACAATATCGAGCTGATCACCGACCGCTCGCTGGAAATCAACCTGCGCGAAATCACCCAGGTGAAGAAGGACTGGCCGGACCGCGCCATGATCGTCTCGCTGATGGTGCCCTGCGTCGAGGAGTCCTGGAAGGCCATCCTGCCACTGGTGGAGGCCACCGGCTGCGACGGCATCGAACTGAACTTCGGCTGCCCCCACGGCATGCCCGAGCGCGGCATGGGCGCGGCGGTCGGCCAGGTGCCGGAATACGTCGAACGAGTCACCCGCTGGTGCAAGACCTACAGCTCGCTGCCGGTGATCGTCAAACTCACGCCGAACATCACCGACATACGCCTGGCCGCCCGCGCCGCCTACCGCGGCGGGGCCGATGCGGTGTCGCTGATCAACACCATCAACTCGATCACCAGCGTCAACCTGGAGCGCATGGTCGCCAACCCCATCGTCGGCAGCCAGAGCACCCACGGCGGCTACTGCGGCTCGGCGGTCAAGCCGATCGCGCTGAACATGGTCGCCGAGATCGCCCGCGACCCCGAGACCCGTGGCCTGCCGATCTGCGGCATCGGCGGCATCGGCAGCTGGCGCGACGCGGCCGAGTTCGTGGCGCTCGGCTGCGGCGCGGTGCAGGTGTGCACCGCCGCCATGCTGCACGGCTTTCGCATCGTCGAGGAGATGCAGGACGGCCTGTCGCGCTGGATGGACAGCCAGGGCTATGTCAGCCTCAAGGACTTTTCCGGCCGCGCGGTGGGCAACACCACCGACTGGAAGTACCTGGACATCAACTACCAGGTGATCGCCAAGATCGACCAGGACGCCTGCATCGGCTGCGGTCGCTGCCACATCGCCTGCGAAGACACTGCGCACCAGGCCATCGCCAGCCTCAAGCAGGCCGACGGCACCCACAAATACGAGGTAATCGACGCCGAATGCGTGGGCTGCAACCTGTGCCAGATCACCTGTCCGGTCGAGAACTGCATCGAGATGGTGGCGCAGGACACCGGCAAGCCGTTCCTCGACTGGCTGCACGATCCGCGCAACCCGTATCGCGAAGCCTCGTAGACGTCGTGCGGAAGGCGAGGATTTCAGCCACATGCGGCTATAATTCGCGCCTTCCAACTCCACCCAGGCACAGACCGCGATGAACCAGGATCAACTCAAGCAAGCAGTCGCCCAGGCTGCCGTCGACTTCATCCTCCCCCAGCTCGACGCCAAGAGCGTCGTCGGGGTCGGCACCGGCTCCACGGCCAACTGCTTTATCGATGCATTGGCCCGGCACAAGGCCGAGTTCGACGGCGCCGTGGCCAGCTCAGAAGCCACTGCCGAGCGCCTGAAAGGCCATGGTATTCCGGTCTACGAACTGAATACCGTCAGCGACCTGGAGTTCTATGTCGATGGCGCCGATGAAAGCGACGAGCACCTCAACCTGATCAAGGGCGGCGGCGCCGCCCTGACCCGCGAGAAAATTGTCGCCGCCGTGGCCAAGACCTTCATCTGCATCGCCGACGCCAGCAAGCTGGTGCCGGTGCTCGGCGCCTTCCCGCTGCCGGTCGAAGTGATTCCGATGGCGCGCAGCCATGTCGCCCGCGAACTGGTCAAGCTCGGGGGCGACCCGGTGTACCGCGAGGGCGTGAGCACCGACAACGGCAACCAGATCCTCGACGTCTACAACCTGTCCATCGTCAACCCGCGCGAACTGGAAGCGCAGATCAACAACATCGTCGGCGTGGTCACCAATGGCCTGTTCGCCGCCCGCCCGGCAGACGTGCTGCTGCTCGGCACGACCGACGGGGTGAAAACCCTGACCCGCTGAGCACTGGGCGCTCTGGCTGGATACCTAAGGGAGCTGGATTGACGCCGCACCACTGAACCAGGTTGCACTGCCTGCGAGTAGGGCGGCTTCGGAGCGCAGCGACAACCCGCCAGGATTTGCGCCGCGCCGATCAACCTGCCGCCCTGCCTGCGGCGCGTATAACCCTAGGGATTGCGGGTTGCTCGAGGGCGCCGAGCCTCTCGATCGACCTGCGCGGGCAGCTCCACCGGCGCGTCCTTGCTGAACACATAGAGCAGGTTGGGTTCGCCGACGATATAGATATTGCCCGCCGCATCCATGGTCACGCCTTCGGCCTGCTTGATGCTCTGGTGCAGGCCGTTGAGACCGCCGATCAGGCTGATGAAGCTGACCGGCTGCCCCTGGCCATCCAGTTCCAGCAGCAGACGCGACTCGTCGGACAGCACCAGGGTGTGACCGCTGCGCGCATCGAAACTCAACGACGAGATATCGCGCACGAACGCGCGCTTCGAGGGCAAGGCCTGCAGCGTCCCGGCGGCGCCGTCCTCGCCGGGAAACGGCAAGCTGAACAGCCCCAGCGGGCCGCGTTCCTTGCCGAGCAGCAGACGCTGATTGAGCGAGTCCCAGGCAATCCCCTCGAAGCCCTTGTTGCCGGAATCGGCAAAGCCCAGGTCGAACGACGGAAAGTCCCCGGCATCCAGGCTCAGGGTGTCGGCGTCGATACTGAACGTCGTCAAGCTGCGCCGACGCTCATCGATGATCGCCAGGCGTCCGTCGGCGATGACCTCGACCCCCTCTGGATCGGAAAAGCCATGCAGCGGAATGCGCCGCAGCACCTCGCCGTCCAGCGCCAACTCCACCAGCTGCGGGTTCTTGCCGGTCACGGCGAACAGGGTGTCGCTGGCGGGGCTGTAGGTCAGCCCTGAGGTTTCGTCCCGCTCCAGGCCGGTCAGCGACCGGCCCTGCACCACCACCCGATAGCCCGGCAGCCAGATGCTCGCCTGCTGCTCGGCAGCACTGCGCCGGCCTTCCTCGAGCCAGAACCAGGCGCGCTCGTCCAGGCGCAGAATGTCGACCAGCAGCGCCGTGGCAACCACCAGGGACAGCAGGAGCACATGGCGCGGGCGGATGAAACGCAGGAACGGGACTGACATCGGCGACGACTCGAGACGACCATGGCCGTCAGACTAGCGACCAAGGCTTAAGGTTCGATTACCGATGGGGGGCGCCTCCAGGCGCCCAGCAGGAATGCGCCTTTATAGCACGCGGCTGACGAAGCGCGAGTGGCCGACCAGCTCCAGCGCCAGCTCGTCGCCCTTGTGCAGCGGGCCGACCCCAACCGGCGTACCGGTGAGGATGACGTCGCCCGGCTGCAGGCTGAAGTGACCGGCGATGTGCTGGATCATCGGCAGGATCGGGTTGAGCATGTCGCGGCTGTTGCCGTCCTGACGCACTTCGCCGTTGATCGTCAGGCGGATGCCGATATCGCTCAGGTCCTCCAGCGCGTCGCCCGGCACGAAGGGCGCCAGCACGCAGGCGCCATCGAAGGACTTGGCGATTTCCCAGGGGTAGCCCTTGTCCTTGAGCTTGGCCTGCAGGTCGCGCAGGGTCAGGTCGAGGGCCGGGGCGAAGCCGGAAATGGCATCCAGCACTTCTTCGGCATTCGGTGTGCGCGACAACGGCTTGCCGATCAGCACGGCGATCTCCGCCTCGTAATGCACCGCACCTCGCTCGGCGGGAATGGCGAAGCCATCGTCCAGCGGCACCACACAGCTGCCGGCCTTGATGAACAGCAGCGGCTCGCTGGGCACCGGGTTATTCAGCTCCTTGGCGTGCTCGGCGTAGTTGCGGCCGATGCACACCACCTTGCCCATGGGAAAGTGGATATGGGTGCCGTCGACATACTGGTGCTGGTAACTCATCACAGACTCCTTGAGGTCGGTAGGGTGCGCCGTGCGCACCACAGCATGTTCTGTATGGGATCTCTGGTGCGCACGGCGCACCCTACGGAATCACACCGGGAAGATCTTGCCGGGATTCATGATGCCGTTCGGATCGAACACCGCCTTGATCGCCTTCATGTAGCCGATTTCCGCCTCGGTGCGGCTGTAATGCAGGTAATCGCGCTTGGTCATGCCGACGCCATGTTCGGCGCTGATCGAGCCCTTGTACTTCAGTACGGTCTCGAACACCCACTTGTTGACCGTCGCGCACTTGGCGAAGAACTCGTCCTTGGACAGATTTTCCGGCTTGAGGATGTTCAGGTGCAGATTGCCGTCACCGATGTGACCGAACCAGACGATCTCGAAGTCCGGGTAGTGTTCAGCGACGATGGCGTCGATATCGTGCAAGAAGGCCGGCACTTTCGCCACAGTGACCGAGATGTCGTTCTTGTACGGGGTCCAGTGGCTGATGGTCTCGGAGATGTATTCGCGCAGCTTCCACAGATTCTGCAGCTGCTGTTCACTCTGGCTCATCACGCCGTCGAGCACCCAGCCCTGCTCGACGCAATGCTCGAAGGTCGCCAGGGCCGCTTCGGCCACCTGCTCGCTGCTGGCCTCGAACTCCAGCAGCGCATAGAACGGGCACTCGGTCTCGAACGGCGCCGGCACGTCGCCGCGGCCGACGACCTTGGCCAGGGCCTTGTCGGAGAAGAACTCGAAGGCGGTCAGGTCGAGCTTGCTCTGGAAGGCGTGCAGCACCGGCATGATCGAGTCGAAATCGGCGGCGCCAAGGACCATGGCAGTGAGGTTCTGCGGCGCACGGTCGAGGCGCATGGTCGCTTCCACGACGAAGCCGAGGGTGCCTTCGGCGCCGATGAACAGCTGGCGCAGGTCGTAGCCGGTGGCGTTCTTGATCAGGTCCTTGTTCAGCTCCAGCAACTCGCCGGTACCGGTGACGACCTTGAGGCCGGCCACCCAGTTGCGGGTCAGCCCGTAGCGGATCACCTTGATCCCGCCGGCATTGGTGCCGATATTGCCGCCCAGCTGGCTCGAGCCGCTGGAGGCGAAATCCACCGGGTAGTACAGCCCCTGCTCCTCGGCGAACAGCTGCAGCTGCTTGGTCACCACGCCCGGCTGGCAGACCGCGGTACGGTCGAACTCGTTGAAGGCGAGTACCTGGTTCATGTAATCGAAGGCCACCACCACTTCGCCGTTGGCCGCAACCGCCGCGGCCGACAGCCCGGTGCGCCCGCCCGAAGGCACCAGGGCGACCCTGTGCTGGTTGGCCCAGCGGACGATGGCCTGCACCTGCTCGATGCTCTTGGGAAAGACGATGGCGCAGGGGGCCGGGGCGAAGTGCTTGGTCCAATCCTTGCCGTAGGCGGTGAGGGAATCGGCGTCGGTCAGCACCTTGCCGGGCTCAACCAGGGTCTTCAGCTCTTCGATCAGGGCAGCAGTAGTCATCAAGTGAACTCTCAAACAATTCATGGTCGCCCTGAGAACCATTCAGGTCGCAACCGAGCATGGAAAAAGAAGATCATGCTAGCATACGCACCCCGTTAATCGTGCTCCCGCGCCGATCTGCGGGGGCCCGGTCAGCAACGCCGCTGGCTCTTTCCCTGATCACTATTTGTGGGACAACAGGTACTCCGATGAGCAAGACCTCTCTCGACAAGAGCAAGATCAAGTTCCTTCTTCTCGAAGGCGTCCACCAGAATGCCGTGGACACCCTGAAGGCTGCCGGCTACACCAACATCGAGTACCACAAGGGCGCGCTGTCCGACGGTGATCTGAAAGAGAAGATCGCCGAGGCGCATTTCATCGGCATCCGCTCGCGTACCCAGCTGACCGCCGATGTCTTCGACTGCGCGAACAAGCTGGTCGCCGTCGGCTGCTTCTGCATCGGCACCAACCAGGTCAACCTGGACGCCGCCCGCGAGCGCGGCATCGCGGTGTTCAACGCGCCCTATTCCAATACCCGCTCGGTGGCCGAGCTGGTGCTGGCCCAGGCCATCCTGCTGCTGCGCGGCATCCCCGAGAAGAACGCCTCCTGCCACCGCGGTGGCTGGATCAAGAGCGCGGCCAACTCCTTCGAGATCCGCGGCAAGAAGCTCGGCATCGTCGGCTACGGCTCGATCGGCACCCAGCTCTCGGTCCTGGCCGAATCCCTCGGCATGCAGGTGTTCTTCTACGACGTGGTGACCAAGCTGCCGCTGGGCAACGCCACCCAGATCGCCAAGCTGCACGACCTGCTGGGCCTGTGCGACATCATCTCGCTGCATGTGCCGGAACTGCCGTCCACCCAGTGGATGATCGGCGAGAAGGAAATCCGTGCCATGAAGAAGGGCGGCATCCTGATCAACGCCGCTCGCGGCACCGTGGTCGAGCTGGAACACCTGGCCGCCGCGATCAAGGACGAACACCTGATCGGCGCCGCCATCGACGTGTTCCCGGTCGAGCCCAAGTCCAACGACGAAGAGTTCGAAAGCCCGCTGCGCGGCCTGGATCGGGTGATCCTGACTCCGCACATCGGCGGTTCCACCGCCGAGGCGCAGGCCAATATCGGCCTGGAAGTGGCCGAGAAGCTGGTCAAGTACAGCGACAACGGCACTTCGGTGTCCTCGGTCAACTTCCCCGAAGTCGCCCTGCCGGCGCACCCGGGCAAGCACCGCCTGCTGCATATTCACCAGAACGTGCCGGGCGTGATGAGCGAGATCAACAAGGTGTTCGCCGAAAACGCCATCAACATCTCCGGTCAGTTCCTGCAGACCAACGACAAGGTCGGCTATGTGGTAATCGACGTCGACGCCGAGTACTCCGACCTGGCGCTGGAAAAACTGCAAGACGTCAAAGGCACCATCCGCAGCCGCGTACTGTTCTAACGCTGCATCGACAGTGCACAAGGGAGGCTCAGGCCTCCCTTTTTTTGGCGCCGCGTTTGGTCCTGACTAAGCTTGAGGGGGCTGGATGAGCGCTTGGAGTGGTCATCTTGCAATCGAGCGCCCCCACGACAGGCTCGTGCGTGAGCGCGAGTCACCGCCAGGCCATGAGCGCCGCGCACTCAAGGGCAGCCCATGCCAGTTTCTCCGATTATCCTGGTCAACACCGCAACCACCCTGGCGCTGGCGATAGTCGCATTGTGGCTGGGCTATCGCATAAACCAAAAAATCAGCGTATTCAATCGCTACAACATTCCGCCTGCGGTGAGCGGCGGCTTGCTGATCAGCGCCCTGGTCGCACTCATTGAGTTGACCAGCGGCTGGCAAATCCGCTTCGACCTGCAACTGCGTGACCTGCTACTGATCGGCTTCTTCAGCACCATCGGCCTGTCCGCCAAGCTGTGCCAGATGCTTGAGGGCGGCAAGGCACTGGCAGTGATGCTGGGCCTGGCCGTGGTGTTCCTGCTGTTCCAGAACCTCACCGGCACGGCGCTGGCCATGCTGGCCGGTGAAAGTCCGCTCTACGGCCTGATTGGTGGCAGCATTTCCCTGGCCGGCGGCCACGGCACAGCGCTTACCTGGGGGGTGCTGTTCGAACAACACTTCGGCCTGGCGAATGCCAGCACCCTGGGCATGACCTTCGCCACCGTCGGGCTGATCAGCGGTGGCCTGATCGGCGGTCCGGTCGCGGCCTTCCTGATCCGCCGGCACCGACTATCGTCCGCTCTCCGCGAGCCTGAACTGCCGCACATCGAAGTCGGCACACGCACCACCTACCTGATCGACCTCAATAGCCTGCTGACCGCGGTGCTGCTGATGGCCCTGTGCTTTGCCCTGGGCGCGGCCGTGTATGACTGGCTGGCCGCGCTGGGAACACGCTTGCCGGCCTTTCTCACCGCCATGTTCCTCGGGATCCTGCTGACCAATGGTTTGGAGCTGTGCAAGATCGAGGTGGATCAACGACCGATCCAGTTGATGGGTGACCTGAGCCTGCAACTGTTCCTCGGCATGAGCCTGATCAGCCTGCCGCTGCTGTCCCTGCAGGGCGCGCTGGGCATGATCAGCCTGGTGATGCTGATTCAGGCCGCGGTGATCGCCCTGTTCAGTGTGTGGCTGGTTTTTCCCCTGCTGGGCCGCGACTACGACGCCGCCTGCATCTGCGCCGGTTTTATCGGCATGGGCCTGGGCGCCACGCCGGTGGGTATCGCCAACATGAACGCCCTGACCAGCCGCTTCGGCCCCAGCCCCAAGGCCTACCTGGTGATCCCGTTGCTCGGGGCCTTTTTCATCGATATCGCCAACGCCACCCTGGTGCAGCTGTTGTTGGGCTTTAGCTGGTTCAGCGGCGCTGGCTGAGCAGGTCTCAGCCAGCGGTGAAAAGGGCGCATCGCGCCGCTGCCAAAAGCCGCAATGAGTCCTTCCGTGGCTATGCGCCAGTCAGGCGGAGCAGCCGGGTCGCCCCGCGTTACTGAAGCGTGACGCTGATCTGCTGCGACATGCCCGGCGGCTCGAGCGGCACATGGCGCTTGTCGCCGACCAGCAGCTGCAGCCTGTGCTGGCCCGGCGGCAGGCTCAGCTCGGTCTCGGTCTGGCCCTTGCCAAAGTGGCGGATGTTGTCGTTCGCCGGCAGCTCGGCGACATCCACCAGCAGATGGTGATGACCCGTGCCGGCTGGCGCGGCTAAAGTCCCTCCCTCACCCGCGGCTTATCGCCAGCTTAGGCTTCCAACTCGCGCAACGCCGCGGCGGCGGCGGGCAGTTCTTCCTCGCTGAAAACCAGTACCCCGGCACGGCGCAGGGCGGCGGCGGTAACGCCTTCGCCGGCGACTTTCACACCGCTGAAGCTGCCGTCGTAGTTCTCGCGGTTGCCGCACGACGGGCTGCGCGCCTTGAGCAGCGCCAGACGGATGCCGTGCTGCCGGACCAGGCTCAGGGCCTGTTCGGCGCCAGCGACGAAGGCCGCCGTGACCTCATCGCCATCGATGGTCCGTACCGGCAATAGGCCGTCGAGCACCTGCGCGCCCTGGCCTGAGGGGATTTCCGCCGCCGGCCGCGGCGTTGGCAAGCCGCCGGCGACTTCCGGGCAGAGCGCCACCACCCGGCCCTCGGCCTGCCAACGCAGGAGCAGATCGAAGGGGCCGTGGGCGCCACCGTCATAGCGCACGGGATGACCGAGCAGACAGCGACTGACCAGAATCTTCTGCATATATCCTCCGGGGCCGCTGCTTGAAGGGCGCAGCCTGCCACCACTTGCTCTACAGCGGGCCGTCGCCGCGGCGGCGGAACCAGCCGGTCAGCGACAAGCGCTCGCGGCTGGCCGGCAACACCTCATGGGGCAGGTCGGCGGAAAGGAACACCAGCAGGCTGCCGGCCTCTGGCTGCACATCGCGCGTCGTCTCGTCCGCCAGATACAGGCGCAAGGCGCCGCCCTGCTCGGGCTGCCAGTCCGGGTTGAGATAGAACACGGCCGACACCGCACGGCGGTCGTCATCGCGGAAGCGATCGAGATGTTTCTGATAGAAGGCACCGGGCGGGTACCAGGCGAAATGGCACTCGTAGTCTTCCAGGCCCAGGTAGAGCTCGCGATTGAGCGCCTGACGCAACCCGTCCATCAGCGCCAGATACTGGTCGCAAGCCGCCGACAAGCCAGTATCCAGCCATTGAATACGGTCGCCGCGCACCCCTTCGCGGACTTCCTGGCCGGAGCCACGGCCGATGCTGGCGGGGGTTAAATCACCCTGCGCGGCACGTTTGCGGCACTCATCGGCCAGTTCGAGGGTCAGAGTCTGTGGAGCGAACACGGGTTGCAACGACCAGCCCTGTTCGGCCAGGTCGTCGACGATGCGCTTTAACAGTGTGGAATCAGTTGGAATAGGCATGCCGGCGATTCTATCAGTCTGCTGGCTATGCCTCGACAAGCGTCGCCAAGCCATCGAAAATAGCTGCCCGCTAGACAGGAGTCTGTATGCGCGTCCTATCCATCGTTTTACTGTTGTTCCTCAGCCTCCCCAGCCTGGCAGATGCGCAAGTTCAGCTCTACCAGGCCGCCGGCTGGCCGCAGCAACGCGCGCATTTCAACGATGCCCTGAGCGCCGCGCAGGCGCGCTATCGCAGCAGCCTGCCGCCAGCACTGTATGAGGCGCTGGTGAACAACAGCAACCAGCGCTTTGCCCCGCTGGCGATCGATCAACGCGCCCAGCAGAGCCTGCGGCAAAACCTCGCCGACCCGCTGCCCGCCCTGCAGTTCTTCCAGTCGGAACTGGGGCGCAAGGTGGTCGCCGCCGAACAACTCGCCACCCGCCGCGACCAGTTGGCCCTGTATGCCGATGGCTTGCCGCGGATCGACGCCAGCGCCACCCGGCGCCTGCTGATCCGCCACCTGGCCCAGGCGCTGCCGGCCAAGGAGGCCGGCGCCGAAGTCAGCCTGGCCCTGGCCGGGGTCGCGGCCGACAGCCTCAGCCAGATGCTTCCCGGCCTGTTCGGCGGTGATAGCGCGCAGGGGCTGCTCAACACCCAGCGCCAGCGCCTGATCGAACAGATCGGCGCGGACCTGGACAACACCCTGCTGCACGTCTACCGCGAACTGTCCGATCCTGAGCTGGAAGAATTCGTCAGCTTCGCCCAATCGGCAGAAGGTCAGGCTTATTACCAGGCCGCCCTGGTGGCGATCCGCGCCGGCCTGGCGGTCGGCCAGAGCAGCGCCAACCTGGCGCCAGCGCCGCAGGGGATCTGACGCAAATCGCGGCGCGGCTCATGACCTTGCGTTGGGTTACGCGGCGTTCCGCTTCAGCCGCGAAGCTGTGCTGTGCATCGAAGAATTCGCGGCTAAAGCCGCTCCTACAGGGGCCACCCGTGCAACACGTAGCAGGGGGAATCAGGCCAGGCGCTCGCGGAGAAAATCGAAATAGCGCTGACGCAGGGCCGGCGATTCGTTGGCCAGGTGATGGCGCGCCTCGGCCAGGCGCAGAATCTCCGGCGCGGCGAACTTGTCCTGCAAGATGTCCAGGTTGTGCGGCCAGTCCACGGTCATGTCCGCTTCGCCCTGGACGATCAGCGGGCTGCGCAGGCTGCGGGCCGCCCCCTCGATCCGCGGCACCCATTGACTCAAGGCGCCGACCCAGGCGGTTGGCAGGCTGCGCGCCTGCAACGGGTCGCGGTTGAGGACGAAGTCGATAAACTCGGGGTCGCTCGAGTTGTCGCTGAAACGCCGTGGAATCTCGCGGACAAAGGGCTTCAGCAGGCGATAGCTCAACTGCGACCAGGCCCAGGCCCGTGGCCGCACCAGCGGCGCCAGCAGAATCGCTTCGCCCACCTCGGCCGCGGGTTTGCCGGTCAACAGATAGTCGATCAGGATGGCGCCGCCGGTGCTTTGCCCACACAGGTGCCAGGGCTGCGGCAAATCGAGGGCCGCGGCCTGCTCCAGCGCGCCCTGCAACACCAGCTGATACTCGGCGAAGTCGTCGATGCTGGCGCGCGCACCGCTGGACAGGCCGTGCCCCGGCAAGTCGACCGCCAGCACGGCAAAGCCCATGCCGAGCGCCCACTCGATCACGTGGCGAAACAGGCCGCTGTGATCGTAATAGCCGTGCAGCAACAACAAGGTGCCCCGCGGCTCCCGCGGCCACCAGACCTGGGCGGCAATCCGGTAAGCGCCGACCTGAAAATAGCCCAGCAGACTGCCCTCGGTCGGTAGCCCCTCGAAACCGTAGAAGCGCCGGTACGCCTCCTCATGCGGCAGGACCGCCGTCGCGGCGGCCAAGGGTCGCAGACTGGCGACCAGGTCGGAGGGCTGAAAACGTTCTGGCATAAAGCGTTCCATCAAAGCAGGCGGACTTCCCGCGGGGCATAGGCAACCACACGGCCGATTAAAGATATTCTGCTGCCCGGCAGGTCATGGCAAGCTATGCGTCCGTTTACCTGCCGATCGTGCCATGTCCCGCCCCAGCCGCAAGACCCTGCTCGTCAGCCTCATCGCGCTGCTCTGGATAGCCGCCATGCTCGCCGCCTTCTGGTGGTTCGAGGCGCGCTATGTGCGCAGCTTCGACCAGCAGGCTGCGCTGTTCTCCGGCGATGAACTGCGCCTGCCCGCCGAGCTGGCCGGCCCCGGGCCGATTCGCCTGGTGCATTTCTGGGACCCGGCCTGCCCGTGCAACATCGGCAACCAGCAACACCTGGCCGAACTGATCGAACACTTCGCCCCCCTCGGCGTGCGCTTCCATGCTGTGCAGAAGCCCGGCAGCAAGGGCCAGCTACCGGCCACCCTGAGCGCCATGCAGGCCCTCGCCCCGCTCCCCGGCAGCGCCGGCATACCCGCCAGCCCGGCGGTGGCGATCTGGGACCGACAGGGCCAGCTGGCCTATTTCGGCCCCTACAGCGAAGGCCTTACCTGCAACTCGAGCAACAGTTTCATCGAGCCGATCCTCGAGGCCCTGAGCGCCGGGCGCCCGGTCAACGCCAGCAACACCATGGCGGTGGGCTGCTTCTGCCAGTGGCCGACGGAGCCTGGCGACTGATTCAAAGCAGCGCGACAGCGCCTGGCCTCACCCCGCGCTGGCCGCCGTCCCCGCCGCCACGCACAATGTCGGGCGCCGACTTGCCAAGGAAGACCCCATGAAACGCATCCTCATCCTCCTCGTGCTGCTCCTCGCTGCCGTCGCCATCGGCGGCGCCTGGCACGTCGACAGCAAGCAGCCGCGGCGTGGCGGCGAGCTGACGCTCGGCGGCCTGCAGGCGCCGGTCAAAGTGCGTTACGACGAGCGCGGCGTGCCGCATATCCAGGCCGCGCATGAGAGCGATATGTACCGCGCCCTCGGCTTCGTGCATGCCCAGGATCGGCTGTTCCAGATGGAGATGCTGCGCCGTCTGGCCCGAGGCGAGTTGGCCGAAGTGCTCGGCGCCAAACTGATCGACACCGACCGGCTGTTCCGCACCCTGGGCATCCGCGCGCATGCCGACGCCTACGCGCAGAAGCTGGACCTGCAGCGCCCGGCGAGTCAGGCCCTGCTGGCCTACCTGGACGGTATCAACCAGTTTCAGGCCAGCCGCCCGGCGCCGCTGGAGTTCGACCTGCTGGGCATCCAGAAGCGGCCGTTCAGCGTGGCCGACACCATCAGCGTCGCCGGTTACATGGCCTACAGCTTCGCCGCCGCCCTGCGCACCGAGCCGCTGCTGACCCAGGTGCGCGACCAGCTGGGCGCCGACTACCTGAAGATCTTCGACCTCGACTGGCACCCCCAGGGCGTGATCGGCCAGCCCCTGGCGGCCGGCGACTGGCAGGACCTCAACGCCATCGCCCGGCTCAGCCAGGCCGCGCTGGAGGATGCCGGCCTGCCGCAGTTCGAGGGCAGCAACGCCTGGGCGGTGTCCGGCAGCCGCACCGCCAGCGGCAAACCGCTGCTGGCCGGCGACCCGCACATCCGCTTCGCCGTGCCGGCGGTGTGGTACGAGGCGCACCTGAGCTATCCCGGCTTCGAACTGTACGGCCATCACCAGGCGCTCAATCCGCTCGCCTCGCTGGGCCACAATCGCGACTTCGCCTGGAGCCTGACCATGTTCCAGAACGACGACCTCGACCTGATCGCGGAAACCCTCAACCCGGACAACCCCAACCAGGTCCGGCACCGCGGTCAGTGGGTCGACCTGCACAGCCGCACCGAGGTGATCGCGGTCAAAGACGCGCAACCGGTGACCCTGACCCTGCGCCGCTCGCCCCACGGCCCGCTGATCAACGACGCCCTCGGCGACCGCGTCGGCGCCATGCCCATCGCCATGTGGTGGGCCTTTGTGCACACCGACAACCCGATCCTCGACGGCTTCTACCAGCTCAACCGCGCCGACAGCCTGGACAAGGCCCGCGCCGCCGTGGAGAAGATCGAAGCGCCGGGGCTCAACGTGATCTGGGCCAACGCTGGCGGCGACATCGGCTGGTGGGCCGCGGCCAAGCTGGTGCGCCGCCCGGCCGGGGTCAACCCGAGCTTCATCCTCGACGGCGCCAGTGGTGAAGCCGAAAAGCACGGTTTCCACCCCTTCAGCGCCAACCCCCAGGAAGAAAACCCGGCGCGCGGCTACATCGTCTCGGCCAACTACCAGCCGCAGGCCGCCAGCGGCATCGCGATTCCCGGCTATTACAACCTCGCCGATCGCGGCCAGCGCCTCGACCAGCGCCTGGCCGACCCGCG
>NZ_JBFIIG010000031.1:0-31973 GCF_041601375.1 Pseudomonas sp. | reverse complement strand
CTCCATGCGGGGATGCGGGAGGCCGAGCGCGAGGAAACGCTCGTGCGCCCGCTCGCGCATCCGCCTCAGCCAGAGGGGCGCGCCCGCCAGCGTCTCCTCGCGCGCCGCGAAGGCGTCGAGGAAGGCAGCCGTGTCTCGGGTTTCGGGCCTCATCGCCACGCTCTCCTCACGACCGGGCCGCGGCGCCGAGCGATCCGCCGCCCGTGTGCTCCGCGATCCAGCCGTACCCTTTCGCCTCGAGCTCGTGCGCCAGCTCGCTGCCTCCCGAGCGGATGATCCGACCGTCGTTCAGCACGTGAACGCGGTCCGGCACGATGTGATCGAGCAGGCGCTGGTAGTGCGTGACGACGATCGTCGAGCGCTCGGGCGACCGCAGCGCGTTGACACCTTCCGCCACGATCCGCAGGGCATCGATGTCGAGACCCGAGTCGGTCTCGTCGAGGATCGCCAGGCTGGGTTGCAGAATCGCCATCTGGAAGATCTCGTTGCGCTTCTTCTCGCCGCCGGAGAAGCCCTCGTTGAGCGCGCGGTTCATCAGCTCCGGATCCATCTCGAGCAGTTGCATGCGCTCCTTGGCCAGGGCGAGGAAGTCCATCGCGTCCAGCTCCTCGAGCCCGCGCTGCTGGCGCACGGCGTTCAGGGCCGTGCGCAGGAAGTACAGGTTGCCGACCCCGGGGATCTCCACCGGGTACTGGAAGGCGAGGAAGATGCCGGCGGCCGCGCGCGCTTCCGCCGGCATGGCGAGCAGATCCCCGCCCCGGTAGCGCACCACGCCGCTGACCTGGTAGCCCGGGTTACCGGCGAGCACCTGGGCCAGGGTGCTCTTGCCCGAGCCGTTCGGCCCCATGATCGCGTGCACCTCGCCGGCCTCGATGCGCAGGCTGATGCCGCGCAGGATCTCATGCCCCTCGACGCTGGCGTGCAGGTCTTCGATCTCCAGCATGTGCCACCTCCACTCAGCCGACACAGCCTTCCAGGCTGACGCCGAGCAGTTTCTGCGCCTCCACCGCGAACTCCATCGGCAGTTCCTTGAACACCTCGCGGCAGAAGCCGTTGACGATCATCGGCACCGCGTCCTCCTCGCGGATGCCACGCTGGCGGCAGTAGAACAGCTGTTCGTCGCCGATCTTCGAGGTCGACGCCTCATGTTCGACCTGGGCGCTGGGGTTCTTCACCTCGACATAGGGGAAGGTGTGCGCGCCGCACTGGCTGCCCAGCAGCAGCGAGTCGCACTGGCTATGGTTGCGCGCGCCGCTCGCCGCCTTCTGCACCTTGACCAGGCCGCGGTAGGTGTTCTGCCCATGGCCGGCGGAAATGCCCTTGGACAGGATGGTGCTGCGGGTGTTGCGGCCGATGTGGATCATCTTGGTGCCGGTGTCGGCCTGCTGGTGGTTGGCGGTCAGGGCCACCGAGTAGAACTCGCCGACCGAGTCGTCGCCCTGCAGGATCACCCCCGGGTACTTCCAGGTGATGGCCGAGCCGGTCTCGACCTGGGTCCAGGAGATCTTCGAGCGGCTGCCTGCGCACTTGCCGCGCTTGGTGACGAAGTTGTAGATGCCGCCGCGACCTTCGGCGTCGCCCGGGTACCAGTTCTGCACGGTGGCGTACTTGATCTGCGCGTCATCCAGGGCGATCAGCTCGACCACCGCTGCGTGCAGCTGGTTGTTGTCGCGCATCGGCGCGGTGCAGCCCTCGAGGTAGCTGACGTAGGCGCCTTCCTCGGCGACGATCAGGGTGCGCTCGAACTGGCCGGTATCGGCGGCGTTGATGCGGAAGTAGGTCGACAGCTCCATCGGGCAGCGCACGCCCTTGGGCACGTAGCAGAAGGAGCCGTCGGAAAACACCGCCGAGTTCAGGGTGGCGAAGAAGTTGTCGCTGTAGGGCACCACCGAGCCCAGGTATTGGCGCACCAGCTCGGGATGCTGCTGCACCGCCTCGGCGAAGGAACAGAAGATCACCCCGGCCTCGGCCAGCTTGCGCTTGAAGGTGGTCGCCACCGACACCGAGTCGACCACCGCATCCACCGCGACGCCGGTCAGGCGCTCCTGCTCGGCCAGCGAGATGCCGAGCTTGGCGAACATCGTGCGCAGCTCGGGGTCGACCTCGTCGAGGCTCTTGGGCCCCGGGGTTTTCGGCTTGGGCGCCGAGTAGTAGATGATGTCCTGGTAGTCGATGGGCGCATAGCGGACGTTCTGCCAGGTCGGCTCGCGCATCGTCAGCCAGTGGCGGAAGGCTTTCAGGCGCCAGTCGAGCAGCCACTGCGGCTCGCGTTTCTTCGCCGAGATCAGGCGAATGACCTGCTCGTCGAGGCCGCGTGGGAGGGCGTCGCTCGGCAGGTCGCTGACGAACCCGTACTTGTACGCCCGGCGGCTGAGTTCGCGAATCTTGACGTTGTCGGTGCTCATCGTTGCCTCCTCATGCTGCTGGCAACTGCCTTCAACTATACCCTTGGACCCATACCCCTTCGACCAGTTTGGCAAGAATGTTCTTTACTAAGTATAGATGCTCAGCATCCGGCGCCGGCGGCGCGGCCATCAGGGATCGAATCGGCGCAACAGGATGTCGCCAGCGTCCACGCGCACCTCGAAGCGCTCGACGCAGTAGGCCGAATCGGTGAGGCACTCGCCACTGCGGACATCGAACTCATAGGCGTGCATGGGGCAGGTCACCACGCTGCCGCACAGGCTGCCTTCGCCCAGCGGGCCGTCCTCGTGCGGGCAGTCGTTGTGGATGGCGTAGTACTGGCCGTCGACGTTGAACAGGGCGACGGGCGTCGCTCCCAGGTACAGGGTCATGCCGGTGCCGGGGGCGATGTCGTCCACCCGGGCGACCTTGACGAATTCACTCATGGCGTTCCTCCGCCTCGCGACCGCTCGACGCAGGGCGCTCTTTGGCTGGACGAGCAAGTCTGGATTACCAATAATTTACTGTACAAAGTTTACAAATTTGCAGGAAGGGCGGAGCGATGGACGTTGCCAGCAGCAAGACCGAGTTGCCCACTTGCGCACGGGATCGCGTTCTGTTCCTGCTCAAGCGGGACGGCCCGCAAGCCGTGGCACGGCTGGCCCCGCAGTTGGGCGTGAGTAGCATGGCGGTGCGCCAGCAGCTGGCCCTGCTGAGTGCCGAGGGCCTGGTCGCGTTCAGCGACGAGCCGCGCCGGATCGGCCGGCCGGCACGGGTCTGGCGGCTGACGGCCAAGGCCGATGCACGTTTCCCCAATCGGCACGGAGCCCTCGCGGTCGAGCTGCTGCAGGGCGTGCAGAGCACCTTCGGCGAGGCAGGCTTGCAGCGCCTGACCGATGGCTGGACGCGGCAGCAGCTGGCGGCCTACCGCGCACAGATGCCCGCCACGGACCTGCCGCTGGCACAGCGGGTCGCCGCGCTGGTGCGCCTCCGCTGTGCGGAAGGCTTCATGGCCGAGTACCGGGCCGCCGAGGATGGTGTGCTGGAGCTGGTGGAAAACCACTGCGCGATCGCCCGGGCGGCGACCTTCTGCCAGCGGCTCTGCGGTGGCGAGCTGGCGCTGTTTCGCGAGCTGCTCGGCGAGGGGGTCAGGGTCGAGCGCGGCGAACACCTGCTGGCGGGGGACCGCCGCTGCACCTACCGCATCTTCACCTGCAGCGACGCGCCCCGGTAGGCGCGGTGGCCCGGTCTACGACGGAGCGCTGTCGCGCAGCAAACTTGCTAGCCCGCTAGCACCTGTAGGAGCGGCTTCAGCCGCGAAGCTGTGCGGTGTATCGAAGAATTCGCGGCTAAAGCCGCTCCTGCAAAAAAACGTCATAGCCCATAAAATCAATGGCATGCGGGTTGTTTTATAAGAGCCAGTTGACCTTGGGGAACTTGCTGCTGAACACCGTCGGCATCGCCACCACCTTGCCGAGCTTGTAGTCGAAGAACACGAAGCCCGACTTGGCCATCGCCACCAGGCTGCCATCGGCCGGGCGGGTGATGCGGAAGGTGATGTCGCCACCGTATTTGTTGAAGTCCATCACGCCGACCTCGAACAGCAATTGATCGCGCGCATGCGCTTCCGTGCGGTAGGTGGTGGCGAGGTCGGTGACGATGATGCCGGTGCCATCTCCGCGGGTTTCGTGAATGCCGAATTCGAACAGGAAGCGCGCCCGTGCCTCGGAAATCATCGAGATCATCGAGTCGTTGCCCAGGTGGTTGGACGCGTTGATGTCGGTCACGCGGACGGTCAGGTGGGTGCTGTAGCAGTATTGGTCTTCGGGGAACTCGAGTTCAAGGCGGGCCATGGGCAGCTCTCGTGCAGGCGGGATAGGGCGGCGCAATTGTACGTGGGCTTTTGTCGATTTCACCCTATCGGCCCGGTGAATGATGCACCGCCCTGGCTACTCGTTCGCCCTCAGCGGTGCAGGGAGTTCAAGTGATAGAAGGTCACCCGCCCGCCTTCATTGGAGGGGCCGTAATTGTCCTGAATATAGGCACCGGCCTTGAAGTACAGCTGTTCCTTGCTCCAGTACGCGCTCAATTGCCGATAGAGCGCGCCCTTGTCGCCGTCGCTGCTCTGGACGCTGACGCCAAGCTTGCCGCTCGGCGTGATGCGCAGTTCATAGCTGAAACGCTCGTCCAACTGGATGTTCTCGGTCAGCAGGATGTTCTGTACCTCGGCATCGCCCGGGCGTTTGCGCAGCAATAGCTCGAGTCGGCCGACGCCGCGCCGGTAGTGGTATTGCAGTTTGGCCAGCGGGTCGTTGTCGCTGCCGGGTTCGTCCTTGCTGTGGATCTGGCCGATGACGACCTTGTTCTGGCTCGGCACCTGGTTGATCGTCAGTACCGCGCTCAGGTAGTTGTCGGCGCCGTAGTAGTACCAGTTGCTCAGTGTGCCGTCGGCCTGGGTTTCGCGCAGCTCGCTGCGCGGGTAGCGGGCGTCGGCGGTATGCGATCCGTCGACCGGCACCCAGAAGGTGAGACTGCCGTCGTCATTGCGGCGCATGTATTGGCTTTCATAGCCGTTGTTCAGGCGCGGGGTTTCGATGGTGGTGGGGGATGGGTCGGTGGGAACCGAGAGGTTCCAGGTGGTGAGATCGAGCACGACTGATCCTTAGTGATCTTGAACGACTGTGAATGGCTGGATTTCGGTGGCCGCCAGCGCAGTAAGTTCAATCGGATCGGGAATTTCTCAATCAGGTTGGCGGGATCGGTCGGGCCTGTGAGGCTGGCTCGCCAGGATTTATCGGCCTTTAGCGCAGCCGTCGGTCGGCCTGGCGCAGGCCAGCCCGCTGCAACCCGCAGCCTGATGCGCGGGTTGCAGCGGGCTCATGGCGGCAGCGCTCAGGCCGCCGGGCGCTGTTGCTTCTGGTAGAGGAACTCCAGCACGGCGGCGCGATATTCGTGATAACGCGCGTCATGCGCCAAGGCGATGCGCTCGCGCGGGCGCTGCAGATCCACGCGCAGGATCTCGCCGATACTGGCCGCCGGGCCGTTGCTCATCATGACGATACGGTCGGACAGCAGCACGGCTTCGTCGACATCGTGGGTGATCATGATCACCGTATTGCCGAGGTCGGCATGGATCTCCATCAGCGAGTCCTGCAGGTGGGCACGGGTCAAGGCGTCGAGGGCGCCGAAGGGCTCGTCCATCAACAGCACCTTGGGCTGCATGGCCAGCGCGCGGGCGATGCCGATACGCTGCTTCATGCCGCCGGAAATCTCGCTGGGGCGCTTGTCGCGCGCGTGGTTCATGTGCACCAGCTCCAGGTTGTATTCGATCCATTCGCGCATTTCGCCGCGTGATTTCTTGCCCTGGAATACCTGGCGCACCGCCAGTTCGATGTTCTGGTAGCAGCTCAGCCAGGGCAGCAGGCTGTGGTTCTGGAACACCACCGCCCGCTCCGGACCTGGCGAATTGACCTCGCGGTTGTCGAGGATCACGCCGCCGGTGCTGGCCTGGTAGAGACCGGCGACGATATTCAGCACGGTCGATTTGCCGCAGCCGGAGTGGCCGATCAAGGACACGAACTCGCCCTTGTCGATTTTCAGATTGACGTTCTGCAGGGCGCAGTACAGACCCTTGTCGGTGGGAAAGCTGATGCCGACGCCGGTCAGTTCGAGATGTGGATGGTTCATGGCGAGCTCCTGAAAGTGGCGATTAGCGCAGGTCGGCATTCTTGTCCCAGCTGACATGGCGCTGGAGCATGAGCATGAGACGGTCGAGGACGAAGCCGAGCAGGCCGATGACGATGACCGCGACCATGATCCGGCCGAGCGAGTTGGAACTACCGTTCTGGAACTCGTCCCAGATGAATTTGCCCAGGCCGGGGTTCTGCGCCAGCATTTCTGCGGCGATCAGCACCATCCAGCCGGTGGCCAGGGACAGGCGCAGGCCGGTGAAGATCATCGGGATGGCCGCCGGCAGGACGATGCGGCGGACATGGCTGAGGGGCGACAGGCTGAGCACGCGGCTGACGTTCTGCATGTCCTTGTCCAGGTTGGCCACCCCCACGGTGGTGTTGATCACGGTCGGCCACAGGCAGCACAGCGCCACGGTTACCGCCGAAGTGACGAAGGATTTGGCGAACAGTGGGTCGCTGCTGGTATAGACGGCGCTGACCACCATGGTCACCAGCGGCAGCCAGGCCAGCGGCGACACTGGCTTGAAGATCTGGATCAGCGGGTTGACCGCGTTGTAGATGGGCTTGCTCAGGCCGCACAGGATGCCCAGCGGTATGGCCAGCAGCGAAGCGATGAGAAAGCCGGTCATGACCGTGTACAGGCTGGTGAAGATCTGTTTGAAGAACGTCGGCTTGCCGGTGTACGGGCGAATGCTGACGTCGGCATCCGGGTTCTGGGCCAGTTTTTCGGCGTTGCGCTTTTCCTGGCGCTCGAAAAAGGCATCGGCGCGCTTCTGCTCGCGCTGGTGTTCATCGACCAGGGCGCCGAACTGGCTGGCCACCTGGGTCGGGCCTGGGAATTTGCCGAGACTGGTGTCGATGCTGCCGGCAATCATCTGCCAGAACAGCAGGAAGGCGAAGATGCCGAACATGGGCATCAGTACGCGGGGCAACCAGCGTTTGAAGGCCAGGCCGCGAGCGGATCTCAGCGTGTCTTGAATGGGCTGGGCGACGGCGGGGTTGCTCATCGTCTTGTCCTCGAGGCAGAGGGAGGCCGGCGTGTCCGGCCCCCAGGGCAATGTTTAGAGTACCGAGTCGGCCTTCAGACCAATCTTGAACTGGTTGATGTACTCGTTCGGTTTGCGCCCGTCATAAGACACGCCGTCGATGGTGTCGGCCAGCGGCGGGCGGAAGCCGTCTTCGCCGGCCGGCGGGAAGTCTTCGGCCTTGGCCTTGCCTTCGGCGACCAGTTCGCTGGCGGCGCTTTGATAGACCGCCGGCAGGAAGACCTGCTTGGCCATATCGAGGTACCAGCTATCGGGTTTGGCTTCGCCGATCTGACCCCAGCGGCGCATCTGGGTCAGGTACCAGACGGCATCGGAGTAGTAGGGGTAGGTGGCGTGGTAGCGGAAGAACACGTTGAAGTCCGGAACCTCGCGCTTGTCGCCTTTCTCGTACTCGAAGGTGCCGGTCATCGAGTTGGCGATCACCTTGGCATCGGCGCCGACGTACTCGGGACGCGAGAGGATCTCCACGGCTTCCTGGCGGTTGGCGTTATTGTCTTCATCCAGCCACTTGCCGGCGCGAATCAGTGCCTTGACCACGCGCTTGTGGGTTTCCGGGTTGGCATCGGCCCAGCTCTTGGATACGCCGAACACCTTCTCCGACATGTTCTTGCGGATGTCGTAGTCGGTGACCACCGGCACGCCTATGCCCTTGAACACGGCGGCCTGGTTCCAGGGTTCGCCCACGCTGTAGCCATTGATGGTGCCGGCTTCCATGGTGGCCGGCATTTGCGGCGGCGGGGTTACCGAGAGCAGTACATCGGCGTTGAGGGTGCCGGTGATGTCGCCCTTGGCCGGTGCGTAGTAGCCCGGGCTGATACCGCCGGCGGCCAGCCAGTAGCGCAACTCATAGTTGTGGGTGGACACCGGGAACACCATGCCCAGGTTGAAGGGCTTGCCCTTGGCCTTGTACTGCTCGACCACCGGCTTGAGCGCGTCGGCCTTGATCGGATGCACCGGCTTGCCGTTTTCCATCGGCACCTGTTTCTTCATCTCCGCCCAGACGGCGTTGGACATGGTGATGGCATTGCCGTTGAGGTCCATGGTGAAGGCGGTGACTACCTCGGCCTTGGTGCCGAAACCGATGGTCGCGCCGATCGGTTGGCCGGAGAGCATGTGCGCACCGTCGAGTTCGCCGTCGATCACTCGATCCAGCAGCACTTTCCAGTTGGCCTGGGCCTCCAGGGTGACGTAGAGGCCTTCGTCTTCGAAGAAGCCTTTCTCGTAGGCAATGGCCAGTGGTGCCATGTCGGTGAGCTTGATGAAGCCGAACTTGAGTTCGTCCTTCTCCGGGTTGGCCGCGTGGGCGATCTGCATGCTCAGCGGGGTGAGCAGCATGACGGCGGCGCAGCCAAGGCCGGTCAGGGTCTTCTTCATAAAGGAGCGGCGAGCGGTGGAGTTACGCATGGTGGTTCCTCAGTTCTCGGAAACGAAAAAAAAGACGTCAACGGACAACTCTGCCAACTAGGGCAGGGTGCCTTTGACGTCTTTGTCTATTCGTCTCGATCACCGCCGTTGGCGATCCGAAGACGGGTGTTAGGTCTTGACTGGGTATATGCAAAGGGCTTGCCAGATTTGCTGCGGCGATGGGCGAGGCGGCTCGCCGGTCGCACTATCAGAACCTAGACGGGTTCTAGTATGTGATATGTAATCTATATATATCAGCTAGATAGAATCGATAATTAATGCTGTATATAGTTAATGTGCCCGGAATTCGCGGCAGCCCAAATGGCAAGGATGGCGGCCTGTCTGCAGGGTTTTGATCCAATGGCGGGCGCACTGAAGGAGCAATGAGCGTTTTTGGTTCGCCTTTCACGCGCCCTGGTCGGCAAGGTGAAAGGCGTGCCGGAGGTTTGGCCGCTATCTGCGGTTGTCGGGAATGGGGGCTTGTTGGAGGGGACTTTCCCGCGAATGGGTATCGGCTCGGCCGATGGGGTCGCGGCCAAGGTCCCTTCCCACAAGATCACCACGGCCCTGTGGGAGTGGCGTGGCCACGAACCGTCGTGTGTCGCGCCGATGAACCCATGCTGTACTGCCTGCGGCGAGTGCTGATGGGATGGCGGTCGTCGCCGCTCAGCTGCGCGCTTGCAGGGCGCGGGCAACGTGCTCGGCCAGACCGCTGCCGGCCTCGCTCATGGTCAGGTAGGTGCGGTCGGCACCGGCTTGCTGGATGCGCTGGGCGATGTCTTCGTACATGGCGTGGGCGACGATCAGGCCCTTGAAGCCGCGTTCGCGCAGCTTGTGGGTGGAGATGATCTTGGCTTCCTGGTCGTTCATGGCCAGGATCACCGCCTTGATCGCTGGCATCTCCAGGTTCTGCCAGAACATCTGGTCTTCGCCGTCGGCGAATTGCACGCGACGTCCGGCCTTGCTGCTCAGTTCGATCGCCACCGGGTCGGAGTCGAGGCTGCACAGTTTGAAGCCCTTTTCCTTGAGGTGATCGTAGGCGGCGCGGCCGGTGCGGCCCATGCCCATGATCAGGATCTGTGCATCGCCCAGCGAGACCGGTTGTTCGTCTGGATGACGGATGTTGCGCTCGAACGGGATCAGGCGCTTGGCCAGGCGCTCGTAGAGCGGGTGGGCGAAGCGGTTCAGTTGCGCGGAGATGACGAACGACAGGGCCACGCTGATGGCCAGTGGGATGAGCCATTGCGGCAGCACCACGCTGGCCACGATCAGGCCGAACTCGCTGTAGTTGGTCAGGCTGACGCTGCTGAGAAAGGCGCTGCGCGCGCGCAGGCGGAACAGCAGGAACAGGCCGAAGAACAACAGACCCTTGAGCGGCAGCAGCAAGGACATGACCACGGCGAACGCCAGGGCGTCGGCATCCGGCAGGCCGCCGATACCGATCTGCAGGAAGAAGCCGACCAGGAACACCTCCTTGATGCTCCACAGCGAGTTGGACAGCTCGACGGCGCGCTTGTGCTTGGCCAGCATGGCGCCGAAGGCCAGGGCGCCGAGTTCCGAGCTCAGGCCCAGCGATTCGAAGCCATAGCCGCCGACGACCAGGGCCAGCAGCAGGCCCAATAGCACCATCAGTTCCTCATGGCCGCTGGCATCCAGCAGGCGGAACAGCAGCGGGCGCAGCAGGGGCAGGGCGAATACCAGCAGCGCCCAGGGCGAAGGAGCATCGCCGTTGGCCAGGCTCATCACCAGCAGGGCGAGCAGGTCCTGGATGATCAGCACGCCGATCGCCACCCGACCGTGGAAGGCACGCAGTTCGCGCTTGCCCTCCAGCACCTTGGCCGCCAGCACCGTACTGGAAAAGGACAGGGCGATGGCCAGCAGCAGCCCCTCCTGCCAGGGCAGATCGAGGATCAGCAGGATGGCCGGCAGGAAGATCAGGCTGGAGATGGCGAAGTGCAGCAGCCCGCCGCCAATCACCTCGCGCCTGACCAGGTTGCTCAGCTTGAGCTTGAGGCCGACGGTGAACAGCAGCAGGAGCACGCCGAGGTGGGCGATATGCTCCAGCGCGGCACTGTCGCGCGGGCCTACACCGAAGTGTTCGCCGAAGGTGGCGAGGGCGAAGCCGGCGGCCAGGTAGCCGACCAGCGGCGGCAGCCCTATGCCGCGCACTGCCAGACCCATGATGAAGGCGAAGGCGATCCAGGTGGCTTCGATCATGGGCTGTCCTTATCGGCTGGAGGCAAAAAGCTGCGCATTGTAACGGGCCGAAGGCACAGGTTGTCTAGCACAAGCCTTGCGCGACATGTAGCGGTGGCCGAGCAGGGAGGCCTAAGCCGGTGCAATGAAGGCATGGGGTTCACGCCGGCAGCATTTTCTCGCCGCCGTCAGCAAGGCGTGCGGCGCGAAGCCAGGGTGACAGTTGGGAGATTGCGATCGCGGATTGCGCGCAGTCCTGGTTGCCGGCTGCAGGTATGGGGCGGGCCAGACGAAAAAATGCCGCTCACTCTGCTCAAGTGAGCGGCATTGCTTGCGCCGGCCGGTGCCGGCTGCAGGGGCTAGTCGAGCGGCGCGCCCTGGGCGATCCAGGCGCCGATCAGGTCGCGCTCCTCCTGGGTCATCTGGGTGATGTTGCCCAGCGGCATGATCTGCGAGGCGACGGTCTGGGCATGGATCTTCGCTGCCTGTGCCTTGATCTGCTGCGGGGTGTCGAGCATGAAGCCGAGCGGCGCGGCGCTGAACATCGGGCTGCTCGGTTGGGCCGAGTGGCAAACGCTGCAGCGTTCCTGGATCACCTTGTTGACCTCGGTAAATTCCGCGCCTGCTGCACTTGGGCGCGCTTCAGGCATTTCCTCCACTTTGGCGACGCTGACGGCGGGCTGGCTGGCTGTAGCGGCAACCGGGGCGGCTTCGGGCGTCGAGCGCACGGGAGCGGTGACATAGGCCAGGCAGATCATACCCAGGGCCGCGACCGGCAGAGTCCAGGCGAACCTGTTGCTGTCGTGGCGGGTGTTGAAGTAGTGGCGCACCAGCACTGCAAGGATGGCGATACCGGCCAGGATCAGCCAGTTGTACTGGCTGCCGTAGGTGCTGGGGAAGTGGTTGCTGATCATGATGAACAGCACCGGCAGGGTGAAGTAGTTGTTGTGCCGCGAACGCAGCAGACCCTTGGCCGGCAGGGTCGGGTCGGGGGTGCTGTTGTCTTCGATCGCCTTAACCAGCGCGCGCTGCGCCGGCATGATGGTGAAGAACACGTTGCCGACCATGATGGTGCCGATGATGGCGCCGACATGGATATAGGCTGCGCGACCGCTGAAGATCAGGTTGAAGCCGAAGGCCGCGGCGATCAGTAGGACGAACAGCACCGCACCGAGCAGGGCCGGGCGCTTGCCCAGGGCCGAGTCGCAGAGCAAGTGGTAGATCACGTAGCCAGCAAGCATGGAGCCGAAGCCGATGGCGATGGCCATTGCCGGTGCCAGGTCGACGCCAGGCTTGACCAGGTACAGGCTCGGGTTGAGGTAGTAGACCACCAGCATCAGGGCCACACCCGACAGCCAGGTGGCGTAGGCCTCCCATTTGAACCAATGCAGGTTGTCCGGCATCTGCGGCGGGGCCAGCTTGTACTTCTCCAGGTGGTAGATACCGCCACCGTGGATTGCCCACAGGTCGCCGGCCAGGCCGTCGCGCGGGTTGACGCGGTTGAGGTTGTTTTCCAGCCAGACGAAATAGAAGGATGCGCCGATCCAGGCGATGCCGGTGATCATATGGATCCAGCGGATGCCCAGGTTCAGCCACTCAGTCAAATGTGCTTCCACAATCAGTACCTCTTTCCCGCTGCCGGCAAGCCGGCGCCAGGCTTCTCTTATTGGTGGGGGTCGAGGAGCAGTTGCTCTGCCTCGGTAAAGAAATGCTCATCGCAGTTGTTGCCGGAACCACTGCGATCAACCACCAGGAAGTCATCCCGCTTTTCGATCGTCAGCACCGGGTGGTGCCAGACGCCGCGATGGTAATTAACGCCCTGCCTGCCGTTGCTGCGGAAGGCGCGGACCAACTCCGACCGAGGTGCATCGCCAAGTGGCGCGACCAGGATCAGAAAGGGGTGGCCGAGCAACGGCATGAATGCCTGGCTGCCCAGCGGATGGCGCTCCAGCATGCGCACGGTCAACGGCATCTCCAGCGCCTCGGCACTGAAGATGCTGATGATCGCCGTATCCTCCGGCTGTGCGGTCTCGACCGTGGCCAGTTTGTGATAGCGGCGGGTGGAGCCGTTATTGATCATGAAGAACTCGCTGCCCTCGGTTTCGATAACGTCGCCGAAGGGGGCGAAGGCTTCTTTGCTCAACGGCTCGATGATCAGTGTGCGCATGGTGGTCTTCTGTTCTTTGAGTTCGGAAATGCGGTGTTGCTTTTGCTCTTTGTGGGAGGGGCTGGGCGGCATTCCGCTATAGCCGCGATGCTTTTGGGAGCGTTAAGAGCTTCGCGGCTAAAGCCGCTCCTACGGTCATTTTATCTTGCCGAACAGGCGCAGACGGCTGATGCCCCCGTCGGGGAACACGTTGACCCGCACGTGAGTGATCGGCCCAAGCGGGTTGATCTGCTCGGCGAACTCATGCTCGGCGTGCATCGAGAGCTTCTGGCTTGGCAGCAGTTCGCGCCAGAACAGGCTCTGGGTTTCGATCTGGCTGTCGGTGCCGCCTTTGACGAAGGCGCCCTGGATCGAGCAGCTGTCCGGGTAGTTGCCCTTGAAGTGCAGGGTGTCGACGACGATGCGCTCGATCTCGCCGGGGTGACCAAGGGCGACTATCACCCAGTCATTGCCCGGGGTGCGCCGGCGCGCGGTTTCCCAGCCGTCGCCCATGTTGATGCCACGGCCCGGGTTGAGGATGTTGCTCATGCGGCCGAAGTGTTCGTCCGAGCAGGCCAGGGCGCGACCGCCATTCAGCGCAGCGGCCAGATCGACCTGCTGGGTGTCGCCGACATCGCTCCAGTCGCGGAACGGAATGCCATAGACGCGCAGACGGGCTACACCGCCGTCCGGGTAGATGTTGAAGCGCAGGTGGGTGAAGGCCTGGCTGTTGGCGATCTCGTGGTAGTGGTGATTGTTGCCCTGCAGTTCGACCGCGCCCAGCACTTCGCTCCACTCGGTGGCGTCGCTCGGGTCGCCCTCGGCGACGAAGCAGCCTTCCAGGGACGCCGACGGCGGGAAGTTGCCGGTGAAGAAGCTGGTATCGATGTCCACGCCCTTGATCGAGCCCGCCACGCCGAGGCGGATCACCGCGCTGTCGTAGCCTTCGAAGCGCTTGCGCCGCGATTCCCAGCCATCCATCCACTTGCCGTTGTCGTCGAACACGCCTTCCTTCCATACCGCCGGGGTCGGCTGGAACAGGCGGTTGACGTCGGCGAACCAGTCGTCGGTGACCGAGATGGCTTTGGTGCCCAGGCGGGCGTCGGCCAGGTTGAGGTATTTCTCGAAGGGTACGGCGTAAGCTTTCATATCGTGTCTGCCTTAACAGTGAGGGCGTTACAGGGCTTGCAAGCGGAACAGCGCGATCTTGTTGATCTCGGCCAGGGCGCAGGCGAACTCCTGCTCCGGGGCGTTGTGGATGCGTGTTTCGAAGGCCGCGAGGATCTGGTGCCGGTTGCTGCCTTTCACCGCCATGATGAAAGGAAAGCCGAACTTGGCCTTGTAGGCATCGTTGAGTTCGGTGAAGCGGGCGAATTCTTCGGCGCTGCATTCGCTGATGCCGGCGCCGGATTGCTCCGAGGTGCTGGAGGCGGTCAGCTCGCCGCGAACGGCGGCTTTGCCGGCCAGGTCCGGGTGGGCATTGATCAGCGCCAGCTGGGCCTCGTGGTTGGCGCTGAGCAGGATGTCGGCCATGCGCTGGTGCAGGCCGTCGACCTCGTCGACGCTCTGATCGAGGCCAAGCTCGAAGGCCTTCTCGGCTACCCAGGACGAGTGCTCGTAGATGTCGGCGAAGACTTTGACGAAGTCTGCGCGGCTCAGGCGCGATGGGGTCAGGGTCTGAAAGCGGCTCATTTGCTGTTCTCGTGCTGCTGATTCAAGGAGAAGGGGTGGGTGGCGTGCCAATGGCGGGCGATATCGACGCGGCGGGCGCACCAGACTTTGTCGTGGCTTTTGACGTACTCGATAAAGCGCGACAGGGCGGCGATGCGCGCCGGGCGGCCGAGCAGGCGACAGTGCATGCCGATCGAGAGCATCTTCGGCGCGCCGGCCGCGCCTTCGGCGTAGAGCACATCGAAGGCGTCCTTCAGGTACTGGTAGAAGTCGTCGCCGGTGTTGAAACCCTGCACCTGGGTGAAGCGCATGTCGTTGGTGTCCAGGGTGTAAGGGATCACCAGATGCGGCTTGGCCGCGGTGCTGGCGGCGTCCCAGTAGGGCAGGTCGTCGTCGTAGGTGTCTGAGTCGTAGAGGAAGCCGCCTTCCTCCATCACCAGGCGCCGGGTGTTCGGCCCGGTGCGGCCGGTGTACCAGCCCAGCGGGCGCTGGCCGGTGATGTCGGTGAGGATGCGGATGGCTTCGAGCATATGCTCGCGCTCCTGGGCCTCGTCCATATATTGGTAATCGATCCAGCGGTAGCCGTGGCTGCAGATCTCATGGCCAGCGGCGGCCATGGCCTTGATCGCGTCGGGGTGGCGCTGGGCGGCCATGGCCACGGCGAATACGGTCAAAGGAATCGCGTGCTTGTCGAACAACTTGAGCAGGCGCCAGATGCCGGCGCGGCTGCCGTACTCGTACAGCGATTCCATGCTCATATTGCGCGCGCCCTGCAGCGGCTGGGCGGAGACCATCTCGGAGAGAAAGGCCTCGGACTCCGGGTCGCCGTGCAGCACATTGCGCTCGCCGCCTTCCTCGTAGTTGAGCACGAACGACAGGGCGATACGGGCGTCGCCCGGCCAGTGTGGATGCGGCGGGTTGTTGGCGTAACCGATCAGATCGCGTGGGTAGTCAGCGCTCACTGCAGTCTTCCTTCTTGGCATGTTGCGGTCATTGCGTAGCCCGGGTGACAGGGATGCGACCGTGATGGACTAATTGTATACAAAATGAATTGCTGTTTGTAAATCAAAAATCAGTTTTTTTGCTAATCCATTTTCGGTCAGAAAATCTCCGCGCGTGCTCTGGCTGCGCGCCTATTGCCTGCGGTATTTCGCGGGAGCTTCAGCTATGGCTGGCCTGGACCTTTTGCTGTGGCTGGGCTGATCACAGGATTGATTGTGTACAATAAATCAGAAAAGTGTCTTGAGTTTTTCGGCCGCATGCTATGCTTCGCTCAACTCATGGCTGCTGGAGCCTGGGTCATCTGCCGAATTCACTAACAGTAGAGGAGGTGCGGCGTCTGCGTGGCAAGTGGCCGGCGCGGATGCCTGATAGCTATGGGACGATTGACCACACATGTTCTGGATGCCGCGCACGGCTGCCCCGGCAGCGCCATCACTGTCGAGCTTTTTCGGGTCGAGAATGGGCAGGCCGAGTTGCTCGGTACTGCGTTGACCAATCAGGACGGTCGTTGCGATACGCCCATTCTGCAGGGCGATGACTACCGTAGCGGCGTCTATCAGCTGCATTTTCATGCAGGCGATTACTACCGCGCCCGCGGGGTGGAATTGCCCAGCCCGGCGTTTCTCGATGTGGTGGTGCTGCGCTTCGGTATCGATGCCGGCCAGGAGCACTACCACGTTCCCCTGCTGATTTCCCCGTACAGCTACTCCACCTATCGCGGTAGTTGATTGCTCAGGCGGGGCTTCGCAGGGTGACCCGGCAGGCAGTTGTGAGGAACCTGAAGACAGGTACTCGAGTGCCCGCCTTCATTGTTTCTGCGCAGTGAGTGGCGCCGTCAGGTCTTGAATCGATTAACCAGTTCATTGAGCTGAGTGGAGAGGCTGGACAGTTGGTGCGAGTCGCTACGCGCCGACTCTGCCAGGCCTGCGACCAGTTGCGCATCTCCATGGATCATGCTGATGTGACGGTTGATGTCTTCGGCGACCTGGTGCTGTTCTTCGGCGGCAGTGGCAATTTGCGCATTCATATCGCGTATCACATCGACCGACTCGCGGATCAAACCGAAGCTTGAACGGGCTTCGGTAATGCTGGTCACCGTACCCTGCGATACCTCCAGGCTGGCATGCATCTGCTTGCCCATCTCCCGGGTGCGCTGGGCCAGACTGCTCAGCAGTCCGTCAATTTCAGCGGTGGAATCCGCAGTGCGCTTGGCCAGCGCGCGCACCTCGTCAGCCACAACGGCAAATCCCCGACCCTGTTCGCCGGCACGTGCCGCTTCAATCGCCGCATTCAGGGCAAGCAGGTTGGTTTGTTCGGCGATCGAGCGAATGGTGCCGAGAATCGACTGGATATTGTTATTGTCCTGCTCGAGTTGCTGCATCGCCGCGGCGGACTGGGATATCTCGCGACTCAATTTCTCGACGTTGCTGACTGCGGCATCAATTTGCCGTTGCCCATCGTGCGCCTGCTTTTTCCCGTTGTCAGCCGACTCCGCTGCCTGAGAGCAGGAGCGCGCGACTTCGTTGGCGGTGGCGACCATTTCGTGAAAGGCGGTGGAGACCATGTCGATCGACTCGCGCTGGCGCCCAGCTGCTTCGGTCATGTCGCCAGAGACCTTGGACGAGGTGCTCGAGGTCTGCTGGATATGCTTGGCGGCCTCGCCGATGCTGAGGATCAGCTGGCGAATAGCGGTGAGGAACTGGTTGAACCAGTTGGCCAGCTGCGCGGTTTCATCGTGGCCGCGTACGCTGAGCGCCTGGGTCAGGTCGCCTTCGCCTTGGGCGATGCCTTCCAGGCCACTGGCTACCGCGCGAATCGGTCTGACGATAAGCCCGGCGAAGCTGGCGCCCACCAGGGCGAATACGGCGGCGAGCACGATGGCCAATCCCACGATGATCCAGGTCAGGCGGGTGACCCCGGCCATCGCTTCTTTTTCACTGATCAGGCCGACAAAGCGCCAGCCCAGTTGTTCGGAGGGCCAGACGTTGGCCATATAACGTGCCCCGTTCAGCTCTACTTCGACCAGGCCTCTTTGTGCATTGCTCAGCGTGTTGTAGCCACCCTTCAAGTCACTTATTTTCTTGAAGTTGTTATCAGGGTTTCGGGGGTCGACCAGAATGGTGCCGTTATCCTCCATCAGCATCAGGTAGCCGCTTTCGCCCAGTTTGATCTGCTTGACGATGTCAGTCAGTTGCTTGAGCGAGACGTCGATGCTGATCACCCCGCCTTGGCTGCCGAGGGCATTGGCAGTGCTGCGCGCGCTGGCCAGCAGAACGGCGTCGTCGGGCGCCCAGTAGTAGGCGTCGGTGCGCACAGTCTTGCCCGGATTGTTCAGGGCTTTCTGGTACCAGGGGCGCGTGCGCGGGTCGTAGTTGCTCATCTTGGGATCTTCCGGCCACATGACGAAGCCGCCTTGGCTGGTGCCCAGGGACACATAGGCATAGGCCGGGTGACTGGCACCCAGACCGGCCAACAGTGGGAGGATCTGCTTGTCCTGTTCGCCGGTAGGAATGCTGGCGGCGTCGGCGCTGATGTATTGCTTCAGGCTGCCATCGGATTGCGCGACCAGCGGATGCTTGGCCAGGTACTCGACATTATGGTTGATGGCGTCGAAAAACAGTTGCATGGCATTTTCGACCTGGCGGATCTCGCGTGCGCTGGTGTCGACGAAATCGGTTCTGGCATCGCTGCGCAGGTTGTAGATGATCAGGCCAGCGACCAGCATGATGGGGACGCAGGCGATGATTGCGAAGGCCCAGGTCAGTTTTTGTTTTATGTTCATCAGGGAGCCTTGCGCACGACGCTGTGCGGGAAGTTTTGGGGTTCTTATAGTATCGGTCGCCTAGCGGGAAGCTTTAGCCAGTACGCTCGCCAGTTGTCTATACACGCCAACTGTCACTGTGCGGACCGCTAGAGGGGCCGTTTGCGCTGCTATACGCTCGCTTGCTCGGTCGTTAGGGGCTTGCAGAGGTATGGGCCTCTGCGCTTGCCAAGCCAGCAGCGCCTTGATCCTGGGTGCGGTTCTGCAGTGCCGGGTGGCGCTATGGTCATCTAGCGAAGACAGGTTCATGGCCGACTTTGTCGTAGCCATGGCCGGTGGGCAGATCCAGGCGGGCTCGCTCTGTCGAGGCGAGTGGATCGTCTTCTCGAGATCGCACAGCAGCTGGCAGCGCCGTCTTGTTCGGCAACCGATCAGGCAGCGTCATGCTTGATTCCGACAGGTAGCGGCCGCACGGGCGGCTCAGCCTGGTAGCGGCGGAGTCGGTGTGTTGCTGGTGGGCTAACATGTGAATTAAATGGCCCACATGCTTAATCCAGATCAAAAAAAGGACAGAGCGCGGCAGCGATAATCTCCTGGCAACGACCTCAGCATGACGGGCAAATGGCGCTGCTTGCCATTGAGCCAAGCAGTGACCTCCGTCTGCGGCAACAGTGTGGAGCCGTGCCACATGCGCCGTCGAACACTGGGAGGGAGGACCGTATGACTGACGCTCCACATGTGATCTGGTTTGAGGACCTCGGGCGCGGTGACGTGGCGCGCGTCGGCGGCAAGAATGCCTCTCTCGGCGAAATGGTGGGCCACCTCGGCGCAGAAGGCGTCAGCGTGCCGCCCGGCTTTGCGACCACGGCCGAGGCCTATTGGCGCTTCGTCGAGGCGAATCGGCTCAAGGAAGCGATCGACGGGGCTCTGAACGACCTCAAGGCAGGCAAGGCGTCCCTCCAGGAGACCGGTCAGAACATCCGCCGGGCCTTCCTGCGCGGCGACTGGCCCGACGCGACTGCCCAGCAGATCCGCGAAGCCTATCGGCAACTCTCCAAGCGCACCGGCGACGCCGACACGGACGTGGCGGTGCGCTCGAGCGCGACGGCCGAGGACCTGCCGGATGCGAGCTTCGCCGGCCAGCAGGAGTCCTTCCTCAATATTCACGGCGAAGCGGCCCTGCTCGATGCCTGCCGGCGCTGCTACGCTTCGCTGTTCACCGACCGGGCGATCAGCTACCGCGAGGCCAAGGGGTTCGAGCACCTCAAGGTGGCGCTGTCGGTCGGCGTGCAGAAGATGGTGCGCTCGGATCTCGGCGGCGCCGGCGTCATGTTCTCGATCGATACGGAGACCGGTTTCGACAAGGTCGTGGTCCTCGATGCCGCCTGGGGGCTGGGAGAGAATGTCGTGCAAGGGGCGGTCGACCCGGACGAATACCAGGTGTTCAAACCGCTCCTCGACGATGCGGCGCTCGCGCCGATCATCGAGAAAAAGCTCGGCGGCAAGTCGCTCAAAATGCTCTATGCGCCCGGTGCCGAGCACCCCACGCGCAACGTGCCCACCTCGAAGACGGAACGCGCGTCCTTCGTCCTGAACGATCAGGAGATCCTCCAGCTCGCGCGCTGGGCATGCACTATCGAAGCGCATTACGGCATGCCGATGGACATGGAGTGGGCCAAGGACGGCAACTCAGGCAAGCTTTACATCGTCCAGGCTCGGCCCGAAACGGTTCAGTCGCGCAAGGAGGCGGGGGCCCTCAAGTCCTACCACCTCAAGAGTAAGGGCGCGAAGCTCGTCGAAGGTCTGAGCATCGGCGACGCCGTCGTCGCCGGGCAGGTCTGCCTCATCCGCAGCGCCCGGGATATTGAGCGATTCGTGGACGGCGCCATCCTCGTCACCGAGTCGACGGACCCCGACTGGGTGCCCGTCATGAAACGGGCCGCCGCGATCGTCACCGACCACGGCGGACGCACCTCGCATGCGGCGATCGTCAGCCGCGAGCTCGGACTGCCGGCAATCGTCGGTACCGGCAATGCGACCGAGATCCTGCATGACGATCAAGAGGTGACGGTTTCCTGCGCCGAGGGCGACGAGGGCTTCGTCTACGCGGGTATCGGCGAGTTCGACGTCAAGACCCTCTCGCTCGACGACATCCCGAAAACCCGCACCGCGGTCATGCTCAACCTGGCCAACCCGGCAGCCGCACTCCGCTGGTGGCGGCTACCGGCCGATGGTGTCGGCCTGGCCCGGATGGAGTTCGTGGTGGGCAACCACATCAAGGTTCACCCGATGGCGCTTGTTCGCTTCGACACACTGCGGGACGAAGAGGCCAAGCAGCGGATCACCGAGTTGACGCGCGGCTACGCCGACAAGAGCGACTACTTCGTCGACCGGCTCGCACGCGGCCTGGCGCGGATCGCGGCCGTCTATCATCCGAAGCCGGTGATCGTGCGTATGAGCGACTTCAAGACCAACGAGTATGCCAATTTGATTGGCGGCGTCGAGTTCGAGCCCAAGGAGGAGAACCCGATGCTCGGCTTCCGCGGCGCCTCGCGCTACTACTCGCCACGCTACCGTGAGGGCTTCGCCCTGGAGTGTCGTGCCATTCGGCGCCTGCGCGAGGCGATGGGCTTCACCAACGTGGTGCTGATGATCCCCTTCTGCCGCTCGACCAAGGAAGCCGACCGGGTACTCGAGGTGCTGGCGGAGAACGGCCTCAGGCGCGGGGAGAACGGGCTCGAAATCTACGTCATGTGCGAAATTCCCTCCAACGTGGTGCTGGGCAAGGCGTTCGCCGAGCGGTTCGACGGCTTCTCCATCGGCTCCAATGACCTGACCCAGCTCACGCTCGGTGTCGACCGTGACTCGGACGAGCTCGCCGAGCTGTTCGATGAGCAGGACGAAGCGGTCAAGTGGATGATCCGCACCGTGATCGAGGCCGCGCACGGTTCCGCTGCCAAGGTCGGCCTGTGTGGCCAGGCGCCCAGCGACCACCCGGCCTTCGCCGAATTCCTCGTCGCCTGCGGCATCGACTCGATGTCCGTGAGCCCCGACAGCTTCATGGCTGTCAAGCGCCACGTCGCCGCGGCCGAAGAGCGCCTGGCCGCTCAGGCTGGCTCGACGAAGGCGCCACCGTCGTGAAAAAATCGGGCCGACCTTCACCACGGCGCGGCACGACGCTTGCCCGGCCAGCTGCAAAGGCGCCATCCGCACGGGCCGCGGGGCGGCAGAGCGTGCCTTGTGCCGATGCCGACGTGGGCGTGGAGGATTTCGCCGCCGCGATCTTCGACCTCGATGGGGTCGTCACGCGGACCGCCCGGGTGCACGCCGCAAGCTGGAAGCGCCTCTTCGACGAGTACCTCACCCAGCGCGCCGCGAAGACCGGGGAGCCATTGCGCCCGTTCGATATCGAACGCGACTACCGGCGTCATGTCGACGGCAAGCCGCGCTACGACGGCGTCGAGAGTTTCCTGCAGGCCCGCAGCATCACCCTGCCGAGAGGCGAGCCGTCCGACCCGCCCGATCGCGAGACGGTCTGTGGCCTCGGCAATCGCAAGAACCAGTACTTCCACGAGAGTCTGCAACAGGATGGGGTCGAGGTCTTCGACAGTGCCGTTGCGCTCATCCGGCAGCTGCGCAATAGGCGCATCGGCACGGCGCTGGTGTCGTCGAGCCGCAACGCGCGCGCGGTGCTCGAGGTCGCCGGCCTGGAGGAACTGTTCGACATCTGCCTCGACGGCAACGACATCGCGCGCCTCGGCCTGAAGGGCAAGCCGGCGCCGGACCTGTTCGTCAAGGCCGCCGAGCTGCTCGGCGTCGACCCGGATCGCTCCATGGTCGTTGAAGACGCGGTCAGCGGCGTGCAGGCAGGACGGGCTGGCGGCTTTGGCCTGGTGGTCGGCATCGGCCGCGCAGACCAGGCGGCCGAGCTCGAGGCGAGCGGGGCGGACATCGTGGTCGCCGATCTCGCCGATCTGCACCTGCGCGGTCGGCCGCACGCGGTCTTGCGCGCCGGGGCCGTGGTGCCGCAGGCGCTCGAGCAGTATGCGCAGATCGAGCGTGAGCTGAACGGCAGGCGGGCGGTGGTGTTCCTCGACTATGACGGGACCCTGACGCCGATCGTCGAGCGGCCGGATCTGGCGGTTCTGTCCGAGGATATGCGGGCGACCGTCAAGGCACTTGCCGGCCTCTGCACCGTGGCCATCGTCTCCGGGCGTGACCGCGCCGACGTCGAGCGGCTCGTCGGCCTCGACGAACTGATCTACGCCGGCAGCCACGGTTTCGACATCGCCGGGCCCGCCGGTCTTGAGGTCAAGCACGAGGCAGGCGGGGCGTTCGCGGCAGTCGTTCAGCGCGCTGCCGAGCGCTTGCGCGAAGCGCTCGCACCGATCGAGGGGGCGCTCGTCGAGCCGAAGCGCTTCGCGGTTGCCGTGCATTACCGGCAAGTTGCCGAGGGCGAGGTCGCGAGGGTCGAGGCCGCCGTTGACCAGTTGCTCACCGAAACGCCCGACCTGCGCAAGACCCTCGGCAAGAAGGTCATCGAGCTTCGGCCCCGCCTCGACTGGGACAAGGGCAAGGCCGTGGCGTGGCTGCAGGAGGCGCTCGGGCTGCACGGCGCCGACGTGCTGCCCTTCTACCTTGGCGACGACACCACCGACGAGGATGCCTTCGCGGCGCTGGCCGAGTGCGGCATCGGCATCCTGGTCGGCAGTCCTGCGCACGAGACCGCCGCCCGCTACAGGTTGGACGAGCCCGCCGACGTCCAGCAATTCCTGCACAAACTCGCCGGCACGCTGGAGGACAAGCGCCATGGGTATAGCGGCTGGACGCTCGCCTATGAAGGGTTCGCGCCCGCGCAGGAGGGACTCCGTGAGGCGCTTTGTACCCTGGGCAACGGCTACTTCGCGACGCGCGGCGCAGCAGAAGAGGCCGAGGCGGACGGTGTCCACTATCCGGGCACCTATCTCGCCGGCGGCTACAACCGGCTGGAGAGCAATGTCGCCGGGCGTGTCATCGAGAACGAAGATCTGGTCAACCTGCCGAACTGGCTACCGCTGACTTTCCGCCCCGAGGGCGGCGACTGGCTCAACCTGCGGCGCAGCGAGATCCTCGCCTATAGGCTGGAGCTCGATCTTGAGCGCGGCCTGCTCGAGCGCCGCATGCGGGTTCGCGACGCCCAAGGCCGGGAAACATCGCTGGTGAGCCGCCGGCTCGTGCACATGGGGCTGCCTCACCTGGCGGCGATAGAAGTCACCCTGTGTGCGGAAAACTGGGCGGGCCGGATCGAGGTACGCAGCGCGCTCGACGGGCGGGTCATCAACGCCGGGGTCGAGCGTTACCGCCAGCTCAACAGCAAGCACCTGACTGCGCTGGAAAGCCGCGCGTTGGGCGACGACACGATTCTGCTCGTCGTCGAGACCAACCAGTCGCGGCTGCGCATCGCCGAAGCGGCACGTACACGCGTTTTGCAAGGCGGCGATCCGCTCGCTGTCACACGCTCGGCATGCGAAGAGGAGGGGTTCGTCGGCCAGGACCTCAGCTTCACCGCGACGAAAGGGCAGCCGGTCACGCTCGAGAAGGTGGTCGCGCTCTTCACCTCGCGGGACCGCGCGATCTCCGAGCCTCTCGACGCGGCAGCCAGAGCCATCGGCGAAGCGGGATCTTTCGATGACCTCCTCGGCTCCCATGTCCAGGCGTGGCGGGCGTTGTGGGATCGCTGCGACCTGGTCATCGACGGCCACGCGCGCACGCAGATGATTCTGCGGCTGCATATTTTCCATCTTCTGCAGACGGTTTCGCCCCATACGGTCGACTGCGACGCCGGGGTACCTGCCCGTGGTCTGCATGGCGAGGCCTACCGTGGCCATATTTTCTGGGACGAACTGTTCATCTTCCCGTTCCTGAACTTCCACCTGCCCGAGATCACCAGGGCGCTGTTGCTCTATCGCTACCGACGCCTCCCGGAGGCGCGGCGGCTCGCGCGGGATGCGGCCTGCCGCGGCGCAATGTACCCCTGGCAGAGCGGCTCCAGCGGGCGCGAAGAGAGCCAGGTGCTGCATCTCAATCCCCGCTCGGGTCGCTGGACCCCGGACAATACGCACCTGCAGCGGCATGTGAGCGCCGCCGTCGGCTACAACGTATGGCGCTACTGGCAAGCGACTGGCGACCGGGAGTTCCTGTCCTGCTACGGCGTCGAGATGCTCGTGGAGATCGCCCGCTTCTGGGCGAGCATCGCGTCCTGCAACGAGGAGCTCGGCCGCTACGAAATCCGCGGCGTCATGGGCCCCGACGAGTTCCACGACCGCTACCCGTGGCGGGAAGAGCCTGGCCTCGACAACAACGCCTACACCAGCCTTATGGCGGCCTGGTTGCTGCGGCGCGCGGCAGAGGCCCTCGACTACCTGGGGGGCGAGCGCCGCCGCGAGCTCGACGTCCTGCTTGGGCTGCAGGCAGAAGAGATCGCCCATTGGCAGAACATCAGCCGCAGAATGCGGGTCGACTTTTTGGACGGCGGCATCATCGCCCAGTTCGAAGGCTATGACCGCCTGGAGGAGCTGGACTGGGACGCCTACCGTAAGAAGTATGGCGACATCCACCGGCTCGATCGCATCCTCGAGGCCGAAGGCGATACGGTCAATCGCTACAAGGTATCCAAGCAGGCCGACGTGCTTATGCTGCTCTATCTGTTCTCCTACGAGGAGCTGCGCGAACTGATGACCTCGCTCGGCTATTCCTTCGCGCCGGATGTCGTGCGCAAGACGATCGACTATTACGTGCCACGAACCTCCGACGGCTCCACGCTGAGCCGTGTCGTGCATTCCTGGGTGGAAGCGCGCAGCAACCGGACCCGCTCCTGGTCGCTCCTCGCCGAGGTGCTGGAGAGCGACATCGCCGACGTCCAGGGCGGTACGACCGCCGAAGGAATACACCTCGGCGCCATGGCGGGCACCGTCGACATCGTCCAGCGCGGCCAGAGCGCACTCGAGTTCCGCGATGGCGCGCTATGGATCAACCCGTGCCTGCCGACGGAGCTGCAAGGGCTTCACCTCAAGCTGCTCTATCGCGGCTACTGGCTCTACCTGGACATCAGCTGCGACAAGCTGACCGTTTCCGCGCCGCACGGCTGGGCCGGGCCGGGACGCATAGGCGTGCACAACCAGGTGCGTCCGTTCCAGGCAGGCGACGTCCTGGAGTTTGGCTGTCACCTCGCCGAAGACGGCTGGCGCCCGGGCTCACGGGCGCCTACGTGCCAGGATAGGGGAGACGCCGAGTCATGAAGATCGTCGGGTTCGCAGCAGAGCCGCGCAAGGCGTCCGTGCTTGAGGCGCGCTGAGCGACCAGCATGAGCTGGATCTTTCAACTAACAAGCCGTTGAAAAACTACCTAGGTTGCCGATACGGCGTTAAAAACAGGCTCGGCTGCCTCGCCTACGTTTTTCAATGACCTGCTAACGCGTGGCCATCCAGATCAGCAAGCCGGCCTGGAACATGCAAAACGCCACCAGGCAGGCGATGGTGAAGCGCAGGCTGCTGTCTTCGCGGCGGAACAGCTCGAGGCGCGATTCCAGCTTGCGCAGCTTGACGTCCTGCTCGCGCAGGTTCTGGTCGGCCTGTTGCAACATGGCCGCGGCATCCAGCAGGTCGACGACCTGGACCTTGTCGTTGTGCCAATCGCTGTGCAGCACGCTGACCCGGGCGGCGCCGTAGCGGGCTTTGAGTTGCAGGGGGTCGAGGTATTCGATGTCGAAGCCGAGGGCTTGTAGGCAGTGATCGCGGCGCAGGCGGACATCCTCGCCCAGGGCATCCTTGGCCGGCAGGGCCGCGCCTTCTACCAGGTAGTGGGCGCAGTGTTGCTGGGCCCAGGCGATGCCCTGGGCCAGCAGGAAGCGTCCCAGACCGCGATTGGCCGGTTCTACCAGCAAGCCCTTTTCCGGGCCGAGGCGCATCTCCTTGCTGCGGTGGTCGATCCAGACCTCCAGCAGGTTCAGCTCCTTGCGCAGGTGTACGCCGGGCAGCTGCAGGCTCAGGCGCAGCAGGCTCTGGCCCTTGGCGTGCCGCTCGACCCGGCCCAGTTGCACGAAGCGCAAGGGCCGCGCGCCGGTGTGGCGGTCGACCGGCAGCGGCGCCAGACGCAACAGGCGAAAGTGCTCGGGTGCGAGATCCGCCCAGGGATGGGCTTTCTCGACCGCAGCTTGTGCTTGGGCAGCGGCGCCAGGCTCAGAGGGTTGGATGTGGGCGTCGGTCATAAAGGCAATCCTGTGCGCGATACCAGGGCAAGGCGTGGCGCTGGCCCAGCCTTTATCGGCCGGTTTGCGCGGCACTGGAGGCTGGCGCTTTGCCGGTGTCCTCGATAAAACTGACGACTCGCTCGGTCAGCAGCCGCGCCAGGGGCAGGCGCGGGTTGTCGTAGGAGGCCAGCTGCGCCTCGAGGTCCAGCGGGACGATGCGCAGGACGTGGTTCATGCCCTCGATTATCGCCAGTTGCGCATCCGGCTTGGCGGCTTGCAAGGCCTCGGCATCGGCGACGCCGACCTGGATGTCGTGGCTGCCCTGGACGATCAGCGCCGGGATCTGCACGCGGGCGAAGGCCGCGCTGGGATCCTGGCGGAACAGTGAAATCAGGTAGGGCTGCACACTGGGGCGAAACAGCACGTGCAGCGCATCGGGCACCGCATCGCTCGGCTGGCCGGCCAGCAGCGAGTCGAGCAGACGATGGCTTTGCCCGAGCAGTTTCGGCGGCAGGCGGTAATGCAGTTGTTCGCGCAGCACCTGGTCGATGGGGCGCGAGCTGCCGGCGATCGAGATCAGCGCATCGGCAGCGGCCGCCTGGGCCGCCAGGCTGGCGATCAAGGCGCCTTCGCTGTGACCGATCAGGATCAGCCGACTGAAATGCTCATCGGCCTTGAGCAACTGGCCCCAGGCAACCACGTCGGCGACATACTGCTCGACACTCAGGTCACGTTCGTCCGGGGTGGCCGCACGGCTGGCGGCGATCCCGCGTTTGTCGTAACGCACACTGGCGATGCCGTGCTTGGCCAGGGCCTGGGCCAGGTGCTTGAGGCTGTCGTTGTGCCCGCCGGCGGGGTTGTTGCCATCGCGGTCGGTCGGCCCGGAGCCGGCAATCAGCAGCGCGACAGGCAACGCCTGGTCGCTTTGCGGGCGCAATAGGGTGCCATGCAGGGTGCCCTGCTCGGTGGTCAGGCTGATCGGTCGTTGCACCGTGGTATGGGGCGCGGCCTGGGCCAGGCCGGCAAGCAGGGTCAGGGTCAACAGCAGAACTCGCGGCATGATGGGCACTGTGGCAGGGGACAAGGGTTGGACGTCGCCGTCGACATAAGGTGCCAGCAGCCTGTCGGACTTAACACTGTCCTACTGCGGAGAAGCCGGAATGGTCATTTTTGCTGCTATTTCTCGTTAAATAGCCGGCTATTCGCCTCGAAAGAGCAACAAAACTGCCTCAGTCCGGTCTTCTCCTCGCTACGGACGGTCAAGTCCGACAGGCTGCCAGGGTGAACTGGGCTTTCGCCGCGGGTATACTCGCGACCTTTATTGCGTAAGGGGCCGGCGCGCGCAAGCGTTGCACCGGGCCCGCTGCTGATTCCCGCGGAGTATCCTGCACATGTCCGGCAATACCTACGGCAAGTTGTTCACCGTCACCAGCGCTGGCGAAAGCCATGGCCCGGCGCTGGTCGCCATCGTCGATGGTTGCCCTCCGGGCCTGGAGTTGTCGCTGGAAGACATGCAGCGCGACCTCGACCGGCGCAAGCCGGGCACCAGCCGCCATACCACCCAGCGTCAGGAAGACGATGTGGTGGAAATCCTCGCCGGGGTGTTCGAGGGCAAGACCACCGGGTGCGCCATCGGCCTGCTGATCCGCAATACCGATCAGAAGTCCAAGGATTACTCGGCGATCAAGGATGTCTTCCGCCCGGCGCATGCCGACTACAGCTACCACCACAAATACGGCATCCGCGATTACCGTGGCGGCGGCCGCAGCTCGGCCCGCGAGACCGCCATGCGCGTCGCCGCCGGCGCCATTGCCAAGAAGTACCTGGCGACCCAGGGCATCGTGGTGCGTGGCTACATGAGCCAGCTCGGTCCGATCGAGATTCCGTTCAAGAGCTGGGACAGCGTCGAACAGAATGCCTTTTTCAGCGCCGACCCGGACAAGGTGCCAGAGCTTGAGGCCTACATGGACCAGCTGCGCCGCGACCAGGATTCGGTGGGGGCGAAGATCACCGTGGTCGCCGAAGGGGTGATGCCGGGCCTGGGCGAGCCGATCTTCGACCGTCTGGACGCCGAACTGGCCCATGCGCTGATGAGCATCAACGCGGTCAAAGGCGTGGAGATCGGCGCCGGTTTCGCCTGCGTCGCCCAGCGCGGCAGCGAGCATCGCGACGAGCTGACCCCCGAGGGCTTTCTGTCGAACAACGCCGGCGGCATCCTCGGCGGCATCTCCAGCGGCCAGCCGATCGTCGCCCATCTGGCGCTCAAGCCGACCTCCAGCATCACCACGCCGGGGCGCTCGATCGACGTCGACGGCAACCCGGTGGAGGTGATCACCAAGGGCCGTCACGACCCCTGCGTCGGCATCCGCGCCACGCCGATCGCCGAGGCGATGATGGCCATCGTGCTGATGGATCACCTGCTGCGCCACCGTGCGCAGAACGCCGATGTGCGGGTGACCACACCGGTGTTGCCGCAGCTTTGAGCAGGGCTAGGTTGGGCCGGGCCGCGCAGGCTGAGCGCAAAGCGGCCCACCGGCCGCAATCGCAGTTGTTGGCCTGCAACCGGCAATGTTGGGCTTCGTCGCTACGCTCCTCAACCCAATCTACATTCGTTAAGCCATGACCTCCGCGTTGCCTTACTGGCGTCTGTCCGGTTTCTATTTCTTCTATTTCTCGCTACTCGGCGCCACGGCGCCGTTTCTGGCGTTGTATTTCGATCACCTGGGTTTCTCCGCCGCGCGCATCGGTGAGCTGGTCGCCATTCCCATGCTGATGCGCTGCATCGCGCCCAATATCTGGGGCTGGCTGGGCGATCACAGCGGCCAGCGCCTGGCGATCGTGCGCTTTGGCGCGATCTGCACGCTGCTGTGTTTCGCCGGCATCTTCATCAGCCAGAGCTATGCCTGGCTGGCCCTGATCATGGGGCTGCACGCGTTCTTCTGGCATGCGGTGCTGCCGCAGTTCGAGGTCATCACCTTCGCCCATCTGCAGGAACAGGCGGCGCGCTACAGCAAGATTCGCCTGTGGGGCAGCATCGGCTTCATCGTCGCGGTGGTCGGCCTGGGCAAGCTGTTCGAGCTGCTCAGCCTGGATGCCTATCCCTGGGCGCTGATCCTGATCATGGGCGGCATCGTGCTGAGCAGTTGGTGGGTGCCCAACGCTCAGCCGCGCATGCGCCCCAATGCGCTGGGCGAGGGCGGCTTCATCCGCCAGTTGCGCCGCCCCGGCATCCTGGCGTTTTTCCTCAGTGTCGGCCTGATGCAGCTGAGCAACGGTCCGTACTACACCTTCCTGACCCTGCACCTGGAGTCGCTCGGCTATTCGCGCGGCCTGATCGGCCAGCTCTGGGCCCTCGGGGTGCTGGCCGAGATCGTGCTGTTCATGGTCATGGCCCAGCTGCTGGCGCGTTTTTCGCTGCGCAGCGTGCTGCTGGCCAGCTTTCTGATCACCGCCGTGCGCTGGTTGCTGCTGGGCAACCTGGCCGATCATCTGCTGGTACTGTTGCTCGCCCAGTTGATGCACGCCGCGACGTTTGGCAGTTTTCACGCGGCGGCCATCCACTTCGTGCAGCGCAGTTTCGCCGACCGCCAGCAGGGCCAGGGGCAGGCCTTGTATGCCGCCCTGACCGGGGTGGGCGGCGCCCTGGGCGCGCTCTACTCCGGTTACAGCTGGAACAGCCTCGGCCCGGCCTGGACGTTCGCCATCGCCAGCCTGATCGCCCTGGTCGCGGCCATCACTGCCACTCGCATGCACGAGCCGCGGCCATGAGCCGGCCGTGTTTCACGTCATTGGATTTGGGCTGCAGCCGTGCCTTTACTCCGCCTACGGATAACCAACGGGAATTCTGAATATGAGCAGCCTGAGCGTCTACCCCGAGTCTTCTGCCGATCTGCCGAACAAGGTGCTGACCCATCTGGAAGATATCGCCAGCACCCTGGCTGCCGTCGGTGTGCATTTCACGCGCTGGCAGGCGGTGGCGCCGCTTGCTCCGGGCGCCAGCCAGGAACAGGTGCTCGCCGCCTACCGGCCGCAGATCGAGCAACTGATGAGCGAGCGCGGTTATGCCGCGGTCGCTGTGCTCAGCGTGAGCGATGACCACCCGGACAAGGCCGAGCTGCGCGCCAGGTTTCTCGACGAGCAGCGGCATGCCGAGGACGAGGCGCGTTTCTTCGTGGTGGGCAGCGGGCTGTTCAGCCTGCATATCGACGACTACGTCTACGCCGTGTTGTGCGAGAAGGGTGACCTGATCGCGCTACCGGCCGGCACGCGGCACTGGTTCGACATGGGCGAGCATCCGCACTTCGTGATGATCCGCCTGTTCGGCAATGCCGCCGGCTGGGTCGGCGAGTTCACCGGCGATGATATTGTCGGCCGTTTTTCGCGGCTGGATGACTGACGCACCGCTGGTATGGGGGATGCAGCAGCAAAGCCTGCGCAACATAGCGCTTGCATAATGCCGGGCATCGATGGCTATGCTAGTCGGGTAACCCTTCGCACAGGAGTGTCCCCATGGGTTCTACAATGAATGGCCTGGTAGGCCTGATAGTTCTGGTTTTGAGTATCTGGGCCATCATCAATATCGTCAAAAGCAACACCGAGGTCGGCAAGAAAGTCCTCTGGGTGTTGTTGATCCTGTTTCTGCCGGTGATCGGTCTGATCATCTGGGCGCTGCTGGGGCCGCGCGGCAACGTGCGTTTCTAGAGGCATGGCCCACCTGCTCGGCTGGGTCTTGCTGGCCTGTCTGAGTCTGCCCGGTTGCGCCTACGCCAGCGATAGCCAGGCGTGGGATGCCCTGCGTGAGGGCCGCGCGCTGTTGCTGTTGCGCCATGCCAGCGCGCCGGGCTTCGGTGATCCGGCGAACTTCCAACTCGGCGATTGCACCACCCAGCGCAACCTCAGCGAGCAGGGGCGCGAGGAGTCCAGGCGTTGGGGCGCGTTGTTGCGCAGCCAGATGATCGAGCAGCCCAGGCTGTTCAGCAGCCGTTGGTGCCGGGCGCGCGATACGGCGCGGGAAATGCACCTGGGCAAGGTCCAGCCCTTGCCGGCACTGGATTCCTTCTTCGCCAATCGAGCACGCGCCAGCCAGCAGACCGCGGAACTGGTCGCCCAGGTCAATGGCCTGGCGCGCGGTGCGCCCATGGTGCTGGTGTCTCATCAGGTGAATATCAGCGCCTTGACCGGCAGCTATCCCGCTTCCGGCGAAGGCCTGATCCTGGCCTTGCCGCTCGACATTCCGGCCCAGGTGCTGGCGCGCATTCCGGCGCCGTAGGGTTAGGCGCACGCTGCCGATGGTGATGAACCAGCAAGATCCGTTGCGCCGTAAGCCACCATCGGCGCAACGCAGCCCAGTTTCGAGGCGAGGCGCCTGGTGGGTTACGCGGCGCGCCACGATGGCGGTGCCTGATCAGCGCCGCTAACCCACCCT
>NZ_JBFIIG010000030.1:0-32799 GCF_041601375.1 Pseudomonas sp. | reverse complement strand
CCGCAAGGACCTGGCCAATACCCTGCACAACCCGCAGAAGATCAACCCGCCGATGCCGCTGGTGCCCGAACAGCTGGAGCTGGACGGACAAACACTGCTGGTGCTGAACGTGCCGGAAAGCTCCCAGGTGCACAGCTGCAACAACCGGGTATTCAGCCGCAACGAAGATGGCGACTTCGATATCACCGGCCACAGCCAGTCGCTTAGCGAGCTGTATCTGCGCAAGCAGGTCAGCTACAGCGAGAACCGCATCTTTCCCTTTATCCGCCTGGATGAGCTGCGCAGCGACCTGATCGAGCGGGTGCGGCATAACGTGCGCCTGCAACGCAGCGGCCACCCCTGGGCCGAGCTGGACGATCTGGAGCTGCTGAAGAGCGCACGGCTGTACCAGCGCGACTACCAGACCGGACAGGAGGGCATCTCCCTGGCCGGCGCCCTGCTGTTCGGCCGCGACGAGGTGGTGCTGGGCGTAGTGCCGCACCACCGTACCGACGCCATCCTGCGGGTGCAGGATCTGGACCGTTACGATGACCGCGACGATATCCGCACCAACCTGCTGGAAAGCTACGACCGGCTGATGGCCTTCGTCGGTAAGCACATCGCCGACCCCTTCTATCTGGAAGGCGACCAGCGCATCAGCCTGCGCGAACGGATTTTCCGCGAGGTGGTGGCCAATCTGCTGATCCACCGCGAGTACCTCAATCCGTTTCCGGCCAAGCTGATCATCCAGCGCGACCGGGTGACCACGGAAAACAGCAATAACCCTCACGGCATCGGCCTGCTGCGCCCGGACGACTTCGCCCCATCACCGAAAAACCCAGCCATCGCCCGGGTGTTCCGCGAAATGCAGTGGGCCGAGGAGCTGGGTTCCGGGGTGCGCAACCTGTTCAAGTACGCCCGCGCCTTCGGCGGCCAGGATCCGATTCTCAGCGAGGAGTCGATCTTTCGCGTGACCGTGATGCTGCCTAACATGGCACCTGTGCCGGGCGGCGCACTGACCGCCGCTCAGCCGGAGTCAGAGGCAGAGTCAAGGGCAGAGTCGAGGGCAGAGTCAGGGGCAGAGTCGCAAGAGCGGCGCGTACTGGCCGCCCTGATCGGCGGGCCGCTGGGCAAGAGCGAACTGGCCATACAACTGGGTCTGCAGACCGTGACCGGGGCGCTGAACCGCAGCGTTCGCCGCCTGCTCGAAAGCGGATTGATCGAATACAGCCTGCCGGACAAACCCAATAGCCGGCTGCAGAAATACCGCCTCACCCCCGCAGGACAAGCGCATCTGAATCAGCAGGGCGCTTCGTTATGAGCAGCAACACCCACGCCATCGCCGCCAAGGTCTGGAGCTTCTGTACCACCCTGCGCGACGGCGACAACCTACCGGACTACCGGAGCCGGACGACTTGGCCGGGGAAATCATCGAGAACATCGAAGCCGGCCTGGCCGGCTTCCGCAAGGTACTCGCCGACGTGACTCGGTAAACGGCGGCTGCGGCAGACCCCGCAGCAGCCCAGCTGTCATATCGCTGCAATAATTCCGTTATCTAATGCCACGCATGACAGTTCAACGACTCGAGGCTGGATCCATGGTTGGCAAGAACATCCTGATCGTCGATGACGAAGCACCGATCCGCGAGATGATCGCGGTGGCCCTGGAGATGGCCGGTTACGAGTGCCTGGAAGCGGAGACCAGCCAGCAGGCCCACGCCATCATCGTCGACCGCAAACCCGACCTGATCCTGCTCGACTGGATGCTCCCCGGCACCAGCGGCATCGAGCTGGCGCGCCGGCTCAAGCGTGACGAGCTGACCGCGGACATCCCGATCATCATGCTCACCGCCAAGGGCGAAGAGGACAACAAGATCCAGGGCCTGGAGGTCGGCGCCGACGACTACATCACCAAGCCGTTCTCGCCGCGCGAACTGGTCGCCCGGCTGAAGGCCGTGCTGCGCCGCGCCGGCCCCAGCGACAGCGAAGGGCCGATCGAGATCGGCGGCCTGCTGCTCGACCCGGTCAGCCACCGGGTGACCATCGACGGCAAGCCGGCCGAGATGGGCCCCACCGAATACCGCCTGCTGCAGTTCTTCATGACCCATCAGGAACGCGCCTATACCCGCGGCCAGCTGCTCGACCAGGTCTGGGGCGGCAATGTCTACGTCGAGGAACGCACCGTCGATGTGCACATCCGCCGCCTGCGCAAGGCGCTCGGCGAGGTCTACGAGAACCTGGTGCAGACCGTGCGCGGTACCGGTTATCGTTTCTCCAGCAAAAGCTAGCAGCGCCATACTGGGTTAGGATTGCCGACTTGTCTCAGCGGCTCAAAGGATCGATTGGCGGATGACTCCCAAGTGAAGCAAAACTGGCGTGGCGCCGTGACGCGCCGTCTGCTGTTGTTAATCGGCGCCTGCCTGCTGCTCGGCTTGCTTACCGGCAAGTACGCCTGGGCGCTGGCGGCCGGCCTGGCCATCCACCTCGGCTGGACCCTGAGCCAGTTGCTGCGCCTGCACAAATGGCTGCAAGAGCATCGGCCGGACGAGCCACCACCGGATGGCTATGGCCTGTGGGGCGAGGTATTCGACAGCATCTACCACCTGCAACGGCGCAACCAGCGGGCCCGCGGCCGCCTGCAGGCGGTGATCGATCGGGTGCAGGAGTCCACTGCCGCGCTCAGCGATGCGGTGGTCATGCTCGACAGCCAGGGCAATCTGGAATGGTGGAACCGCGCTGCGGAGACCCTGCTCGGCCTGAAAACCCCGCAGGACAGCGGCCAGTCGATCACCAACCTGCTGCGCGATCCGCGCTTCATCGACTACTTCGAGCGCGGCAGCTACCTCGAACCGCTGGAGCTGCCTTCGCCGATCAACGACCGTCGGCGCCTGCAGTTTCATATCACCCGCTACGGCAACCGCGAGCACCTGATGCTGGTGCGCGACGTCACTCGCCTGTTTCAACTGGAGCAGATGCGCAAGGACTTCGTCGCCAACGTGTCTCACGAACTGCGCACGCCGCTGACGGTGATCGCCGGTTACCTGGAAACCCTGCTGGACAACGTCGAAGACGTCAATCCGCGCTGGCTGCGCGCGCTGCAGCAGATGCAGCAGCAAGGCGGACGCATGCAGAACCTGCTCAATGACCTGCTGTTGCTGGCCAAGCTGGAAGCCACCGACTACCCCTCGGACAACCAGCCGGTGGCGGTCGACCTGCTGCTCTTGAGCATCAGGGGCGATGCCCAGGCGCTGTCCGGCGAACGCATGCAGCGCATCAGCCTGGAAGCCGACCCGCACCTGCGTCTCAAGGGCAGCGAGGCGGAGCTGCGCAGCGCCTTCTCCAACCTGGTGTTCAATGCGGTCAAGTACAGCCCCAAGGAAAGCGAGATTCGCATCCGCTGGTGGGGCGATGAGCAGGGCGCGCACCTGGCGGTGCAGGACAACGGCCCGGGCATCGAGGCCCGGCACCTGCCGCGCCTGACCGAACGCTTCTACCGGGTCGACTCCAGCCGCGCGAGCAACACCGGTGGCACCGGCCTGGGCCTGGCCATCGTCAAGCATGTGCTGTTGCGCCACCGCGCACGCCTGGAGATCGACAGCAGGCTGGGCCAGGGCAGCACCTTCACCTGCCACTTTCCCGCCACTCAGGTGGCCCGTCGCGACAACTAACCGCCCGCAGCTTGCAAAGCCGCCTGCTTGGCCCCACCCTTTAGCGGTCATTGGCCTACCGAACCCTTTATGGACCCCTCCACGAGTCTCTCCGCCGCCACTTTTTTCGCCGATTTCGGCCTCGTTCTCTTCGCCCTGCTGCTGGTGCTGCTCAACGGCTTTTTCGTCGCCGCCGAGTTCGCCATCGTCAGGCTGCGCGCCACCAAGGTCGAGGCCCTGGCCAGCCAGAACGGCTGGCGCGGGCATATCCTGCGTACCGTGCACAACCAGATGGATGCCTACCTGTCGGCCTGCCAACTGGGCATCACCCTGGCCTCGCTGGGCCTGGGCTGGGTCGGCGAACCGGCCTTCGCCGAACTGCTCACCCCGCTGCTCGGCACCCTCGGCATCGAGTCAGCCAAGCTGGTACACGGCATCGCCTTCTTCACCGCCTTCTCGATCATTTCCTACCTGCACATCGTGGTCGGCGAACTGGCACCGAAGTCCTGGGCGATCCGCCAACCGGAATTCCTCTCACTGTGGACGGCCGCGCCGCTGTACCTGTTCTACTGGGCCATGTACCCGGCGATCTTCCTGCTCAACGCCAGCGCCAACGCCATCCTGCGCATCGCCGGCCAGGGCGAGCCGGGGCCGCACCATGAGCATCATTACAGCCGCGACGAACTCAAGCTGATCCTGCATTCCAGCCGTGCCAGCAACCCCAGCGACCAGGACATGCGCGTGCTGGCCTCGGCCGTGGAGCTTGGCGAACTGGAAGTGGTGGATTGGGCCAACTCACGCGAGGACCTGGTCTACCTGGCGCTGAACGCACCGCTGGACGAGGTGTTCAGCGTATTTCGCCGGCACAAGTACAGCCGCTACCCGATCTTCGACGAGGCCAGCGGCGAGTTCGTCGGCGTGCTGCACATCAAGGACCTGCTGCTGCACCTCTCCTTGCTGGAAATGCTGCCTTCGGCACTGAAACTGGCCGAGCTGATGCACCCGATCGAACGGGTTGGCCGGCATATGCCCCTGTCCAACCTGCTCGAGCAGTTCCGCCAGGGCGGTTCGCACTTCGCCCTGGTCGAGGAGGCCGACGGCAAGGTGATCGGCTACCTGACCATGGAAGACGTGCTGGAAGCCCTGGTCGGCGACATTCAGGACGAACACCACAAGACCGAGCGCGGCATCCTCGCCTACCAGCCGGGCAAGCTGCTGGTCCGCGGCGACACCTCGCTGTTCAAGGTCGAGCGTCTGCTGGGGGTCAACCTCGATCATGTCGAGGCGGAAACCCTGGCCGGGCTGGTCTACGAAACCCTCAAGCGCATGCCCGAAGAAGAGGAAGTGCTGGAGGTCGACGGCCTGCGCATCATCATCAAGAAGATGAAGGGGCCGAAGATCGTCCTGGCCAAGGTACTCAAGCTGGGGTGAGCTGGCGGGCAACTGCGCTGCCCGAGGTACCTGCGGGAGGGGCTGGGCGGCACTCCGCTTCAGCCGCGAAGCCCTGACTCACCCAGCCGCGACTAGAAGGCCTATCGCTTGATGGGTATCGCTGCGCTCAAGCCTACGCGGCCCGCCACCCTACGAAACCGTGCATCACCACGCCCTGCTTACTCGCCACCCACGGCGAAATTCGGCAGGCTGTTGACTGGCTGGGCGAAGTCGAAGGGTATGGACTCCAAGGCCAGACCGACATTGCGCTGCACCACGAAGTGCAGGTGCGGGCCGGTACTGTTGCCGGTGTTGCCTGAGCGGGCGATAAAGCTGCCGCGGTCGATCCGCTGGCCTTCACGCACGCTGACCGAGCCCTGCATCAGGTGCAGGTAGACGCCCATGGTGCCGTCGTCGTGGAGGATGCGCACATAGTTGCCGGAAGGGTTGTTGCCGCGCCCGCTCTGCTGGTTCTCGGTCTTGACCACCACGCCGCCGCGCGCCGCGACTATCGGCGTGCCCTCGGGCATGGCGATGTCCATGGCATAACGCCCTTTGGCGGTGAAGTGGCTGTATTTGCCATTGGCGCCCTGGGTCAGGCGGAAGGGCCCGCCGCGCCAAGGTAGCGGGTAGCTCTTCTGCGTCGGCAGCAGGCGCGGGTCGCCCATGGCGTAACGCAGTTTCGGCGTGTAGCGCAGCGGCTTGCTGGCGTCGCGCGCAGTCAGGGTGGCGAGGCGGATCTTGCTGCGCGGCGGCAACACCCAGGTGATGGGTTTGGTCGGGGCGCCGATGGCGTTGTCGACCTGTTCCAGCTTCAGCTCGATCTGCACCGGGGCATACAGGTCGTTGCGCACCAGCAGGGTGTCGCCGGCCGCATGTTTCTGGGTTTCCAGCTTCACCTGGTTGTCCAGGCGCTCGACCATGCGGTCGCGAAAAACGAACACCTGGGCACCCGCCGTCGCCTTGTCGGTATAGGTCACCACACCGTTGGCATCGGTGTACTTGTAGATGGTCAGGGCTGCGGCCTGGCTGGCAACCAGCAGCAGGACGCAGAACAGGGTCAGTCGAAAGGGCATGGGCTCACGGGCGGTGTTTGGCTTTCCAAGACCCTGAAGACTAGCAGCGCGACTGCATGCATGCGAGGGCCGGGGCAGTGGAATGTGATCTCACGCATCCGCACCGCCCCGAGCCCGCATGACTTTTTGACGCGACGCCTGAGCAGGCTAATCTCAAAAGACGGGCCGACGTCGAACGGGCCACCAGGCAACACGAGCGCGCCTTGACTGCCATGAGGGTTAATGACCATGCGAACCTCGATCTTCAACGCCCTGCTGATCGACAAACCGCTGCGGGAGATTTTCTGGTTCTACGGGGTGATACCCAGCAATATTCTCTGGGCCGTAACGCTCGCGGTGTATTTCAGCGGCGCCGCACTGGCGACGGTCATACTCATGTTTGCAGTGCTGCTGGGCTATACCGCCTGGATAATCGGCGAGATCTGGCGTTGCAGTGACAACGTGAAAAATCCAACCCACGGTGAAATCGCCCGCGTCCTGACCGTCGCCTGGGCGATCAATACGCTGCTGCTGACTGCCTTCCTGCTGCTGCAGCGCCTGGGCTGAGCAGGCCTTGAGCGCGGGTGGAAAACGCTCGCAAACTGCGGCCGCCAGCATGAAGCGGCGGGCTGTCGCTGCGCTCCGAGGCCGCCCTACGCTGCGACCCCATTAGCTCGAGCAAGCCGCGATCCGTAGGGTGTATATGGACTCCTCCACAGCCGCAGGCAGTGCACCATGGTTCATCGGCGCGGCGAGAATCCGGCGGGCTGTCGCTTCGTTCCGAACAGATCGCCGCCCGAGCCGCCCTATCTGCGAACGAATCGCCCGTTCAGCGCTGCAGTTGCTGCACGGCCAGGCTGGCCAGGCGGGTGAACTCGGTGACCAGGGCGATATCGGCTTCGCTCGGCCGTCTGGGTTGGTCGTAGTAGATGCCGAAGGTGCCGAGCACCCGGGCGTTGTCGTCCTTGAACGGCAACGACCAGCAGGCATGCAGGCCGGCGGCCAGGGCCTGGGTGCGCCCCCCCTGCCAGTAGGGGTGCGTGTCGAGGTTTTCCGCGATCACCAGCTCGCCACTGCACGCGGCGTGGCCACATGAGCCGAGTTCGAGCTGCGCCGGCAGACCGTCGATGGCCTGCCGATAAGGCTCGGGCAGGCTCGGCGCGGCGGCCAGGTGCAGGCACTGCCGCTCGTCCAGCAGCATGATCGACACCAGCATGTGCGGATTGAGATCCTGCAGGTGCTGGCTGATAGCGCCGAGGATATGCGCCAGGGGCCGGCGGGCGAGCAGATCGTCGAGTACTGCGTTGCGCGCCTGCTGCAGTTGCTGCCCATGATGGCGCTCATGGATGTCATGCAGGCTGCCGGTGAGCATATTGTTCGACGGGCTGTGGTTCAGTTGAATGTCTACCCAGCGCAGCTGGCCCAGACGGGTGAGCAGGCGGAATTCGCCGCGCAGGCCGGTTTGCTGGCCATTGCCGACGGCATCTATCTGCTGGTTGAAGCGCGCCGCGTCGGCGCCGTCGAGGAACTGCGCCAGCGGGCGACCCAGGCATTCATAGCCGGCGTAGCCGCTGAGCGCTTCCCAGGCCGGGTTGAGAAAAACCAGATGGCCGCTGGCGTCCGTCAGCACAATGACATCGTCCAACTGCTCGACCAGTTCGCGGTAACGCGCCTCGCTGGCTTGCAGCTCGAGATTGATCTGCTTCTGTTCGCTGAGATCGATGTCGATGCAGTACAGCTCCGGCTGATCGCGGCTGTCGCGCAGCATCGAATGGGTCGAGTAGACCCACACCCGGCTGCCGTCCTTGTGCTGCAATGGCAGCTCCGCTGCGGGGATCGACGGGCCGCCGAGCAGCCAGTGGTTGATCGCACTGATGACCTGATTGCGCGCGGCCGGCGGGATGATCAGCTCTTCCAGGCGTCGGCCCATGGCCTCCTGCAGGCTATAGCCATAGAGCTGGGTGCTGGCCTGGTTCCAATAGATCACCCGACGTTCGCGGTCGTAACCCTGCACGGCGATCCGTGGGGTTTGCTCGAACAGGTGGCGGAAGCGCTGCTCGCTTTCGCGCAGGGCGCTTTCGTCGCGCTTCTGGCTGCTGATGTCCTGCACGGTACCGAGGAAGTGGCCACTGCTGACGTCCGCGTCGCCCCGCAGCATCAGCCAGGTGGTCTGTTGCCGCTGCGGTTGATGCAGACGTGCACTGATCGCCATCGGCTTGTGTTGTTCGAGCAGCGCCTGCCAGGCGCGCTGCAGGGCCGGCCGTTCGGCCGGGTAGAGCCAGCTGAGCAATTGCTCGGCACTGCTGTATTCACTGCCCGGATCGCGGCCGAGCAGGTTCAGGGCCTCGGGGCTCCAGTGCAGGCGGCCATCATATTCCCAGCTGCCGAGGGCGGCGTTGCGCTGGGTTTGTTGCAGCAGGCGGGAGTTGCGCGTCAGGGCGTCGAGCAACTGCTGCTGGGCGCGGCGGTCACGGTAGTTGAGGCAGAAGATCAGCAGGCTGCTGAGCAGCACGAAGAACATGCCCTTGACGGTTTGCAGCCGGCCGATCAGGTCCCGGTCGTTGACCACCGCCATCAACAGGGCGTCGCTGGCAATAATCCAGATGCTGCTGAACAGGATGTAGGCGCCGGCCAGGCGCAGCGGAGCTGTTAGATCGGATCGCATCCTTACCACCGACAAGTCGCGGGTTCGCAGGAGGGCGCGGAGCATGCCCTGACCTGCGAGGAATGCTGAGAGCTTGTGAGCAAGCTCTCGCCTACTGCGACCGCCTCCAGACGCCCGTTGCTGACGTTGCACTACGTGAAAAGCGGGGTCATTTAGCTCACTAAACTCCCCTGTTTTTCACGTAGCGCGTCTTGCTGCGAATATCTGGATGCGGTCTTGTTACGGCGCTCGATATTTTCACAAGCTTCGAGCGTACCTGCAGTCTAGTCGGCTGCCGGCGACTGTGGAGAGGTATCAATTAGTAGTGCCCGCACGTGGCGCCGGGGCTCCTCGCAGGGGCGGCCGAGGAGCGTTGTGCCATCCGCAGCTGCGGCAATCGATCACAGGTGGTGGCTGGTGTTGCGCCACCCGCAACTGCTAGAGTCGCTTGATGAACTTGACCCGCACCGACCGCTCGCTGATCGCCTGGACGCTTTATTGCTGCGTCCTGTTCAGTGCGTTCGCCTGCAGTATCGGCCACGGCCAGATGGCCGGTTTGCAGCTCAGCGGCCTGGATGGCCAGTACTGCTCCTTCGAGGGCAATTTCGCCCCGGGGGCCGACTTGAGCGGCTCAAGTATCTTGCCGCTGAACCCGGCCACGGGTTTCGGTTGCTCGCTCGGCTCGACCTTCGGCGCCCTCATCCTCGCTGCCTTTTTCGGTCTGCTCGGACTGTTCGCTGCCAGTCGCCCGCCGCTGGCGGCGCCAGCCTTGGCCCCGCGTCCGGTCCGCTATCTCTGGCCCTCGGCCAACCCCCGCGCCTCCCCACTGCTCGCCTGATTTCGGTAAACCTTCCCGCTTGATGCTGCCCGGAGCAGCTGTTTGCGTCTGTTGGCGCAACGACCCATGCGTTCGCGCCCGCCGCTGCAGATGGCGCGGCGGTGCACCCCCGACGAGTTTCTGGAGAGTCCCCATGTTGAAGAAAACCCTGTTCCTGGCCGCACTGCTCGGCACCAGCCTGCTGGCCAACGCTCACGACTACCGGGTCGGCGAGCTGCAGATCGAACACCCTTGGTCGCGCGCGATGCCGCCGGTGGCGCCGACTGCCGCGGCCTACTTCGTGGTGCACAACCGGGGCGCCGATGCCGACCGCCTGCTCGGCGTGCACACCTCGTTGGCCGGCAAGGCCGAACTGCATGAGCATGTGCACGCCGATGGGGTGATGAAGATGCAGCAGGTGCAAGACGTTGTCGTGCCCGCCGGTGGCGAAGCCCGGTTCGAGCCCATGGGCTATCACGTCATGCTGTTCAACGTGCGGCAGCAAGCCAAGGACGGCGAGCGCTTCCCTCTGACCCTGACCTTCGAGAAGGCCGGTGAGATCGAGGTGGAGGTGGCGGTGCAAACCGAGGCGCCCGTAGCCACGGCTGAGCCGACTAGCGGGGACGCCGCCCATCAGCATTGATGGGGTTGAGCGCTTGTAAAGGAGCTCCCGCCTACTGCGACCGCCACCTAGCGCCTTGCCGCGAACACCAGGAGACGTTCTCGCTACGGCGCTCGATATTTTCACAACCTCTGACTTGACCGGGGACAAGGAGCGTCCCGCCGCGCCTGGTGATAATCGCCGCGCAGTCAATGGGCGCTGATCGATGCAAACAGACAGCTGGGTAGACAGGCGGGGCGCAGGGGCGAGGTCGGCATTGCTGGCCATGCTGCTGCTCTGCGTCGGCCCGCTGCTGTCGCAATGGTTGCTGCCGGCGCAGGCGGAGCCGGACTGCAGTGAGCATGCTGTCAGCCGCTCTGCGGCTGCCGGCGACAGCCATGGGCATGATCCGCTATGGGCCAAATGCGGCTACTGCACCCTGTTGTTCAGCAGCCCGGCGCTGGCCAGCCCGGCGCTGGTGCTGACCGGGTCTGCGCCATTCACGCCGTTCTTCATCCCCGCCGGCGGCTCGCAACATGCGCCCGCTTCGCCGGTATTCCCCGGTTCGCGCAGTCGCGCACCGCCGCTGCTTTCCTGATCGTTATTGCTGCTCTCACGCGCCGGCACCGTCTGTAGGACGGCTGTTGCCGGCGCGCCGAATTGTCTCGATCTTGGAAAAGCCATGTCTGCCCTAACCTGTGTCCGTATTCCAGGCACCTTGCGTCTGCCTGCTCCTTTTCGCCTGGCGCCGCTGTGCGCTGCACTGGCCGCCGCCATGTTCTGCAGTTCCCTGGCGCTGGCCGATGAAGCGGCCATCGAACTGGCCCCGCTGGTCATCACCGGGGCCAGTCACCACTCGCCGTTGACCGTGGTCACCGACCCCAAGCAACCGCGCCAGCCGATGCCGGCCGCCGATGGTGCGGATTATCTGAAGACCATTCCCGGCTTCAATGCGATTCGTAACGGCGGCGCCAACGGCGATCCGCTGTTTCGCGGCATGTTCGGCTCGCGCCTGAATATCCTCATGGATGGCGGCCAATTGCTCGGCGCCTGCCCCAATCGCATGGATGCGCCGACCTCCTACCTGTCGCCGGAAAATTTCGACCAACTGACCGTGATCAAGGGGCCGCAAAGCGTGCTCTGGGGGCCGGGCGGCTCGGCGGCGACGATTCTTTTCGAGCGTGATACCCAGCCCTTCAACGAACTGGGCGGGCGCGTCGACGGCAGCATCCTGGCCGGCGCCAACGGCCGTTTCGACCGGCGCATCGACGCCACTGCCGGTGGCAGCCAGGGTCACCTGCGCGTGCTGGCGAACAAGGCCCAGGCCGATGACTACCGGGATGGCAACGGCGAGACGGTGCCGTCGCGCTGGGCCAAATGGAACAGCGATGTGCTGCTCGGCTGGACCCCGGACGACGATACCCTGATCGAGCTGAGTGGCGGCCGTGGCGATGGCGAGGCGCGCTACGCCGGGCGCGGCATGGACGGCAGCCAGTTCCTCCGTGAGAGCCTGGGGCTGCGCTTCAGGAAGGACAACATCGGCAAGCTGTTCAGTGCGCTGGAAGGGCAGGTCTACTACAACTATGCCGACCACGTGATGGACAACTTCAGCCTGCGCAGCCCCTCGGGCACCGGCATGATGGCCAATCCGCTGGCCAGCAACGTCGACCGACGCACCCTGGGCGGCCGCCTGGTCGGCACCTGGAACTGGCAGAAGATCGAGCTGAAGGCCGGTATGGACGGGCAACGCAACGAACACCGCAAGCGCGCGTCCAGCTTCGACATGATGAGCAGCACCTATACCGACTACGACCAGTTCGCCTGGGACAAGGACGCGGTGTTCCACAACTACGGCCTGTTCGGCGAGCTGACCTGGCAGGTCGCTAGCGGCCGGCGCTGGATTGCCGGTGCGCGGCTGGATCGCGCCTCGGTCAAGGATTACCGCCAGACCCTGGGCAGCGGCATGACCCTGCGCGCCAACCCGACGGCCGACGACACCCGCAGCGATACCCTGCCCAGCGGCTTCCTGCGCTATGAGCGGGATCTCGCCGGCATGCCGGCGATCGTCTATGCCGGCCTCGGGCATACCCAGCGCTTCCCCGATTACTGGGAGTTGTTCTCCGCCAGTCACGGTCCGCTCGGGTTTGTCCAGCCGATGGAAAACCTCGACCCGGAAAAAACCACCCAGCTCGATTTCGGCGCGCACTACCGTGGCCGCGCGTTCGAGGCCTGGGCCTCGGCCTACGTCGGCCAGGTGCGTGACTACATCCTGTTCAGCTACGGGCCCGGGCTGATGCCGGGGCAGACCCGCTCGCAAGCCAGCAATATCGATGCACGGATCATGGGCGGCGAGTTGGGCGCCGGTTACCGGCTGGACAGCAACTGGAAAACCGATGCCAGCCTGGCCTATGCCTGGGGCAAGAACAGCTCGGACGACCGCCCACTGGCGCAGACGCCGCCGCTGGAGGCGCGCTTCGGCCTGGCTTATGAGCGGAGCGACTGGAGTGCCGGGGCGCTGTGGCGGGTGGTTGCCGCGCAGAACCGGGTGGACGAGGGCAAGGGCAACGTGGTCGGCAAGGACTTCGGCAGCAGCAGCGGGTTTGCCGTGTTCTCGCTCAACGCGGCTCACCGGTTGACGCCTGAGGTCAAGCTCAGCGCCGGCGTCGACAACCTGTTCGACCGCCACTACAGCGAGCACCTGAACCTGGCCGGCAACGCCGGTTTCGGCTTCTCCATGGATGACCCGCAAGCGGTCAACGAACCGGGCCGTATCCTCTGGAGCAAGCTCGACTTCAGCTTCTGAGTGCGCCTACCGGCCGCGATGCCTGCCGCCCAGACCGGCGATCATCGCGGCTGGGCCGGCGTTGTAGGAGCGGCCGCTCCGTTTTCGACGCCGCGCTGTCGTGCAGCAAACTGGAGGCTCGCCCCCTATCGTAGGAGCGGCTTCAGCCGCGAAGCTTTACTGTGCGGCGAATAATTCGCGGCTAAAGCCGCTCCTACGAAAACGTAATAATCCATAAAATCAATGATATACGGGTTGCTTGATAAGCGTTGTAGGATAGTTGAGCATAGCGATCCCCATCGGCGATCAAGCACTAATGCGGCTACTCGGGCTCCGCTTCGCCGTTCATCAGCCGCGTCAGCAGCCCCTCGCGCTTGAGGCTGTCGAACGCGGCGCGGCTTCGCGTCACGATCGCGTCGGCCGTCGCGCGGCTGTAGGCCATGTACAGGCCGCTGCTGAGCGCGTCCAGGGTGTAGACCCGCTCCAGGCTGGCGAAGTCGACCCCGGCCTCTGCGCACTGCAGCCTGGCGTCGCGCTCCGGCATGGGCACCAGTTGGACCTGCCTATTCAACAGCCGCCTGAAGTTGTTGCGGTTGTGCGCCGCGATCACCAGCTTGGTGAAACCCTCGGCCTGTAGGTACTGCTGGCGCACGTCGTCGCGCAGCACGCCGATGCTGTAGTGCTTCGCGTCCGCCAGTGTGCGCACCCGAATGTCCGGCTGTCCGCGTAGCTTGTAGAGGTGGTAGTCGATGCGCATGACCTCGCCCACCCACTTGAACAGCGGTTCGCGTTCCGGCGTGCGGGCGATCAGGTAGATCAGCACATTGGGTTGTTGCAGCGCCATGTCGTAGGCGCGCGCCCAGGGGTAGAGGGCCAGGCTGTAGTCGGTGAGGCCGGCGCGCTGCAGCATGGCTTCGACCACTTGGCTCGCTGGCCCGCCGACTCGACCGTCTTGCCGGAAGGTGAAGGCGGTGTCTTCGGTGACGGCCTCGATGCGCTCGGCGTGGCCGTTGCCGCAGAACAGTACCAGCAGCAGGGCGAAGCAGATGGTTGGGCGCAATCTCATGAGGGGCCTCGGTGTGGTGATCAAACGGCGACTCGATCGCGCCCAAGATGCTTGGCCCGATAGAGGGCCTGGTCGGCGCGCAGCATAAGCACATCGAAATGATCCATCGTTTCCGACTCGATCTGGGCGACGCCGATGCTCAGTGTCACATGGGCGGCCACCGGCGAACTGCTGTGCTCGATCGCCAGCTCCGCCAGCTCCTGACGCAGGCGTTCTGCGGCCGTGCATGCCTGAGCGCTGTCGGCGCCCGGCAGCAGCACGGCAAATTCTTCGCCGCCGATCCGCGCCACCTGCTCGCCGGCGCGGGCGAAGACCCTCTTCAGGGTGTCGGCCACCGCTTGCAGGCAGCGATCGCCGAGGGCATGGCCGTAGGTGTCGTTGTAGAGCTTGAAGCAATCCAGGTCGCACATCAGCACCGACAGCGGGTGGCCCAGGCGCAAGGCACGGCGAAACTCGATGTCCTTGAGTTCGTCGAAATGCCGGCGGTTGGCCAGTCCGGTCAGCGGGTCGCTGCGTGACAGTTCCTCCAGGCGCCTATTGGCCGCGCGCAGTTCGGCCGTACGCGCTTCGACCAGTTCGGCCAGGTGGTCGCGGTGTGCGGCCAGGTCCTGTTCGTCCTGGCGTTGCCGCTCGAGGAAGGTCGACAGCTTGTCTTGCAGGTCGTTGACGCCCACCTCCAGCAGGCTCAGTTCGTCCTGGTGCGCCTCTGAGCGGCCGAGATGCAAGGTCCGCTTGAGATTGACGGGGGACAGCTGAGCCAGGTGGCGGGCGATGTGCTGCACGTGCACGGTGACCGAGCGATTGAACATCCACATGATCAGCCCCGCCAACAGCAGCGACTGAATGATCTGGGTGACGATGATTTTGGCCACTTCCCTTTGCAGGCGCTGCCAGAGCAGCTGTTCATCGCCTTCCAGGCTCAGCTCGCCGACCGTCTCGCTGGCGCCGGGGTAGGGTTCGTAGATCAGCATGTGCCGTAGCGCGGGCGCCAGGGTTGAGGTCGAGGACGATCCGCGCGGCTGCTCGAGTATTTCCGGCGGGCGTCCGGCGCGCAGAATACGCAGCTCCACCCGGCCCACCGGGGCCGCCTGGGCGACGCTGTCGAGCTGGGTCTGCAAGGATTCGCGGTCCACTTCCCAGAGCGCCTTGGCCAGCGTGCGCTGGAACACCTGGTCGATCAGGGTCAGTTCGCTGGCCATCGCTGTCAGGTTGGCGTGCCAGGCCGACCAGGTGCGCACGGCGACCGTGATCAGGGTGAACACCAGGCAAAACGCCAGGGTCGCCAGCACCAGCCGGCGGCCGAGCGAGCCCGTAAGGCGGGGGCGCGTCGTCTCGTTGGCGGGCTGGCCAAACACGCTACAACCACTTCCTGGCGATGGCGTCGTAGGTGCCGTTGCTGCGGATGGCTTGCAGCCCCTGGCGGAAGCGCTCGACCAGGGTGTCCGCGGTCTGCAGGCTGAAGGCCATGTGCAACCCGTCGTCACCGCCGAGGTCGGGCAGGCTCAGCACGGGCACCACCGTTGTGGCCGGGTCATCACCTGCCTGGCGGATCAGGTAGCGAGCGTTCAGCTCATTAGACACCCACAGGTCGACGCGGCCGGCTTTGAGCTTTGCGTAGTTATGCTTGTATTTGTTGCTTGACTGCAGGTTCTTGCCGACCGTGAAGCCATTGGCTTCCAGATACTGCTCGCCAGCGTCTTTCTGGACGGTGGCTGTCTGGAATTGGCGAGCATCGTCGAGGTGATCGAGCTGGATCTGCTTGTCGGGTAGGGAAAACAGGAACCAGTGCGTTGGCGCGATGACGCCGACCCACTTGAACAACTTCTCGCGCTGGGCGGTGCGGGTGATCGAGTAGATCAGCACGTTCTCCGCGTTCTGCGCGATGTCGTAGGCGCGGGCCCAGGGCATCGACTGGATGCTCGCCTGCACGCCGATCTCCTCGAGCACGGCCTGCACCACCTCGGTACTCATGCCGGTGACTCGCCCATCCTCGGTCATGTTGTAGGGCGGCAGCTCCTCGGTGACGATGCGGATCTCGTCGACCGCGACGGCCAGCTGCGCGAAGCCGGCCAGCCCGGCGAAGAGCAGGGCGCGAACGCGTGGGCAGGTGAGCATGGGCTGTTTCATCGGGCGGCAATCTCGGCGACGGCAATAAGCCGGGTGCGGTTGATGGCAGTGACGGCCATTAGCCGGGTGTCACTATGACATCATTGAATCAAGTACACCTTCTGTATCGGCGCCGGGAGCGCAAACTTCAGCATGCTCTGTCGGTACTGCCAGGTGCCTGCGCCGGACGGCGCAGGTCAGCTCAACGGCCTGTTAAACGCGCGTCCAGGCTGTTCTGCGCCAGGCGCCGGGCCTGCGCCTCGGTCATGCCGAGGCTGTCGTGCAGGGCGGCGAAGTTCTCGCTGACGTAGCCGCCGAAGTAGGCCGGGTCGTCCGAGTTGACCGTGACCTTCACGCCGCGCTCGAGCATCTGCAGGATGTTGTGCTGGCGCATGTCGTCGAACACCCGCAGCTTGATATTCGACAGCGGGCAGACGGTCAGCGGGATCTGCTCGTCGATGATCCGCTGCATCAGCCGCTCGTCCTCGCTGGCGCGCACGCCGTGGTCGATGCGCTGCACCTTGAGCAGGTCCAGGGCCTGCCAGATATACTCGGGCGGGCCTTCCTCGCCGGCGTGAGCGACGGTCAACAGGCCCTCGCTGCGCGCCTTGGCGAACACCCGCTGGAACTTGCTCGGCGGGTGGCCCTGCTCCGAGCTGTCGAGGCCGACGGCGATGAAGGCGTCGCGAAACGGCATGGCCTGCTCCAGGGTCTTGAACGCTTCTTCCTCGGACAGGTGACGCAGAAAGCTCAAGATCAGGCCGTGGCTGATGCCCAGTTGTTGCTCGCCATCGGCCAGCGCCTGCTTGATCCCGCGCAGCACCACCTCGAAGGGGATGCCGCGGTCGGTGTGGGTCTGCGGGTCGAAGAAGGGCTCGGTATGGATCACGTTCTGCGCCTGGCACTTGAGCAGGTAGGCCCAGGTCAGGTCGTAGAAGTCCTGCTCGGTGCGCAGCACGTCGGCGCCCTGGTAATAGAGGTCGAGAAATTCCTGCAGGTTGTTGAACGCATAGGCGCCGCGTAGCGCCTCGACATCCTTCCAGGGCAGGGCGATCTTGTTGCGTTCGGCCAGGGCGAACAGCAACTCGGGCTCCAGCGAACCCTCCAGGTGCAGGTGCAGTTCGGCCTTGGGCAGCGCGGTGATCCAGTCGTACATGGTGAGGTCTCGCTATCGGGCGTGGTTGCTGATGAGTTTAACCGCGTAGGGCGGGTGCAACCCGCCGCATGACGAATTGGCGGGTGCACCCGCCCTACAGTTCCGTAGCTGGCGCATGCGCATTGGCAATCGCTAACCGGCAATCAATTCGCGTGCCGCCTGACGGTGGTCGGCGATCAGCTGCGCCACATCCAGCCCCTCGATCTGGCCGTCGATCACCCGCCACTGACCGCCGATCATCATCCGGTCGGCGCGGTCGGCGCCGCACAGCAGCAGGGCCGAGAGCGGGTCGTGGCTGCCGGAGAAGCGCAGTTCGTCGAGTTTGAACAGGGCGAGATCCGCCTGCTTGCCCACCGCCAGCTCGCCGATGTCCGAGCGTCCGAGCAGGCGCGCCGAGCCCTGGGTGGCCCAGCCCAGCACCAGTTGCGGGGTGATTTTTTCGGCGCCGTAGCGCAGGCGTTGCAGGTACAGGGCCTGGCGCGCCTCGAGGATCAGGTTGGAGGCGTCGTTGGAGGCCGAACCGTCCACGCCCAGGCCGATCGGTGCGCCGGCCGTTTCTAAGTCCAGGGTCGGGCAGATGCCCGAGGCCAGGCGCATGTTCGAGCTGGGGCAGTGGCAGATGCCGGTGCCGGCGGCGCCGAGGCGGGCGATCTCATCCGGGTTGAAGTGGATGCCGTGGGCCAGCCAGGTGCGCGGGCCAAGCCAGCCGACGCTGTCCAGGTAGTCCACGGTGCGCAGGCCGAAGCGCTGCAGGCAGAAGTCTTCCTCGTCGAGGGTCTCGGCCAGGTGGGTGTGCAGGCGCACGTCCAGCTCTTCGGCCAGGGTGGCGCTCTGGCGCATGATCTCCGGCGTCACCGAGAAGGGCGAGCAGGGCGCCAGGGCGATCTGGATCCGCGCCCCGGCGCCACGCTCGTGGTACTGGCGAATCAGGCGCTGGCTGTCGGCCAGGATCACCTCGCCCTGCTGCACTGTCTGCTGCGGCGGCAGGCCGCCGTCGGCCTGGCCCAGGCTCATCGAACCGCGGGTCAGCATGGCGCGCATGCCCAGTTCGCGCACCGCCTCGACCTGCACGTCGATGGCCTGCTCCAGGCCGTCGGGGAACAGGTAATGATGATCCGCCGCGGTGCTGCAGCCCGACAGCAGCAGTTCGGCCAGGGCCACCTTGCTGGCCAGCGCCAGCTTGTCCGGGGTCAGGCGCGCCCACACCGGATACAGGGTGGTCAGCCAGGGGAACAACGGCTGGTTGACCACCGGCGCCCAGGCGCGGGTGAGGGTCTGGTAGAAGTGGTGGTGGCAGTTGACCAGCCCCGGCAGCACGACATGCTCGCGGGCGTCGAAGACCTGATCGCAGGGGCGTGACGGCTGCTGGCCGGTGCCGAGCAGTTCGACGATCAGGCCGTCCTCGATCACCAGGCCGCCGGCGGCGTCGAGCTGGTTGGCGGTGAAGATGGCCAGGGGGTTGTTGATCCAGATGCGGGTAGCTGCCATGAGCAGGCTCCTCTGAGGGTGAATTCAGGTTAGCCAGCTCAGTGTTGACCCTGTCTGCTGATCCAGGTGCGCCGGATGGCGTACCGGGAAAGATACCTGCCCGGGCGGTCAGGATCAACCGCCGCCGCGCTTCACCAGGGGATGTTCTGGCCCTGGTAGTCGATGAAATGATGGCCGCCGAGTCCCGCATGCCGCTCGATCTGCGTCACCAGGCCCTGGCAGCTGGTGGTGATTTCCACGCTGGCGCCGGCGCCGCCCATGTCGGTCTTGACCCAGCCGGGGTGCAGCGACAACACCGTCGGGCGCGGCTCGGCCAGGCTGCAGACCAGGCTGTTGGTCAGCGAGTTGAGGGCGGCCTTGCTCGCCTTGTACAGCGCCAGGTCGCTACCCTCCGGGTTGGCCACGCTGCCCAGCAGCGAACTCATGAACGCCAGCACGCCGCTACCCGGGCGGATCTGGCCGAGCAGGCGCTCGGCCAGGCGAATCGGCGCGACCGCGTTGGTCATGAACAGCTGGCCCAGTTCGGCGGCGGTGGCGGCGCTGACCGACTGGTGCGCGGGGCCGAGGATGCCGGCATTGATCAGCAGCAGGTCGAACACCTCGCCCTGCAGGCGTTCGGCCAATGCCTCCAGCGCGGCGCCGTCGTCGATATCCAGGGCCTCGATGCGCACGCCCGGCAGGGCCTGCAGCGCCTCGGCGGCTTGTGGGTCGCGCACTGTGGCGATGACCTGCCAGCCATCGGCGTGCAGCTGCTTGGCCAGGCCGAGGCCGAGGCCACGGGAGGCGCCGACGATCAGGGCGGTTCGAGTCGAGGTCATGGGGTCAGCTCCAGAGGATAACGGGTTGGGCCGGGCTCCGCGGAGCCCGGCGTGAGAGGCGCATGCGCCTACAGCCGGCGCAACTCGATGCGCCCGCGGCTGATATCCGCCAGCAGCCGCTGCAGCTCGGCGAAGCGTGTTTCGGGCACTGCCAGCTGCAGTTCGGCGCCGCTGGCATCGAAGGTCTCGCTGTCCAGCACGGCGTCCAGTTCGCCCAGGCGCGCCTTGAGCAGCGCCAGCTCGGCGAAGCCGCAGTGGCAGGCGCAACGGCTGCGCGTCTGCAGTTCGATGCCTTGGCCGCCCTGCAGGCACTTGTTGGCGCTGCCGCCATAGGCGCGGGCCAGGCCGCCGGTGCCGAGCTGGATGCCGCCGTACCAGCGGATCACCAGTACCGCCACCTGGTCGAAAGCCTGGCCTTCGATGGCGGCCAGGATCGGCCGGCCGGCGGTGCCGCCCGGTTCGCCGTCGTCGCTGAAGCGGTACTGGTTGCCGACCTTCCAGGCCCAGCAGTTGTGCGAGGCGCCGGGGTCGCTGGCGGCGGCGATAAACGCCTGCGCCTCGGCCGCGCTGGCAACCGGCGCGGCGCGGGCGAGAAAGCGGCTCTTGCGGATCTCCTCGCGGTACTCGCAAGGGCCGAGCAGGGTGAAGGGCATGGGTTCAGGAGGCCGGTGGAGTCAGGCCGCAGCCCTTGAGGATGATGCGCACCAGGTTGTCGCCGGCCTCCTGAAAATCCGCCTTGGTCAGGCGCGTGCGGCCGGTGACCCGGCAGATCTGCGAGGCGAAGTCGGCGTAATGCTGGGTGCTGCCCCAGAGCAGGAAGATCAGGTGCACCGGGTCGACCGGGTCCATCTTGCCGGCGGCGATCCAGGCCTCGAATACCGCGGCGCGGCCGCGGAACCAGCTCTGGTAGTCCTGGTTGAAGAACGCCGACAGGCACTCGCCACCGCTGATCACCTCCATGGCGAAGATCCGCGAGGCCTTGGGGTAGCGCCGCGAGAACTCCAGCTTGGCGCGGATGTAGCGGGCCAGCGCCTCGGCCGGGTCGTCGTCGACGCTCAGGGTGTTGAAGGTGCTGTCCCAGAGCTCGAGGATGTCGCCCAGCACCGCCAGGTACAGGCCCAGCTTGTTGTTGAAGTAGTAGTGCAGGTTGGCCTTGGGCAGGCCGACGGTCTGGGCGATGGTGTTCATGCTGGTGCCCTTGAAACCGTGGCGGGCGAATTCTTCCTCGGCGGCGGCAAGGATCGCTTCTTCGTTTTTCTGGCGGATGCGCCCGGCCGGTTTGCTGGCGGCATGGGCGCTGTGCGCGGGGACTTCGACGGTCATGGGGCGGTTCCGCAGTGGTCAGGTTTTCAGACGCCTGCACTGATAACCCACTGTCGTCGAGGTGACAAGCGCAAGGCGCAGAAAAACGCTGCGGATGCTCTTCGGTCCAGCCGATGCACCAGGGTTGTGCGTGTGGATGGCGTGGCGAGGTGTTTTCGGCTCTGGCGGTGCGCCCTGGTAGCCCGTATGCAATCCGGGGAAATCTGCCGGCTACCCATCGTTCGCGGATAAGCCTTGGCGCAATCCGGGATCGCGGCGCCCCCGGATTGCGCTGCGCTTGTCCGGGCTGCGGGGCGGCGAACCGCTTCAGTCGCGCTGCTCGGCTTTGGCCTGTTCCGGGCGCCCGCCCAGGTACCAGCCCAGCGCGCCCCACACGGCGGCCAAGGCGGCGCCGACCAGGGCGGCGATCAATACGCCCTGGCTGAGCATATCGAGCAGGGCCTTGGCCCAGGCGCTGACGGCGTCGCCGCCGCGGTAGACCACGGTGTCGATGAAGTTCTTGGCCTTGTACTTGGTCAGCGCGTCGAGCGGGGCGAAGAGCATTTCCCGGCCGGGGCGGACGAAGGCGTACTCGCCGACCCGGCGCACGATCATCAGCGCCGCGAGCATGGCGAAGGTCGGCGCCAGGGCCAGGCCGAGAAAGCCCAGGCAGACCAGCAACGGCACCCCGGCCAGCAGCGCACGCAGGCCGAATTTCTCCGCCACCCGCCCGGTGACGAACAGCTGGGCCAGCAGCGCCAGTGCCTGCACGCTGAAGTCGATCAGGCCGAACACGCGGATCTGCTGGTTGCGTTCCGGGAAGGTCAGCTCCACCAGGCGTGCCTGTTCGAAGTAGAGGAAGGTGCTGGCGGTGGCCAGGAGGATGACGAAGGCGCTGATGCCGAGCAGGTAGGGCGAGGCCAGCACCCGGGTGATGCCGCTGAACGGATTGCCCGTCACCGGCTCGCGCGGGTGCTCGCTGGGCGGTGCGCCGGGCCGGCCGGCGCCGCCGCGGGCACGCCAGGCCATCAGGTAGTGCTTGGCCAGCACGGCCACGCCGAGCAGCATGGCGGCGCAGAGGATCAGGCCGCTCTGGCCGATGGCACCGATCAGTAGCGCGCCCAGTGCCGGCCCGGCCAGACCGCCGCAGCTGGCGCCGGCGGCGATAAAGGCGAACAAGCGACGCGCCTGCAGCGCGTCGAATACGTCGGCCATCAGGCTCCAGGCCACCGAGACCACGAACAGGTTGTAGACCGAGATCCACACGTAGAACACCCGCGCCGCCCAGATATCGTCGCCGGCCTGCTGGAACAGCGCGGCGAAGGCCAGCAGGTTGAGGATGAAGAAGCCGTACGCCCAGTCGATATAGCGCGCCCGCGGCACCCGCGAATTGAGCCAGGCGAACAGCGGCACGGCGGCGAGCATGACGACGAAGGTGGCGCTGAACAGCCATTGCAGGTTCTCCACCCCGCCGCGAATACCCATCGCCTCGCGGATCGGCCGCAGCATGAAATAGCCGCTGAACAGGCAGAAGAACAGGCCGAAGCCGCACAGCGCGGCGAGCAGTTCGGCCGGTTTGGCGTTGATCGCCTTGGCCAGGCGCTGGCGTGGGGGCATTGAGCTTTCCTTCTCTTCGCCTCGGGCAAGGTCGGGCCGTGCATATTTACACAGGTGACCAGCTATCTCGTAGGAGCGGCTTCAGCCGCGAATCTTCGATGCACCGCCAAAGCTTCGCGGCTGAAGCCGCTCCCACAGGTGGGTGGGTCCGGTATTCCCCGCGCTTCAGCTGAACGCCCGCGCGATCCGCTCGCGCAGCGCCGCATCCGGCAGGCGACCATGCCCGGCCATGAGGTTGTCGGCCATGTAGCGCGCCTTGGAGGTGGCCGGGATCACCACGGTCGCCGCCGGGTGGGCGAGGATGAACTTGAGCAGCAACTGCGCCCAGGAGGTGGCGTCGACCTCGACCGCCCAGTCCGGCAGCGGCTTGCCCTCGACCCGGTCGAACAACTGGCCGCGCTGGAACGGCCGGTTGATCAGGGTGGCGATGCCGCGGTCGGCGCAGTAGGGCAGCAGGCGCTTCTCGGCGTTGCGCTCGGCCACCGAATAGTTGAACTGGACGAAGTCCAGCGGCTCCTTCGCCAGCACCGCGAGCAGGTCGTCGTGGGCCGACTCGCGGTAATGGGTGATGCCGATGTAGCGCACCTTGCCCTGTTCCTTCAGCTCGCGCAGCAGGGCCAGCTGGGTGCGGGTGTCCTGCAGGTTGTGTACCTGCAGCAGGTCGAGCCGCTCGGTTTGCAGGGCGCGCAGGCTGGCTTCGACCTGGGCCATGCCGCGCTCGCGGCCGCGGGCGGAGACCTTGCTGGCGAGAAACGCCTTGTCCTGGGTGCTGGTGCGCCTGAGCAATTCGCCGCTGACCGCCTCGGCGTTGCCATAGCTGGGGGCGGTGTCGATCAGCTTGCCGCCGCCGTTGATAAAGGTGCGCATCACCTCCTCCAGTGGGTCGAGGCTGGCGTCGTCGAGGCTGACATTGAAGGTGCGCAAGGTGCCCAGGCCGATCACCGGCAGGAATTCGTCGCTGCCGGGAATGCGCCTCTGCAGCAGTTGCTCGGGATCCAGGGCTAGGGCGCCGCGCGCCAGCCAGGGCGCTGCGGCGGCGAGGCCAAGCAGGACGGCGCTGCGCTGAATGAAGTGACGACGGCTGGGCATGGGATCCTCCGCGGTGGCACTGCATGGGTATCGAGCATAGTTGTGTGACCGCCCTGTACGCCAACTGCGCCGGAGCAGTTGTTACCTGGTGTGTCGCGTTCCGGGTGGTCGCCCGGGCCGCCCTATCTCAGGGACCAGCGCCGGGACTGATGAGAGGGGGCGCCCCGTCTCCGATGCCGCGCTGTCGCGCAGCAAACGGGGGGGGCAATCGTGTCTGTCGGCTTGTGGGTACCTGTAGGAGCGGCGCTCCGTAGGGTGTCTATGGACTCCTCCACAGCCGCAAGCTTCGAATTGTTGAAAGTCAGCGGCGCGGCGAGAATCCGGCGGGCTGTCGCGTCGCTCCGAACGGATCGCCGCCCGGACCGCCCTACGCCTTGACCCATTGCCCGAATGGACCGATCAGGCGCCGGGGACGAAGTGCTTCTGCGTGGTTCCGCGGGCGATCAGGCGCGACAGGTAGTCGAGTTTCTGCGGGTCGCGGTCGACGAACTTGAGCGTCAGCAGCAGCCAGTCGCTGTCCGGCTTGGGCTCCAGCGCCGCCACCGCGTGCAGGTAACCGTTGAGCCGCGCCACCTCCGCGCCTTCGCCCTGCTCCAGATCGAGCACCGCGCTCTCCAGCACCTGCGGCAGCAGTTCGGCACGCTTGACCACCAGCTGGGCTTCCTTGAGGCTGAGCGCCTTGATCACGCAGTTCATGGTGCCGCCAGGCAGGCGCAACTGCCCCTGACCACGTCCGCCCGGAGCCTGCCCCGCAGATTTGGCCGAAGCGGCTGGCGCTGCGGCAACCTCCTGGCGCGCCACTAAGGCCTCTGACGGAGCGGTGGCCGCCGGCTTGCTCACCTGGGCCTGACCGCCGCCGGTCAGCGCCGCCAGGGAGTCATTGGCGAAGCCACCACTGCCGAGCATTTTCGGCGGCGCACTGGCCGCCAGAGCTTGCAGCTTGCCGGCACGACTCAGGGCCTTCTTGACCTTGGTCACCAGCTGTTCGTTGGAGAAGGGCTTGCCGATGAAGTCGGAAACACCGGCCTGGATCGCCTGGATCACGTTGTCCTTGTCGCCACGGCTGGTGACCATGATGAAGGGCACGGTTTTCAGGGTGTCCTGCTCACGGCACCAGCTGAGCAACTCGAGTCCGGACATCTCGGGCATTTCCCAATCGCAGAGAATCAGGTCGATGCTTTGTCGGCCGAGCAGTTGCTGGGCTTTGCGCCCGTTGACCGCTTCGACAATCTGCACGCCGGGAAAGTGGTCGCGCAGGCCCTTTTTAACCAGGTCACGGATAAAGGTTGCATCGTCCACTACCAGTACGCTGACTTTGCTCATCGGCCACTCCCGTTCGAATGGCTCCAAGCATAAACGCGGCCAATGGCCAAAGGCCAACCCTAAAGTGGCTATTGGTCATTTCAGGGTTGGCCGATCAACCTTACCGTCCCAGGGCGCCAGGGCCCTGCGCCATCAGGTTCGCAGGCGTGGCGCTCAGCGGTCTTTGCCGGTGCCTTCTACTTCTTCCTTCATGCGGGTCAGGCCCATGTGCTTCACATCGGTACCACGGACCAGATAGATCACCAGTTCGGCGATATTGCGCGCGTGATCACCGATACGCTCCAACGAACGCAGGGCCCAGATAATGTTGAGCACCCGCGAGATCGAGCGCGGGTCTTCCATCATGTAGGTGACCAGCTCGCGCAGGGCGGTCTTGTATTCGCGGTCGACGGTCTTGTCGTACTGCGCCACCGACAGGGCCAGGTCGGCGTCGAAACGGGCGAAGGCGTCCAGCGCTTCCTGCACCATCCGGCGCACCTGGTCGCCGATATGCCGCACTTCCACGTAACCGCGTGGCGCTTCGCCTTCCTCGCACAGGAGGATGGCGCGCTTGGCGATCTTGGTCGCTTCGTCGCCGATGCGCTCGAGGTCGATCACCGACTTGGAGATGCTGATGATCAGGCGCAGATCGCCCGCAGCTGGCTGGCGACGGGCGAGGATGCGCACGCATTCCTCATCGATGTTGCGCTCCATCTGGTTGATCTGGCCATCGATCTCGCGCACTTGCTGGGCCAGACCGGAGTCGGCATCGATCAGCGCGGTGACCGCATCGTTGACCTGCTTCTCGACCAGGCCGCCCATGGCCAGGAGGTGGCTGCGTACCTCCTCCAGCTCGGCGTTGAACTGCTGGGAGATGTGCTGGGTGAGGTTGTCTTTGTTGATCATTGGTTCGCTCCGCGAAAGCTGCCGGCTTGGGTAACCGTGGTGCGCACGGCGCACCCTACACGTTGAGTTCAGCACTAAGGCCCTTGGAAAGCTCTCTCTGGCGCGAAGAGGGCGCGCTGAAAGTACGAGTAGTACGGCAAGCGCGCCCGACAAAGCCAGGGAGTATTTGCCATGGCCTTAGCCGTAGCGGCCGGTGATGTAGTCTTCCGTCTGCTTCATCTCCGGGTTGGTGAACAGCCGGTCGGTGTCACCGAACTCGATCAGTTTGCCCATGTACATGAAGGCGGTGTAATCCGACACCCGCGCCGCCTGCTGCATGTTGTGGGTAACGATGACGATGGTGTACTTGGATTTCAGCTCGTAGATCAGCTCTTCGACCTTGAGGGTGGAGATCGGGTCGAGCGCCGAGCAGGGCTCGTCGAGCAACAGCACTTCCGGCTGCACCGCCACGGTACGGGCGATCACCAGGCGCTGCTGCTGGCCGCCGGATAGCCCCAGGGCCGACTCATGCAGACGGTCCTTGACCTCGTCCCACAAGGCCGCGCTCTTCAGGCCCCACTCCACCGCCTCATCGAGCACACGCTTCTGGTTGATGCCCTGGATGCGCAGGCCATACACCACGTTCTCGTAGATGCTCTTGGGGAAGGGGTTGGGCTTCTGGAACACCATGCCGACGCGACGGCGCAGCTCGGCGACGTCTTCGCCCTTGCGGTAGATGTCGCGCCCGTCGAGGTTGACTTCACCGTCGACGCGGCAGCCGTCGACCAGATCGTTCATCCGGTTGAAGGTGCGCAGCAGGGTCGACTTGCCGCAACCGGACGGGCCGATAAACGCGGTGACACGCTGCTTGGGGATCTTCAGCTTGACGTCGAACAGCGCCTGCTTGTCGCCGTAGTACAGGTTCAGACCCGGCACCTGAATCGCCACGGTTTCCCCGGCCAGGTCGAGGCTCTGCTTTTCCCGGCCCAGGGCCGTGATGTCGATGCCGTGTGTGTGTGCTTGGTGCTGCATGGGATGCTCCCTACGCTAACAATTCGTTATCACGCTGGCTGCCACTATGACAGCCAACGAAAAGGATTTAATGATCCAGCGCCTTGTACTTCTCACGCAGGCGGTTACGCATGAACACCGCCGTGAGGTTCAGAATCGCGATCACCAGCACCAGCAGCAGCGCCGTGGCGTAGACCAGCGGCCGCGCGGCCTCGACGTTGGGGCTCTGGAAGCCGACGTCGTAGATGTGGAAGCCCAGGTGCATGATCTTCTGATCCAAGTGCAGGTAGGGGTAATTGCCGTCCAGGGGCAGCGACGGCGCCAGCTTGACCACGCCGACCAGCATCAGCGGCGCCACTTCGCCGGCGGCACGCGCCACGGCGAGGATCAGGCCGGTCATCATCGCCGGGCTGGCCATCGGCAGCACCACGCGCCAGAGCGTCTCGATCTTGGTCGCGCCGAGGGCCAGCGAACCTTCGCGCAGCGCCCGCGGAATCCGCGCCAGGCCTTCTTCGGTGGCGACGATCACCACCGGCACGGCGAGCAGCGCCAGGGTCAGCGAGGCCCACAGCAGGCCCGGCGTACCGAAGGTCGGCGCCGGGGCGGACTCGGGGTAGAACAAGCGGTCGATCGAACCACCCAGCACATAGACGAAGAAACCCAGGCCGAACACCCCGTAGACGATGGCCGGTACGCCGGCCAGGTTGTTCACCGCAATGCGGATCACCCGGGTCAACGGCCCCTGCTTGGCGTATTCGCGCAGGTAGATGGCCGCCACCACGCCGAACGGGGTGACGATCACCGCCATGATCAGGGTCATCATCACGGTGCCGAAGATCGCCGGAAAGATACCGCCCTCGGTGTTGGCCTCGCGTGGGTCGTCGCTGACGAACTCCCACAGCTTGACGCCGTAGAACTGCAACTTGCCGAGGGGCGACATGGCGTTCGGCTGATAGGCCCGCACCACCTTGCCCAGGTTCAGCTCGACCTCGCGGCCATCGGCGGTGCGCACCGTGGCGCTGTCGCGATTGAAGGCCTCGTAGAGCGCCACCAACTGGCTTTCCAGCACCTTGTACTCGGCATCCCACTGCGCCCGGTCCATATCCAGATCGGCCTGGGCCTGTGCATCCAGCCGGCCTTGCAGTTCCAGCTTGCGGGTTTGCAGGCGAATGCGCTCGAGCCCGGCGTTGATCCGGCCGATGTCTTTCTTCTCCAGGCGCACCACCTGCGCATGCAGTTCGTCGACGCGCGCCATGCGCTGCTGGAGGACGTCCCAGGCGGCATCGCCCTCGGCGACCAACTGGCCATTTTCCTTGACGTTGACCAGGTAGCCGTAGAGGTTGCCCCATTCACGCCGCTCGAATGCCGTGAGGGCTGGCGGGGTGCGCTGGTCGCTCAACCATTCGCCCACCACCCAGCTGAAGTCGGCGCCGTAGAGGTCGCGGTTGCCCACCTTGAACAGCTCGCGGGTCATGAACTCGCCGCCTTCGGCCGCCACCGGCAGCCCGGAAGCCGCCAGACGCGCGCGCGGGATCTCTTCGATCTGGGTGATCTCGCCGGCCATGACCTTGGCCTCCTGGCCCGGCACCTGATAGACCGCTTCGACGATATCGGCCGGCCAGAAGTGAGCGAGGCCGCGGGTGGCAATCACGGCGAGCAGACCCAGGGTCATGATCACGGCGATGGACACCGCGCCGGCGTTCATCCAGATCCACGGCGAACCGCTTTTGACCCAGGCTTTTACGGAATTCTTTTTCACGGACATATACCTTCCAAAGCCTTAGAGCGACGCGTACTTGACGCGCAGACGCTGGCGCACCAGTTCCGCGAGCGTGTTCATGACGAAGGTGAAGGACAGCAGCACCAGCGCCGAGAGGAACAGCACCCGGTAATGGGTGCCGCCGACCGCCGACTCGGGCATTTCCACCGCCACGTTGGCGGCCAGGGTGCGCAGGCCCTCGAAGATGTTCATGTCCATGATCGCGGTGTTGCCGGTGGCCATCAGCACGATCATGGTTTCGCCGACCGCGCGGCCCATGCCGATCATTATCGCCGAGAAGATACCGGGGCTGGCGGTGAGGATGACCACCCGGGTCAGGGTCTGCCAGGGCGTCGCACCGAGGGCCAGGGAACCGAAGGTCAGGCTCTTCGGCACACTGAACACGGCGTCTTCGGCAATCGAGTAGATCGTCGGGATCACCGCGAAGCCCATGGCCAGGCCGACCACCAGGGCGTTGCGCTGATCGAATGCGATGCCCAGATCATTGCTCAGCCAGGCGCGCATGTTGCCGTCGAACAGCCAGACTTCCAGCTGGCCGCTCATGCTCAGGGAGACGACACCGACCAGCAGGATCACCGGGATCAGCAGCGCGGCTTCCCAGCCATCCGGCACCATCAGGCGGATCGACTCGGGCAGGCGGCTCCAGGCGAAACCGGCCAGGAGGATGCCTATCGGAGTGAAGATCAGCAGGCTGAAGATGCCCGGAAGATGCCCCTCGACATAGGGCGCGAGGAACAGGCCGGCGAAGAAGCCGAGGATCACCGTCGGCAGCGCTTCCATCAGTTCGATCACCGGCTTGATCTTGCCGCGCATGGCCGGGGCCATGAAATAGGCGGTGTAGATGGCCGCGGCAATCGCCAGCGGCGCCGCCAGCAACATCGCGTAGAACGCGGCTTTCAGGGTGCCGAACGCCAGCGGCGCGAGGCTCAGCTTGGGCTCGTTGTCGGTACTGGCCGAGGTCGACTGCCAGATGTAGTCGGGCTGGTCGTAGTTTTCGTACCAGACCTCGCCCCACAACGAACTCCAGGACACTTCCGGGTGCGGGTTGTCGACCAGCAGCCGCTGCAGCTGCCCTTGCGCCTCGACCAGTACACGGTCGGCGCGCGGCGACAGGCCGGCCAGGGCCGCGCCTTCGGTCAGCGGCTCGACCAGCAGGGTGCGGTGCGCGGTGCTGTGGAAGATACCCAGGTTGCCTTCGGCATCCAGAGCCATGAAACCCTTACGGCGTTCTTCCGGGAGAATCTGGGTGATGGCGCTGTCGCCCATCTGGAAGCTGCGGATCGACTTCAGGTACTGCTTGCCGTCCTCGTCGCGGACCATGAACCACTGCTGGATGCCGCCCTTGCTGTCGCCGATCATCAGCGAGATACCGCCGAGCAGCCCGGTGGCGTTGGTGACGTCGGTGGCGCCATCGCTGAGCAGCTTGTAGCGGCCATTCAGTTCCTTGGTGCGCAGGCTGAAGACGTCCGCCGTGGCGCGACCATTGATCACGTACAGCCACTGGTGGCGTGGGTCTACGATCAGCGCCTTGATCGGCTCGGAGATCTGCGCCAGGGCGATACGGTCCTCGCTGAGGGTCACCTCGCCGGTCATCAGGTTTTCTTCCCGGCCGAGACTCAGCACATGCAGATTGGTACCGGTGGAGGCCGTCAGCAACAGGCTGCCGCCGTTCAGGCTGACGCCTACGTGGTCCAGGGCGCGACCTTGCCCGTCGAGACTGATCGCGGCTTCGCCAAACGGGTAGTCGATCCGTGGCGTAATGGTTTTCACATCGTTCGGGTAGCTGATCGGGTAGGCATGTTCGAACACCAGCACCTGGCCGTTGGACAGGCCCAGGGCCACGCGATTGCTGCCCGGCTGATCGAGCCCTACCGAAACCACTTGGCTGTCGGCTGGCAGCGGCAGGTCGACGGCGCTCAGCGCCGCCATGCTCTTGGCATCGAAAAACTGCACCTGGCCGCGCGCATCGAGGCGCATGGCCACCCGGTTCTGCTCCTCCACCGCCAGCAACAGCGGCTGGCCAGCCTCGGCCAACCAGGCCGGCTGCACAGGCTGGCGCGCCTCGAGGTCGGCCCCCTGGAACATCGGCAAGACGATGTAGGCCAGGTAGAAGAAGATCAGGGTGATGGCGCCCAGCACCGCCATGCCGCCGATGGAAACGAACCAGCGGGCCAGGTGATCCTTCAGCGCACGCATGCGCCGCTTGCGCAGCAAGGCCGGGGTATTGAAGTCCAGCCTCAGGGATTTGGGCGAGGCGGTCACGGTTTCACGAGCCAGGTCATTCATAGTAAGAGCATCTCTGCGCGGCCATGAGCGCGCCGTAATTTCATTCGTGGCACAGGCTGAGCAATGTAGCCAGCTTGTGTGACAGAAAAGTTACAGCACGCAGACAAAGCGACGCCCGCCTCTCTGTCCGAGAGGCGGGCGCGGCTACAAAACTGGCGTCCCTGCCGGTTGAGCCTGGTAGTTACAGGCCCAGTTCCTTCATGGTCTTCTCGACCACCTTGCTCGGCAGCGGGATGTAGCCATCCTTGACCACCACTTCCTGACCCTGCTTGGACAGCACCAGCTTGATGAACTCGGCGTCCAGCGGGCTCAGGGCCTGGTTTGGCGCCTTGTTGACGTACACGTAGAAGAAGCGGGCCAGCGGGAACTTGCCGGCCAGGGCGTTTTCTTCGTTGGCTTCGAAGGCTTCGCCGCCTTTCTTCGACAGCGCTACAGCCTTGACGCTGGAGGTCTTGTAGCCAATGCCCGAGTAACCGATGGCATTCAGGGTGCTGGAGATCGACTGCACCACGGAAGCCGAACCCGGCTGCTCGTTGACGTTAGCCTTGAAATCGCCTTTGCACAGGGCCACTTCCTTGAAGTAGCCGTAGGTGCCGGATACCGAGTTACGACCGAACAGCTGCAGCGGCTTGGCTGCCCACTCGCCGGTCAGGCCGACGTCGCCCCAGGTCTTGATGTCGCTGGCGCCACCGCACAGGCGGGTGCTGGAGAAGATCGCGTCGACCTGCTCGATCGACAGGCTCTTGATCGGGTTGTCCTTGTGCACGAATACCGCCAAGGCATCGATGGCCACCGGAATGGCAGTCGGCTTGTAGCCATACTTCTGCTCGAAGGCCTGGATCTCGCTGTCTTTCATGGCGCGGCTCATCGGCCCCATGTTGGCGGTGCCTTCGGTCATCGCCGGTGGCGCGGTGGAGGAACCGGCGGCCTGGATCTGGATGTTGACGTTCGGGTAGTTCTTCTTGAACTCTTCTGCCCACAGGGTCATCAGGTTGGCCAGCGAGTCGGAGCCGACGCTGGACAGGTTGCCCGACACACCGGACGTCTTTTCATAGGTCGGCAGAGCCGGGTCGATAGCGGCGACCGCAGTGGCGGTGGCGACACCAGCGGCGACGAAAGTCATGGCCGCCATCAAACGCTTAAGTTTCATGCCTTGCTCCTAGCAGAATTTAGTGTTGGATTGAACGAGCCCAAGTATCTGCAGCCCCTGTGACCAATCTATGAAATCAATGTGACAGTTGGATGAACGCCGGGCATTTTGCCGGCGCCCGAGCATGCCGGCCGCCTTCCGGCGTTCATGGCAAGGCGAGAATAGCGATCCGTAGGGCGGCTTCGGAGCGCAGCGACAACCCGCCATGAGCCCATGGCGCACTGCCTGCGGGCGCCTGAAGGCGATCGCAGTAGGCGGGAGTTTGTTCACAGCCTCTCAGCCGGTATACTCGCCAAACCCGCATCCTTGCGGGCCTGCAGGCTGTTGCAAGCAGCCATTGCAGACCCATAACAACAACCGCGCCGCGAGCCGTAATCGAGATGAACGACTTCGAACAGGATGACCCGATTCCCCAAGGCGATCTGGCGTTGCAGATCACCGCGCTACCACGCGAGACCAATGGTTTCGGCGACATCTATGGTGGCTGGCTGGTATCGCAAATGGATTTGGCCGGTACCGCCATGGCCAGCAAGGTCGCTGGCGGCCGCGTGGCAACGGTGGCGATCGACCGCATGGCCTTTCTGGTGCCGGTCGCCGTCGGCGCGCAACTGTCCTTCTACACCCAGGCCCTCGAGATCGGCCGCAGTTCGATCCAGATGCTGGTCGAGGTGTGGAGCGACGACCCGCTGTCCAGCGAATGGCGCAAGGTCACCGAGGCGGTGTTCGTCTTCGTCGCCATCGACGGCAGCGGACGCACCCGCCCGGTACCGGCACGCCGGTAGTATGGG
>NZ_JBFIIG010000029.1:0-34694 GCF_041601375.1 Pseudomonas sp. | reverse complement strand
TGAGCGGCGGCGGGGCGGTCGGCGATTGTGCCGGCGCCTGTTAGGCTAGGGTCTGTACACGTTATTCAGGGAGACAATTTTGAGTTCACGCATCCATCCTTTGGCCGGCAAGCCGGCGCCTGTAGAGATGTTGGTCGATATCGGGCAACTGCTGGCCGCCTACTTCGACCTGCTGCCCGATCCCGGCGTGGCCGCGCAGCGCGTGGCCTTCGGCACCTCGGGGCATCGCGGCAGTTCGTTGGCAGCCAGCTTCAACCAATGGCACGTGCTTGCCATCAGCCAGGCGATCTGCGATTACCGCAACGCGCAGGGCATCGATGGCCCGCTGTTCATCGGCGCGGACAGCCATGCCCTGTCGCAACCGGCGCTGGACACCGCGCTGGAAGTGCTGGCCGCCAATGGCGTGGAGACCATGATTTCCGCCGGCGGCGAGTTCACCCCGACCCCGGCGATCTCCCACGCCATTCTGGTGCACAACCAGGGCCGCAGCACGGGCCTGGCCGACGGCATCGTGATCACCCCGTCGCACAACCCGCCGGACAGCGGCGGCTTCAAATACAACCCGTGCAATGGCGGCCCGGCCGACAGCGACATCACCAACTGGGTGCAGAACCGCGCCAACGCCTTGCTCGAAGATGGCCTCAAGGCGGTCAAGCGTATGCCGTTGGCTCAGGCGCGCCAGGCAGCCACCACCCATGCGCACGATTACCTGGCGGCCTATGTCGGCGACCTGGGCAGCGTGATCGATTTCGCGGTTATCCGCGCTGCCGGCCTGCGTATGGGCGTCGATCCGCTGGGCGGCGCGGGCGTGCATTACTGGTCGCGTATCGCCGAGCAGTACCGGCTCGATCTGCAGGTGGTCAGCCAGGTCATTGACCCGCAGTTCGCCTTCATGAGCCTGGATTGGGACGGCCAGATCCGCATGGATCCCTCGTCCAGCCATGCCATGCAACGGCTGATCGGTCTCAAGGACGGTTACGACATCGCCTTTGCCTGCGACACCGATTACGACCGCCACGGCATAGTCGCGCCCAGTGTCGGCTTGCTGCCGGCCAACCATTTTCTCAGCGTGGCCATCGATTACCTGTTCCAGCATCGCCCGCAGTGGAGTGCCACGGCGGCGGTGGGCAAGACTCTGGTCAGCAGCGCCATGATCGATCGGGTCAGTGCGCGTCTGGGACGGCCCCTGCTGGAGGTGCCGGTCGGCTTCAAGTGGTTTGCCGGCGGCCTGTTCGACGGTTCCCTGGGCTTCGCCGGTGAGGAAAGCGCCGGTGCCACCTGCCTGCGCCGCGACGGCAGGGTCTGGACCACCGACAAGGACGGCATGGTGTTGGCTTTGCTGGCGGCGGAAATGACCGCCAGCCGCGGTCGCGATCCCGGCGAGCTGTATCGCGGCCTGACCGAGGAGTTCGGCGAGATAGTGGCCGACCGCGTCGATGCGCCGGCCACCCCGGTGCAGAAGAAAGCCCTCGGCCAACTCACGCCTGAGCAGGTGCGCAGCACCCAGTTGGCCGGCGATACGATCACCCAGGTGCTCGACAAGGCGCCGGGCAACGGCGCAGCGATTGGCGGGATCAAAGTGATCAGCGACGGCGGCTGGTTCGCCGCGCGGCCATCGGGCACCGAGAACATCTACAAGATCTATGCCGAGAGCTACCGCGACCAGGCGCACCTGCAGCGGATTCTTGGCGAGGCGCAACAGATCGTCGATGTGGCGCTGAGCAAGGATTGAGAGGCTGGGAAAATACTCGCGCGACGGCGTTCGATATTTTCACAACCGCCGAGAGCTGTTTGCGATCCGTAGGGTGTCACTCGCCGCAGGCAGTGCACCATGGATAGCTGGGGCAACGCAGATCCGGCGGGCTGTCGCTGCGCTCCTGAGCGGCCGGCGTCCCGGGCCGCCCTAAGCTCCGAACGGACTACCGATGTTTGAGAGATTTTTTCACAGTCTCTCAGTTCTCGGTCAGGGTCAGCAGGATGTCGGCGTACCAAGTGCAGTTGAGCCCGAGTGCTTCGTCCAGTTGCAGGTCGCGGGTACCCACATCGAGGCGTGCCGAGTGCACGCCCAGGAGCATCCAAGGCAGGTCGCCGAGGCCGTTCTCCGAGGTGTCGGCGACGCGCGTCACCACGGGGGCGCCGCTGATGCCGCGGTGAGTCCGCGCATCGCTGAGAAAGTAGCCTTTGCTCTGAAAGCGCAAGCCGAAGGACGAGGCGATCACCGCCTGGCGCACCACCGGCAGGTGGTGCAGGGTGTCGTGGAAACCCAGGGGGAAACCGACCACCAGCAGGGAGGTGCCGACCTCGACCTCGGCGGTCGGGCCATACAGGTGCTCAGGGGTAAAGGCGCGGTACAGTGCGGTTGCGGGTAAGGCAGCGCGATCGAGTTCGATCACCGCCACATCGATTTCGCCGGTGGTGTCGAGGCCCTGGCGCCACAGGCTTACGCCGTCGCGGTAGAGCGGGATCGAAATGCCGATGGACTGGGCGATATTGTCCGGGTCGGTATGCAGTTCGATCTCGATGCGATCCGGGAAGTGCTGATTCTGCGCATCGATCATCACGTGCCGGCTGGTGACCAGGAACAGGCGCTCGTCGCGGGCGAAGAAGAAGCTGCTGGCATTGGTCAGCTGCTGCTGCTGATTGAAGGTGCAGAGGCGGGCTGCGGTGAGCAGCAAGGGTTCGATCATCATATTGTCCTTGGATTATCCAGGTTGGCCCGGGGCCGTAGCGCAGAGTCCAGATGGCGCTGGCTGCTTCGAGTGATACCGCCTAGGGTGATCAGCAAACTGTGGCTCTGCCCGTCCAGGGGCACGCGTCTGCCATCCTCGGCATGATTGATAGGCGCACCGTCGAGCTGTGCCTGGGCGATGCCCCGACAACAACGGCGTGCGGGGTTGTCCACCTCGATTTGGCTGAGCCCATTAAAGGAACGCTACGGAATGCTTCCGGCGGAACCGCAGGGGCCGCTTTCGTGCTTCTGCCCTTCACTGCACTGGTCTTTTGCATCTGCAGAACTGGGCTGTGCACTGGTGCAAGTCAGCGGCGTCGATGGGGGACGGAGCGCGGCTAGCGTGGTCCTCTCATGTCGCAGCATGGGCCCGAAGATACAGCAAACGCGTGACCGTTGTCTGGCCGCGAATTGGCCCGGTTTGCCCAGGGCTGGCGTGGATTTCCGACAAACAGTACTGCCCAAGGCAACGACCTGTGCGAGCAGGGCGGGTTGCAACCCCATTGACCAGTCCGTCTGAGCCCGAGCAACAACAGAGCGACTGCCGCCAGGGCGGCGCCGGCATAGAAGGCCACTGCAGCGCCATGGGACTGCCACAGCCAACCGGCGGTCGTGCTGCTAGCCAGGTTGAACAGGCCAAAGGCGCTGCCTTTGAGTTCGGCTGGCGTGGTGTCCGCCATCGGCGCTGCCAGAATGCCCTGGCTGGAGTCCATATGCAGACCCCACAGGGCGATGCCGAGCAGCACGGTGGTGACCGAGGCGGCCCAGGCCAGCGGTAGGTCGGTGAAGATCAACAGCAGCGGGCTGGCACCAGCGCCTATGACACATCCATGAGCAAGCTGACCAGGCCCGGCGCCCAGATCGTGCGCGGGATGCCTTGAGCTGGTTTGGCCGCAAGCCCTGGCATGCAGTTGCCTTCTGGGAATCCGATGCGTGGCGATGACTGCCGCAAACAAGGCGACGACCTGCCTATCGTACCGGGCCTGGCCGTACTAGCCTATCTACAGACCTGGCCATACTGGCAAGGGTGGCTTGTGAGCTTGTGAAAAACTCCCGCCCGCTGCGAACGCCATAAGGCTGTCAGGTGAGTTCAATGCCAGTAAGGCAGAATGAAATGGAGTACGCCAATGGCCAGTCATGACAATAGCGACATTTCCCTGGAAGACCTGTCGCTCGAACCTATCGCCGAGCAAGTCGCCGAGGGGGGGAATAAGGGCCGAGCCAAGTTCCAGATAGATACCCGCGGTGGCGGCGAACGGCGCAAAGTGCAGGATCGCCGGGCCGATATCCGCTTCCAGGAGGAACGCCGGAGTAACAAGGATCGCCGCGTCGGCAGCAATCCCTGGGCGCCGGGCGTGGATATCTGATCAGCGCGACAGGTGGTTGCCAGGCGGGCCCGCGAGCGCCTGCGCTTGACGTCCGGGACGGTTCCGTTGCGGATGCAGTCGGGGAAGTCCTGCGCCTGCGAACTGCTCCAGATTGCATCCAGACTACTCGTCGAGCCTGTCCGCCTGGTCGTAGCGGAGGGCTGCTGGCCGCCGCCAGTTGATCGGCAAATGGCTCGACTAGCCTGGCTGGCAGCGAGTGCGGCCAAGGCTGGTGTGTGGAGGGCTGTCCTGCTGCGCAGTCAGTCCATTTGAGGCGATGGACTATCTTTTGGCGCTGAGTGGCCCTCTTTTGGCTGGGCCAGTTCATGGTGCTGGAACGCTTGGGCGACGGTGGCCCGCAGTTGTGCGTCGTCCCAGGGTTTGGTGAGGAACTTGTAGATGGCGCCCTGGTTGATCGCCTCGGTCACCGAGTTCAGGTCGGTATAGCCGGACAGCACGATGCGGATGGTATCCGGATAGAGGTCCTTGACCCGGCTGAAAAACGCGGTGCCGTTCATTTCCGGCATTCTCTGGTCGGAGAGAATGACCTGGACCTCGTGCTTTGCCAGCAGGGCGAAGGCATCTTGCGCCCGGTTGGCGGTAAGCACGTGATAGCCGTCGCGCCGCAGCACCCGGGTCAGGGCGCGGAGAATATTCTCTTCGTCATCGAGTAGCAGCAAGGTCTGTGCGCTGTTTTCGGCAGCACTGCCGGGTACGGGCAGGTCATGCTCGGCTCGGTGCTGCAGCAGGAAACTTTCCAGTGTTGCCAGCGGTATGGGCCGGGCGAAGTAGTAGCCCTGGAATTCATCGCAGTGGCTTCTCTTCAGGAAGGCGACCTGTGACTCGGTTTCCACGCCTTCGGCGATCACCTTGAGTTGCAGGTGGTGGGCCATGGAAATGATGCCTTGGGTGATCGCCGAATCATGCCGGTCGCTGATCACGTCCTGGATGAAGGAGCGGTCGATCTTGATCTTGTCGACGGGCAGGCGCTTGAGGTAGTTGAGGCTGGAGAAACCGGTGCCGAAATCGTCGATGGCGATGCGCACGCCCAGGTCTTTCAGGGCATGCAGGGTGAAGATGGCTCGCTCGGCATTCGCCAGCAGCACGGTTTCGGTGATTTCCAGCTCGAGCAGTTCTGCCGGCAGCTGGGCCTGGGCGAGGCTGCTGCGCACGAACTCGACGAAGTTGACGCGCTGGAACTGCACCGGTGAAATATTCACGGCCATCACTGCACCATCGAAGCCTCGATCGAGCAGCAGGCGGGCATCGCGGCAGGCGGTTTTGAGTACCCATTCGCTGAGCGGAATGATCTGTCCGGTGTCCTCGGCGATGGGCACGAATTGCGCCGGCGAAATGAAACCCTGATCGGGGTGCTGCCAGCGCAACAGTGCCTCGTAACCGATCACTCGGCCAGAACGGCTGTCGATCTGCGGCTGGTAGTAGAGTTCGAAGGCTTCGGTGTCGATGGCTTTCTGCAGCTCGTTGCGCAAGGTCACCCGCTCGCTGACCTTCTGATTGAGATCCTCGGTGTACCACTGATAGTTGTTGCGACCTTGTTGCTTGGCTTTGTACATGGCCAGGTCGGCCTGCAGGATCAGTTGCATGGGCTGTTCGAGGCTGCCGTCGTTGAGCGTGATGCCGATGCTCGCGGTGATGTGCAGGTCGACGCCGCCGACCGTATAGGGCCGTGCGATGCTCTCCATGATCCGGTCTGCCACCAGCAGCACATCCTCTTCGCGGGCCAGGTCCGGCAGGATGACGATGAACTCGTCGCCGCCAAGCCGCGCCACGGTGTCACCTGGACGTACCTGCTGGTTCATGCGGCGTGCCACTTCGACCAGCATCAGGTCGCCGGCACCGTGGCCCATGCTGTCGTTGATCGGCTTGAAACCATCCAGGTCGATGAACATCACCGCCAGGCTGCGCTTGTAGCGCCGACTGATCTGGCAACCCTGGCTTAGGCGGTCCTCTAGTAGCGAGCGGTTGGGCAGGCCGGTGAGGACATCGTGGCTGGCGTTGTAGGCCAGTTCGGATTCGTAGCGTTTCTGCTCGGAGATATCGTTCTGCACGCCGATGAAATGGGTGATCTCGCCCTCCTCGTCGGGTACCGGAGCGATATACAAATCGTTCCAGAAGGGTGTGCCGTCCTTGCGGAAGTTGCGCAATACCACATGGCTGTCGCGCTTTTCCGCAAGGCCTTGGCGAATTTCGCTGATGCCCGCTTGTTCGTGCTCAGGCCCCTGGAGAAAGCGGCAATTTCTGCCGATGGCTTCCGCCGCGCTGTAACCGGTGATGCGTTCGAAGGCCGGGTTGACGTAGATGATCGGCTGGTCTTCGGCCAGCGCATCGCAGATCAGAGCGCCGTTGTAACTGGCTTCCAGGCTGCGTTTGAGCAAGCGCAGCTGCTTGTCCGCCTCCTTCTGCGCGGTGATGTCGCGAAAGGCGACCACCCAGCCTTGCGGAGTATCGTCATCGAGCAGCGGGGCGCTGTCGTAGGCGATATAGCGCTCGCCCGGCGATGCCAGTGTCAGCCTGATTTCGCCGTGGTAACTGCTGGTTCGCTCCCTATGCTCGCTGTCGTTGAGCGCCAGCGGCAGGTAGCTGGCCAGTGCCTGGCCGAGCAGCGTTTGCGCCGGCTGGCCGAGCAGTTCGGCGGCGGTGGGGTTGACGAAGCTCAGCAGGCCCTGGCGATCTACCGCAAGCAGGCCCTCGGCGATGCTGTTGGTGATCGCCGAAGTGAACTCCAGCTGGGATTTCAGGCGGCGTTCGCCGGTGATTACCGCTTGCATCAGGCGGTTGTTTTCCAGAACCGCCACGGCCATCTGGGCAAACTGCTGGGCTATTGCCAGATCGTCCGGGTCGAATTCGCCGTCGTATTTGTCCGATAACTGCAGCAGGCCGAATTGGGCCCCGCTGTGGTCGCTCAGGGGTACCGCAAGCAATCCGCGCAGGGGAGGACGATGATTGTCGGCACTGTTAAGCTCCGGCCAGCAGGGGTGCTGTTCCAGTTGCTCCTGGGTCAGCAGGGTCGGCTGGTCGAACTCGCCGACCAGGGTGCGGGTAGCGCTGTCGTCGGAGGGGGTGGGGGCGTCATGCCCAGCTGGGTATTTTTCCGAGAGTGAGACGGCGTTGAACGAGGTCGTCCAGTTGCCGCCCCGGTTCAGGCTCATGGCAGCCTGGTGTGCGCCGAGCAGCAAGCGCAGGCGTTCGCTCATGTAGTCCAGCAGCGACTGGGTGCCCATGATGCTGTTGATGTTGATGGCGGTTTCACTCAGGCCGCGCAGCAATTCGGCCTGGTGTTCGGAGTGCTGCAACGCTTCGCGCAGGTCGCGGGTCATGCGGTTGCGTTCGCTGATGTCTTTGGCGATGGCGAACACCCCGACAATTTTTTCATCGATGATGATCGGCAGGTTAGTGATGTCCACTTCCAGCAGTTGTCCGTTGCTGGCACGGCAGCGAACTTCGTGGCTTTGGCTGTCGTCACTGCTGGCGGAATCGATGTAGTCCTGGATCAGCGCCAGGTCTTGGTTGTGTACCAGCATCGACATGTGTTGTCCGAGCAGCTGCGCTTCGCTGTAGCCGGATAGCCGGCAGCCCGCCTGGTTCATGCTCTCGAAATTGCCGTTCAGGTCGAATGAGAACACTGGGTTGGGGTTGAAGGTGAACAGCGAGCGGTAGCGCTGTTCGCTTGCTTGCAGGCGCAGGCGGTCGTGCTGACGTTCGATGGCGATGGCTGCCAACTGGCCGACGGTGGCCATCAGTTGCAGATGCTCGTCGTTCGGGGGGCCAGGTTGCTGGCTGTAGATGGCGAAGGTGCCGAGTACATCGCCATGATGGGAGATCAGCGGGATCGACCAGCAGGCATGCAGGTCATGCTGCAAGGCCAGGTCACGAAACTCAAGCCAGAGCGGATCGCTGTCGATGTCTTCGACGATGACCAATTGGCGGCGATGCACGGCGGTGCCACAAGAGCCGACATTGGGGCCGATGGTGATGCCGTGCAGTGCCTGGTTGAAACTCTCGGGCAGGCTCGGCGTAGCACCGTGGATCAGGTGTTTCTGTTCTTTATCGACCAGCAGCACCGAACACAGGGTGTCGGGCGCCTGGACTTCGGCCAGCAGGCAGATGGTTTTGAGGATATCCGGCAGCGCCTGGTCGGTGGAGATCATGCTGAGGATGTCGCGCTGATCCTCGGCATAGGCTTCGTTGTACACCAGGCGGGTGACGTCATGGGCCACGGCAAACAGGGTGCGATCGCTCTGCGACCAGCCTGCGGACCAGAGCAGGTGGACAATGCTGCCATCCTTGCGCCGGGAACTGTTGCGAAAACTGTGTTGGGATTCGCCCGCCATGATGGCGTCGACCGCGGCCTGAGTGCGTTCGCGGTCTTCGGGCACGATGTATTGCAGGTAGGACTGACCTGTCAATTCTTCTGGCGAGTAGCCGAGCACCGTGCTGGCGGACGGGCTGAGTCGAGTGAAGCGGCCCTGGGCGTCGATCGAGCAGAGCACGTCCATGGAATAGTCCATGATCCGTTGATTGAGCTCCTGCAGCTCGGCCTGACGGCGCAGGCTGCGTTCAAGCGCCCGGTTGCTCTGCTGCAGGTGTTTGGAGCGCTCGATGGCCAGCAGGGCCAGGCGCTGACTGACCATGATGACGAGGCTGAAGGCCAGGCCGAACAGCACGACGATGCCGGGTAAATGGTTGGCGGCCAGGCTGGTTGTAGCGGCGTCCGGGTAGCTGACCAGGCGCCAGTCGTTGGCGGTCGGCCCGAGCATCTTGCTGGCGCCGGTCGTCCCGGGTGGCTGGCTGGTTGTGTCGAACAGCACATGCTCGCCCTGATAGATTTCTACGCCGCCGTCATGCGGCTCACTGCCCAGAGCTTGCTGCAGGGTACGGGTCAGGTCCAGGCTGGTTACCAGCGTCCAGCCAGGGTTGTTCGGCAAGGTCAGGCGGGTCGCCATCAGCCCCTGGGGTTGGGCGGCGAGCTCATAGGCCTCGCTCATGTGCACCTTGCCATCGTGGGGCAGGCGCTCTAGCCAGGCGCGCGATCTGGCGTGGCCGAGCAGGCTGGTCAGCTGTTCGGTTGCTGCCTGGCTGCGGCCGAGCAGCCGTTGCGGGCGCAGCTGCTCATCGAGCAGGGCGATTACCTCGATATCGGCAAAATCGCGCAGAAAGTTGCGGCTCTCTTGTTGCCATTGCGCGTGCGTGGGCAGCTGGCCGTTGACCGTCCAGTGTTCCCCTGTGCGCTGGATCAGCGAGAGTCGAGTATTCAGGCTGCTGGTGATCGAGTTCTGCTGCTTGGTCAGCAGCAGTTCGCTTTGTCGGTTGTTCGACTCGATGTTCTGCTGGGTCAGCAGGTACCAGACGCTGCAGGTGATCAGGGTGCCGAGGGCTCCGGTGAGGATGGCGCTACGCACGAGCAGTTGGTTACGCTCGGTGGGCCGTCGTGTGAGGCAAAACAGCACAAGGCTCATGGCCAAGGCGAACAGGTTGGCCGGGCGGCTGACGTTGAGGTTGTAACCCAGGCGCCAGGCGTCGAGTTCCGGCCGCCAGGATGACAGCAGTGACAGACCGGCCAGCGCCAGTGTCGTGCATCCGAGCACAGCGCTCAGGCGTCGGCCTTTGCTGTCCCACTGACTGCTCAGTAGGCCAATGGCGAGCAGGCAGAACAGCAGGGCCAGGGAGCTGCGCATGCGCTGATAAGCGCTGATCAACGACTGGCCAGGCTCGGGACTGCCGCTTAGCAGGTTGTGCGTCAGGCTGTAGAGCGCCAGTCCGAGCAGCAGGGCGAGTGCCGGGTTGGCCAGTCGGGGCTTCTGCTGGATGCAGCCCAGGAGTCCAAGGCCGAGCAACAGCCCTGCCAGGGCGCTGTCCGGCAGGAGCACCGCCTGGGCAGCGTTGGGCTGCCACCAGAACAGGTAATCCAGCAGGCTGATGCCGCTGAGTGCCAGAAGGGTGAAGGCCAGAATATGCAGATAGGCGTGGTAAATCACGTGACGGGTCTTGATGTCCATCCTCGAGTCCTTGTCGATCGGCGCCGGCTGGCGCGGATGATCATCAGCTGGGTTGAGCGTCGTCCAGCTCATCGATCAGCACTGAACCGTCGCTGTCGCGGCGTACCCGGGTAAGGCCCGGGTGTTCGACCTCCAGGCGCAGCAATTCCTCCTGCTGGCGATCGAGGGCGCTTTGTTGATGGCGCACCTGCTTGAGCAGGCGCTGGTTTTCGGCGCGCAGGAGATACAGGTCGATGGCACCGCGCAAAGCGACTTCGATCTCTAAGTCTTCCCAGGGTTTGGCGATGTAGCGGTAGACCTCCGCCTGGTTGATCGCCTGCATCATCGATTGGCGCTCGCAATGGCCGGTCAGCAGTATGCGCATGGCATTGGGCTGACGCTGCTTGGCGAATTGCAGGTAGGTGACGCCGTCCAGGTGCGGCATCTTGAAGTCGGAGACGATCACCGCGTACTCATGCTCGGTCAGCGCCTCCAGGGCTTCCTGGACGTCGCTGAAGGCATGCACTTCCCAGTCATGAGGGCGCAGCACCCGTTGCAACGCCTTGAGGATCTGCGGCTCATCGTCCAGCAGTTGAATCTTGATCATGGCGTCTTCTCCGTGGCCAGCGTGGCATCCTCGGCGGTGCGGACAAACAGGGTGTAGTGGCCGCTTTCGCTGGCTTCGAAGGCGATCAGTTTGTCGATTAACAGAGCGGTCAGCGGCTTGCCCTCATTGAGTAGCAGCATGCCATTGTCAGCGTGCAGGTTGCGGGCCAGCACCATGCCAGGTTCCAGACGCCGGGTATCCAGGGCGAGGATGCTCGGGTCGGCCAGGGTGATGTCCGGCGCCAGTTCGGTGCAGAGGGTGATGAATTGCTCGCACAATTGTGGATCGTAGAGGCGCCCGCTGTATTTGTTGATCAGCAACAGGGCTTCATCGCGGTTTAGCCTGCGCTCGAGAATGCTGCCGCGCTGCAGCTCGATGAAATCCACCGCCAGTTTCAACAGGCGTGAACCGAAGGGCGTGGCCTCGCCCTTGAGGTGATCGGGGAAGCCGCTACCGTCCCAGCGCTCCTGGTGATGGCGGATCAGCCGGGCCGCATCCTGCAGCGGCTCCAGGGCCATCAACAGGTTCTCGCCCTGAACCGGGTACTGCCGGTAGCGCTCGCGTTCCTGCTTGTAGAGCAGGTCGGAAGGGCGGCTGAGTAGTTGATCGTCCCAGGTCAGCTTGCCGATATTGTAGAGCGCGGCGGCCATGGTCAGGTCGCGGCTGGGGGCTGCGTCGAGGCCGTGCAAATCGGCATAGGCGCGAACCAGGGCAATGATTTGAGTATTGGTCTGCTTGTCCTTGGGGATGCGTTGGTTGACCAGGCTGGAGAACACCTCGGTCGCCGTGACGTAGCTGCGCTTGAGCTCCTCGTAAGCCAGATCGAGCATGTCGGCGGTCTGCTCCAGCTCCGCGGTGCGCGCCATGACCCGCTGTTCCAAGGTTTCGTTGAGTTCCTGCAGGCGCTGGTTCTGTGCCTGGCTCAGCGCTTCCAGGCGCACGCGCTCGCGCTCCGAGTGTTGGTAGGCCAGGGCCTGGCGCATGGTCAGGCGCAGTTCGTCGTCGTCCCAGGGCTTGCTGATGTAGCGGTAGATCTGCCCCTGGTTGATGGCGCGAATGGTGGTGCTGATGTCGGCGTAGCCGGTGAGCAGAATGCGCATGGTGCCTGGCCAGTGCTTCTGTACTTCGGCCAGCAGCGTCGCGCCATCCATGCCCGGCATACGGGCGTCGGAAATCACCAGGTCGATCGGTTGGCTGCGCAGGACTTCCAGGGCCTGCTCGCCTCCGGTGGCGATCTGCACGCTATAGGCTTCGCCCCTGAGCACACGGCGCAGGCTGCTGAGGATGTTCTCTTCGTCGTCCACCAGCAGGACGTTGGCGATGGCGTTCGGTTCAGTCATGGTGACCAGCGTCCTCATTGGTTGGTGGCTGGGCGGGCTGCAGGACGGGTAACCAGACACGAAACCGCGTGCCCTGGCCAGGCGTGCTGAACACCTCGATACGGCCATTGTGCTTGCGCACGATGTTATAAGACAGCGACAAGCCCAGGCCGGTGCCTTTGCCCACCGGCTTGGTGGTAAAGAACGGCTCGTAGATGCGGTTGAGCAAGTGCGCGGCAATGCCTTGGCCGGTATCCTCCACCTCCAGCCAGACCCAGTCGTTCTCATGCCCGCTACGCAGGGTAATGCGGCCGAACTGCTCGATGGCGTGGGCGGCGTTGACCAGCAGGTTCATCATGACCTGATTTATTTGCGAGGGCATGCATTCCACCGCAGGCAGCTCGGCGTATTCCTTGACCACTTCGGCCTTGTACTTGAGTTCGTTATTGACCACATTCAGGGTGGTGTCGAGGCCACGATGCAGATCGGCGAGGCGGAACTCATCCTCCTCGAAATGGGAGAAATCCTTGAGTGCGGCGATGATCTTCTTGACTCGCTCGATGCCATCCTCGGACTCGCCGATCAGTGCCTCGACATCGCTGCGGATATAGTCGTACTCCAGGCTGCGTTTGAGCTGGCGCAACGCCTCCAGGCTGACCGCACCATCCACTGCGTCGATGATGCGCAGCAGGTCATGGACATAACCGGCCAGGGTCTGCAAATTGGAGAACACATAACCTATCGGGTTATTGATCTCGTGCGCCACGCCGGCAGCGAGCTGGCCGATGGCGGCGAGTTTCTCCGATTGCATGAGCTGGGCATTGGCTTTTTCCAGCTTCATGATCAGCAGTTCCTGCTCGATCTGCTTGCTGCTCAGGGCCTGCAGGACCATATCCAGTTGCTGGTTGTCACGGGCGAGTTCGCTGTTGTCGTACAGGATCAGGCCAAACAGCGGCTGGCCATCGCTGCCTTTGAAGGGGAACAGCAGGGTGCTTTGCAGCATTGGCGGGGCTGGTTTGCCGGCGATGTCGAATGGCAGCTGAATCAGGTGGGGAGTCTCGCGCCATTCGGTGTAGACATGCTCGCCATGATCGCGGGCAGAAGCCAGCATTTTGTCCAGGCAGTGGGTGTCAGCGTCCGGGAATACGCGGGAAAGTGGCTGTTGCTGCACCTGCTCGAGTTGCTTGCCGCTACACTGGGTGACGAAGTTGTTCCAGTACTGAACCCTTAGCTCGCGATCGATGATGATCACACCGGTTTGGATGTGCTCAACAAGAGCAGAGGCCAATTCACTTTGGCGGCTATCCATGGCGAGCTCCGCTTGGCGACCAGGGCAGGGTTATTTGTGTGGCCTGGATCGCGGTCTGAAATCACACGTGTTAACTTTATTTTGACGTCGAAATTATGGCGATGCTGGCCGTTCGCCGCCACACTTAATTCTTGATGACTCTGCCACACAGGTTAGCCCATGGTGCAGCCAACGATGGATGATTCGATCATCCAGTATCACTTCGAGTTCGCCGATGGCCGCCGTTGGCAGCATCAGGTCGATTTGGCGGCGCTGCCCGGCGCGCCCGACGAAGCGCCGCCGGACTGGACGCGTCTCGGCTTCCAGCAATGCAGGCATTGTCCGCTGCGTGAGGCAGAGGCGCCTTATTGTCCTTTCGCCGTAGCCTTGGTGAAGCCGGTCGAGGTGTTGGCGCAGATGCCTTCCTATGAGGAGGTGGCTGTGCGTGTGCTGTGGCGGGGCCGGGATATCCGGCAGCGCACCTCGCTGCAGCGTGCTTTCGGTTCGCTGCTTGGTGTGCTTGGAGCCGCTTCGGGCTGTCCCCACACGCGACAGCTCAAGGCCATGGCCTGGTTTCACCTGCCGTTCAGCGGCACCGACGAAACCCTGTACCGGGTGTTCGGCACCTACTTGCTTGGGCAGTACCTGCGCCAGCAGCGTGGCATGAGTGCGGACTGGTCGCTGAGCGACTTGCGTGAGGTGTATCGCAACTTGCGCCAGGTCAATCTGGGTATGACGGCACGTCTGCGCGCAGCGGCCGGAGAAGATTCGGGGCCGAACGGCATGGTCCTGCTCGACTTGCTGGCGGCCGACACCCTGTATTTCCTCGATCAGTACGAGGGCGAGCTGGATCGTTTCTTCGAGGCGTTTTTCGACTAGATCCGGGTGGGGGGAAGAGGAAGCGGGAAACGATTAAAAGCGAGGAGCGTAGATACCGTCTGTCACGCATCGCCTCGGCTTGTGGATACCTGTAGGAGCGGATTTATCCGCGAAGCTTTTGCTCATTCGAGATTTTTCGCGGATAAATCCGCTCCTACACAATTCGTCATAACCTATAAAATCAATGAGATGCGAGTTGTTTGATAAGGGCGGCCTCAGCCGCGAAGCTGCTGTTGTGCCGCGAATTCTGCGATGCCCAGCACAGCTTGAAGCGGAGCGCCGCCCGGCCGCTCCCGCAGCCGGCGTCTTGTCAGGGCCGGGGCTGGCGCAGTTCGGCGATTTCAGTGCGCAGGGCTTTCAGCTCATCGAGCAGCAGTTGTTCGGTTTTCGACGGCGGCGCCTGGAGGGCTTCCTGATCGTGGGTGGCTTGCATGGCGTTGACCACTACCGCGATGAACAGGTTGAGCATCATGAAGGTGGCGACCAGGATGAAGGGCAGAAAGTACAGCCAGGCCAGCGGGAACTGTTCCATCACCGGGCGCACGATGCCCATCGACCAGCTTTCCAGGGTCATCACCTGGAACAGGGTGTAGAGGCTGGCACCGAGGCTGCCGAACCATTCGGGGAAGGCTTCACCGAACAACTGGGTGGCCATCACCGCGGCCACGTAGAACACCAGGCCCAGCAGCATGGCAATGCTGCCCATGCCCGGCAGCGAGGACAGCAGAGCCTGCACCACCCGGCGCATGTTCGGGTTGATCGAGATCAGTCGCAAAACCCGCAATACCCTGAGTGCGCGCAATACGGCGAATGGGCCGCTGGCTGGCACCAGGGCAATGCCCACTACCAGGCAGTCGAACACCGCCCAGGGGTCGCGCAGCAGGCCGGCGCCGCGGGCGACGAAGCGCAGTGTCAGTTCGAGGATGAACAGGCCGAGGATCAGCGTGTCCAGTGCCAGCAGCAGGCTGCCCCAGTCGGCCATCAGGCTCGGCGAGGTTTCCATGCCGAGGATTGCCGCATTGAGGATGATCAGGCCAGTCACCAGGCGGCTGATGCCTGGGCTTTCCATCAGGTCGGCCAGGCGCTCGCGCCACGTGCCGTAGCTCGGGGTAAGGGTGTTTTCGGGCATGATTAGCGGTCGTCGAGGGCGAAGGCGGTGAGAGTAAAGGTCGGGATGCCAATGTCTTGCAGTTTTTCCGAGCCGCCCAGATCGGGCAGGTCGATGATCGCGGCGGCTTCATAAATGTTCGCGCCCATGCGTCGCACCAGTTGTGCGGCAGCCAGCAGGGTGCTGCCGGTGGCGATCAGGTCATCGAACATGAGGATTTGGTCGCCGTCGCAGAGGCTGTCGGCCTGCACTTCGAGAGAGGCCTCGCCGTATTCGCTCTGGTAGCTTTCGCGCAGCACATCGCCTGGCAGTTTGCCTTGCTTGCGAAACAGGATCAGCGGCTTGTTCAGTTCATAGGCCATGATCGAGCCAATCAGAAAACCGCGGGCATCCATGGCGCCGATATGGCTGAACTCGGCTTCGACATAGCGCTGAATAAAGCTGTCGGCGACCATGCGCAGGGCGCGTGGCGACTGCAGCAGCGGGGTGATATCGCGAAACGTCACCCCGGGCCTGGGGAAGTCCGCGACCGGGCGGATCAAGGTTTTGATACTGAATTCGTCGAAAATCATCGTAAGAGTCCTGCCGCTGACTGAAGTGCCCTAGGGCGCCGGCTATTGGCGACCGACGCTTATGCTTCGGTCAGCCGTCGAGGTTGCCGCCGGCCAGGGCGCACAGTTCGATGGGGTCGAGAATATGCACCGACTTGCCTTCGGCTTCGAGCAATTGGTTCTGCTGGAAGCGGGTAAATACCCGGGAGACGGTTTCCACCGCAAGGCCCAAATAGTTACCAATTTCGTTGCGCGACATGGCCAGGCGGAACTGATTGGGTGAGAAGCCCCTGGCACGGAAGCGGGCGGATAGATTGACCAGAAAGGTGGCGATGCGTTCATCGGCGGTTTTCTTCGACAGCAGCAGCATCATCTGCTGGTCGTCGCGGATTTCCCGACTCATCACCCGCATCAACTGGCGCCGCAGTTGGGGCAGCAGGATCGACAGCTCGTCGAGGCGGTCGAAGGGGATTTCACAGACCGAGGTGGTCTCCAGGGCTTGCGCAGAAACCGGATAGATCTCGGTGTCCATGCCGGACAGGCCGACCAGTTCGCTGGGCAGGTGAAAGCCGGTGATCTGCTCTTCGCCGTTATCGCTCAGGCTGAAGGTCTTCAGTGCACCGGAACGCACGGCGAACACCGAGTCGAACACATCGCCCTGGCGAAACAGGAACTCGCCTTTCTTCAGCGGGCGGCCACGCTTGACGATCTCGTCCAGCGCGTTCATGTCTTCCAAATTCAGCGAAAGCGGCAGGCACAAGGTCGCCAGGCTGCAGTCCTTGCAATGGGCTTGATGTGGCGTATGCAGCTTGATGCTTCCGGACATCGGCGTCGATTCCTAGGTAAAACACGCAATGCTCGTAAGGTTACAGCAGGGTGGAGGTCCCAGCCAGTCGAGGAAAGTCTTAATTCTGTTAGCAAAACGGGTCATAAGGGCTGCAGCATGACCTTTCGTCGGGTGTGATGGTCTGTGAGAGCTTGGGACTCCATGCCAGCACGGTTGCGCGACAGTGCTCTGTCGCGGACGGGGCAGCCGCTCCTGCGGAGTGAATGTCTTCGGTGATTAGATCACCCGTGAGAAGCGCTGTTGATTGTCCGGGGTGAGGTAGTGATCGAACAGCATGCACAGCGAACGTACCAGCAGGCGACCGGCGGGGCGCACGTCGATGCCTTCAGCGCTGAGACCGATCAGGTCGTCCCGGGCCATCTGCTCCAGCTGTGGCCAGATATCGGCGAAATACCCGCGGAATTGGATGCCGTGGGCCTGCTCGATCTCGGCGAAATTCAGGCCGAAATGGCAGATTAGCTGCTGAATCACCGCGCGCCGTACCCGGTCATCGGCATTGCAGTGCAGCCCACGCCGAGTGGCCAGTTGATCGCTGGCCAGGCTTTGCTGGTACTGATTCAGGTCGCTGTCGTTCTGGCAGTAGAGGTCGCCGACCTGGCTGATTGCCGAGACGCCAAGGCCGATCAAGTCGCAATGGCCATGGGTGGTGTAGCCCTGGAAGTTGCGCTGCAGGCTGCCGTCTTCCTGGGCGCTGGCCAGTTCGTCGTCGGCCAGGGCGAAGTGATCCATGCCGATATAACGGTAACCGGCAGCACTGAGCTGGGCGATGCTGGCCTGCAGTATCGCCAGTTTATCTGTCGGGCTGGGCAGGTCGTTGCTGTCGATGCGCCGTTGCGGCATGAACCGCTCGGGCAGGTGGGCGTAGTTGAAGAGCGACAGCCGGTCGGGCTGCAGGGCGATGATCTCGTCCAGGGTCAGGGCGAAGCTTTGCGGGGTCTGCTTGGGCAGGCCGTAGATCAGGTCGATATTCACCGAGCGGTACTGCAGGGTGTGCGCGGCTTCGACGATGGAGCGGGTCTCTTCCAGGGTTTGCAGGCGATTGACCGCGCGCTGCACGGCCGGGTCGAGGTCTTGCACGCCGAGGCTGACCCGATTGAAACCCAGTTCACGCAGCAGGCCCATGGTCGACCAGTCGGCTTCGCGCGGATCGATCTCGATGCTGTAGTCGCCGGAGTCGTCATCCAGCAGGTTGAAGTGCTGGCGCAACTGGCTCATCAGGTGACGCAGTTCGTCATGGCTGAGAAACGTCGGCGTGCCGCCGCCAAAGTGCAGCTGTTCGACGCGTTGGCGGCGATCGAGATGGTGGCTGACGATGGCCATCTCGTGTTCCAGCTCGCGCAGATAGGGCTGGGCGCGCCCGCGATCCTTGGTGATCACCTTGTTGCAGGCGCAGTAGTAGCAGACGTGCGCGCAGAAGGGCACGTGCACATAGAGTGACAGCGGGCGCAATTCATTGCGGCTTTCGCGCAGCGCGTGCAGCAGTTCGAATGAGCCGACGCCGCCGTGCATCTGCACGGCGGTGGGGTAGGAGGTGTAACGCGGCCCGGCCTGATCGTAGCGGCGGATCAGGTCCGTATCCCAGTGGATGGCGTCAAGCATGCGGGTAATCCCCGGTCCAACTATCAATGTCGAGGGAGTGTAAAAGAGGCCCGCCGATTGTGTGTTGACCTGGGTCATGGCGCTGCAGGCTCCAGCTGTACGCCTCAAACTCGAGGCACTAGTGTCTCTGCTTGCAGCTTATAGCTGCCTCAATGCCCCATCAGCCAGTGCTGGTGCGGGCCGGGCAGGGTCCACAGTCCGAAGAGGATCACCAGCAGGCCGCCGGCCATGCGCACGCCCTGTTTGCGCAGCAAGGCGGTCATGCGTTCGGCCGCCATGCCGGTGGCCAGCAGCACCGGCAGGGTGCCGAGGCCGAATGCCAGCATCAGCGCGGCGCTGTCGAGTGCGTCGCCCTGGCTCGCCGCCCAGAGCAGGGTGCTGTAGACCAGGCCGCACGGCAGCCAGCCCCACAGGCCGCCGAGGAGCAGGGCGCGCGGCAGGCTGGTGACCGGCATGAAGCGGCGGGTCAGTGGTTGGATGGTGCGCCACAGGCCGCGGCCGAGTGCTTCGATGCGGGTCAGGCCGCTCCACCAGCCGGCCAGGTACAGGCCCATGGCGATCAGCAGCAGCGCGGCGACAACCCGTAGCAGCATGGCCGCCGGGCTGCTGGCCAGGGCCCAGCCGGCCATGCCGAGGAGCAGGCCGGCGGTGGCATAGCTGAGAATCCGCCCGAGGTTGTAGGACAGCAATAGCTGAAAGCGTTGCGCGCGCTGCTCAGCCGGTATGGCCAGGGTCAGGGCGCCCATCAGGCCGCCACACATGCCCAGGCAGTGGCCGCCGCCGAGCAGGCCGAGGATCAGCGCGGACAACAGCAGGGGCGCCAGTTCAAGCACGGGGCGGCTCCTGGTCGTCGGTTGGCTCGTCGGGCGGTTGCGCCTGGCTGACGCCGGCCTTGTGCATGGGGTCGTCGTCGTCGAACAGGATGCTGTGGGCCGGGCCGTCGAGGTCGTCGTACTGGCCGCTGTCGACGGCCCAGAAGAACAGCCAGATGGCGAAGCCGACCAGGGCAATGGCAACCGGGATCAGGATGTAGAGCGCAGGCATGGGGTCTCCGGGGCCGATAAAAAGCGGGGTAGCTTGGGCTGTGTTCCGCAAAGCCTAACAAGCTGAATCAGATGGGCTTGGTTCCTCGGCGCCAACCTACGGGTTGGGTGCGCGGGTCAGGCGCAGGGCGTTGAGCACCACCAGCAGCGAGCTGAGCGACATGCCCAGCGCCGCCCAGATCGGTGTGATCCAGCCGATGGCGGCGAACGGCAGCACTAGGCCATTGTACAGGCTGGCCCAGACCAGGTTCTCGATGATGATCCGACGGGTGCGCCGGGCCAGGCTGAAGGCCTGTACCAGGCTGCCCAAGCGGTTGGACAGCAGCACCGCATCGGCGCTGGTTTTCGCCAGGTCGGTGGCGCTGCCCATGGCCACGCTGATATCGGCGCCGGCCAGCACCGGCACGTCGTTGACCCCGTCACCGAGCATCAACACCCGGCGACCCTGTTCATGCAATTTGTGCAGCTCAGCCAGCTTGGCGTCCGGGGTCATGCCGCCACGGGCGTCTTCGATGCCCAGTTGGCGTGCCACTTCGCCGACCATCGGCGAGTTGTCGCCCGAGAGCAGCAGCACCTGCCAGCCGCGCGCGCGACAGGCGGCGAGCAGGGCGGGGGCGTCGTCACGCAGGCGGTCATCGAGGACGAACCAGGCCAGCGGGCCCTGGCTGTCGCCGAGCAGCAGCCATTGGCCCTGTGCGCCGGGGATCACCGGCGCGGCCCGGCCACTCAACTGGCTGACGAAATCGGGCTGACCAATACGCAGTTGGCGTCCATCTACCAGGCCCTGCAAGCCCAGCCCGGGAATGCTGTCGACCTGCTCGGCGGCCTGGGCGGCGCGGCCAAAGGCGCGGGCGATCGGGTGTTCCGAGCGGTTCTCCAGGGCGGCGGCCAGGGCCAGGCAGGCATCGCTGTCCAGCGCGCCGAGCGGATGGATGGCGCTCAGGGTCAGGCGGCCCTCGGTCAGGGTGCCGGTCTTGTCGAAGATTACCGTGTCGATCTGATTGAGGCCTTCCAGCACATGACCCCGGGTCAGCAGCAGGCCGAGCTTGTGCAGGCTGCCGGTGGCGGCGGTCAGGGCGGTCGGGGTGGCCAGGGCCAGGGCGCAGGGGCAGGTGGCGACCAGCAGGGCCAGCACTATCCAGAAGGCACGCGAGGAATCGATTTGCAGCCAGACCAGGCCGACCACGGCGGCCACCACCAGGACGATCAGCAGGAACCACTGCGCCACCTGGTCGGCAATCTCCGCCAGGCGCGGCTTCTCGCTTTGCGCACGCTCGAGCAGGCGGACGATGGCCGACAGCCGGGTGGCATCGCCGAGCGCCTGCACTTCGACGGTCAGCGGTCCTTCGACGTTGAGGGTGCCGGCGGTCACGCTGTCGCCCACGCCGCGCGCCTGCGGCAGGTATTCGCCGGTGAGCAGCGACTCATCGACGCTCGATTGGCCGCTGAGAATGCGGCCATCGGCCGGCAGCAGGGCGCCGGGCGGCACCAGCACCTGCTCGCCTGTGCGCAGTTCGCTGAGCAGGATCCGCTGGCTCTGGCCGTCGGCATCCAGGCGCAGGCAAGAGGCCGGCAATAGGTGCACGAGCTGCGCGGTAGCCGCCGCCGTGCGCTCGCGGGCGCGGCGCTCCAGGTAGCGGCCGGTGAGCAGGAACAGGGCGAACATGCCGACCGCATCGAAATACAGCTCGCCTTGGCCGCTGACGGTCGACCAGATGCCGGCGACATAGGCGCCGCCGATGGCCAGTGACACCGAGACGTCCATGGTCAGGTGGCGGGTGCGCAGATCGCGCAGGGCGCCGCGGAAGAACTGGCCGCAGCAGTAGAAGACGATCGGGGTGGTGAGGAACAGGCTGACCCAGCGCAGGATCATGTCCAGCTCGGGGCTGAGGTCGATGTTGAATTCCGGCCAGGTGGCCATGGTCGCCATCATCACCTGCATCCACAGCATGCCGGCCACGCCCAGTTCGCGCATGGCCCGGCGGTTTTCCCGTTGCAGCTGCTCGGCGGCGGCATCGGCCTGCCAGGGGTGCGCGGCATAGCCGATCTTGCGCAGCTCCTTGAGCAGTTGGCTGAGCGGCAGCTGGCTGTCGGCCCAGCGCACCTGCAGGCGGTGGTTGGACAGGTTGAGGTGGGCCTCGGCGATACCCGGCACATCGCGCAGGTGCTTCTCGATCAGCCAGCCGCAGGCGGCGCAACTGATGCCTTCGATCAGCAGGCAGGTTTCGCTCAGCTCGCCGTGCTGTTCGACATAGGGTTGCTGCACGTCGGCGCGGTCATACAGCGCCAACTCGTCGGGCAGGGCCTGCGGCAGGCTTTGCGGGTTGGCGGCGCTTTCGCTGCGGTGCTTGTAATAGTGCTCCAGCCCGCCGGCGACTATGGCCTCGGCCACCGCCTGGCAGCCCGGACAGCACATGGCGCGAGTCTCGCCCAGTACCTGGGCGAGAAAGCGGCTGCCGGCAGGAACCGGCAGGCCGCAGTGGTAACAGGGGGTCGGGCTAGCCATGGGGGGGCAGTCGTGTACCTGGCGTTGCGATATAGCCTGTTAACGATGGCGGCGGGGTGCGCTCTGCACGCCGAAGCCTTTCGCCAGCGGCGATGCCGTAGCAGCAGTGCACTACCGGGCGTCCCCGAGGCGGATGGTCTTGCCGCTTTCCAGGGTTTCTTCCTCGAACAGGCGCCAGTCCTTGCCGCCTTCCTGGCCGATCAGCTCGACGAAGCGCCGGCCCTGCACCGCGTCCTGCATCTGCCCGCGGTACAGGCCTTGGCCTTGTGGCTGCAGAATGATGCGCCGGTCGCGCTCGGGTTGGGTGGGCGAGATCAGGTTCAGCACCAGTTGTGCCGGGCCGCTATTGCCTTGCAGGCGCAGTTCGGCAACGCCGGTTTCGTCGTCGAGGTCGAGGGTGGCGTGCAGTTGCAGTTGCAAGGCCAGGGATTCGCGCTCCAGCGACTGGTTGATGCCTTTGCCGACATCGTAGTAGTCATCGGAGATCAAGCCCGGCGGATTGCGCGTGGCAATGGTCAGCAGGGTCAGCCCTTGCACGACCGAGTAACCCAGCAGGGCAATGAGGAACCAGGGCCAGAACTGCTTGAACCAGGGTTTGATCGGTGCTTCGTCAGACATGCTTGACCTTTTGATCAGCGGACGCTCGGGCCGATAAAGCGGCTGGCGGCGTCGTTGTTGATGCTCGCATCGTCCGCGGAGCGGATGCGGAACATGATTTCATTGGTGCTGGACGGCAGTTTTTCCGGGTCGATCGACAGTTCGACCGGCAGCGACAGCACTTCACCGGCGAGGGCCTTGATTTCACGCTTGCCTTCGTAGACCAGGCCGTCGAGGCCATCGGCTTCGATCAGGTAAGTGATCGGTTGCTGGGCCTTGTTCATGATCTTCAGGGTGTAGACGTTCTCGATCCGGCCTTCCTCGTTCTCGCGGTAGAGTACGCGATCCTTGAGCACATCCAGTTCGACCAGCGAGCGACTGGCCACGGCCCAGGCGAAGACCGCCATCATGGCCAGCAGGGCGATGGCGTAGCCGATCAGCCGTGGCCGGACCAGGTGGGTCTTCTGCCCCGACAGGTTGTGTTCGGTGGTATAGCTGATCAGGCCTTTCGGGTAGTTCATCTTGTCCATGATGCTGTCGCAGGCATCGATGCAGGCCGCGCAGCCGATGCATTCGATCTGCAGGCCGTCGCGGATGTCGATGCCGGTCGGGCAGACATGCACGCACATTTTGCAGTCGATGCAGTCGCCCAGCCCTTCGGCCTTGTAGTCGGCGTCGCGTTTGCGCGGGCCGCGCGGCTCGCCGCGGCGTGGGTCGTAGGACACGATCAGGGTGTCCTGGTCGAACATCACGCTCTGGAAGCGCGCATAGGGGCACATATAGATGCACACCTGTTCGCGCAGGTAACCGGCGTTGCCATAGGTGGCCACGGTGAAGAAACCGACCCAGAACGTCGCCCAGCCGCCGGCCTGCAGGGTGAAGAGTTCGGCGATCAACTCGCGGATCGGTGTGAAGTAGCCGACGAAGGTGATGGCCGTGAGCAGGGACACGCCGACCCAGATGCTGTGCTTGGCCAGCTTGCGCAGGAATTTGCGCGCGGTCATCGGCGCTTTGTCGAGTCTCATGCGCTGGTTGCGGTCGCCTTCGGTGACCTTTTCCGCCCACATGAATACCCAGGTGAACACGCTCTGCGGGCAGGTGTAACCGCACCAGACGCGTCCGGCATAGACGGTGATGAAGAACAGGCCGAAGGCGGCGATGATCAATACGGCCGACAGCAGGACGAAATCCTGCGGCCAGTAGGTGGCGCTGAGGATATGGAATTTGCGTTCCGGCAGGTCCCACCAGACGGCCTGGCGGCCATTCCAGGTGAGCCAGACGGTGCCGAAATAGAGGATGAACAGCAGGGCGCCGCCGAGCATGCGCAGATTGCGGAAGAGGCCGGTGAAGGAACGGGTATAGATTTTTTCGCGATTGGCGTAGAGATCGACGGTGTCGACCTTGACCGGGGTGACGTCTTTAACGGGAATCTGCGTGTTCATCAGTCTGTACCACGGCGGTTGGTTGGCTGCCCCGGCCGATACATGCCGGCCGGGGTCATTCTCGCTATTGCGCTATGGTACGCCTGGCTTGCCCTGGTTGGGTGCGACCGGAGGTCGCGCTCAACTCAGGTGGAGAATCACTTCTCCTCGGGTTGTTGCGACAGGCTGTACACATAAGCCGCCAGCAGGTGCACCTTGTCATTGCCGAGGAAGTCTTCCTGGGCAGGCATCTTGCCGTTGCGGCCATAGCGCAGGGTCTGCTGAACCTGAGCGAAGCTGGAGCCATAGAGCCAGGTTCGGTCGGTCAGGTTCGGCGCGCCCATGGCCTGTTGCCCCTTGGCGTCAGCACCATGACAGACTGCACAATTGGCGGCGAAGATGTTTTGACCTGCGGCAACGTCTACCTGGATACCTTCCGGGTTTTTCAGGCCCGACAGGCTGCGCACGTAACCGGCGACATTGCGGATGCCTGTTTCGCCAAGTGCGGCCAGTTGCGCGGGCATCATGCCCTGGCGACCGCCCATGATGGTGGTCTTGATGGTTTCCGGCTCGCCGCCGTACAGCCAGTCGTTGTCGGTGAGGTTGGGGAAGCCGTAGGCGCCCTTGGCGTCGGAGCCATGGCACACCGAGCAGTTGGAGGCGAACAGGCGACCGCCCATCTTCAGGGCTTGCTCGTCCTGGGCAACCTGTTCGATTGGCATGGCGGCATATTTGGCGAAGATCGGCCCGTATTGCGCGTCGGCCTTGGCCATTTCCTTTTCCCACTGATGCACGCCGGTCCAGCCGGCGTTGCGCTCTTTGCCATCGGCGATCTGTACATCGGTGGCGAATGGCGTCTCGGCCTTGTTGTCGAGGTACTCGTAGCCGGGCAGCAGGCCTTTGAAGTTACCCAGGCCCGGGTAGAGCGCCAGGTAGCCCAAGGCGAAGACGATGGTGGCGAGGAACAGCATGAACCACCACTTGGGCAGTGGGTTGTCGTATTCCTCGATGCCATCGAACGCGTGGCCGACGGTTTCTTCGGTGGCTTCCTGGCGCTGGCCCTTGCGAGTGCCGAAGATAAGCCAGGTCAACGCGAAGATGGTGCCTAGGGAGAGGATTGTTACGTACCAACTCCAGAACGTGGTCATTGGTTATTGCTCCTGGAAGATTTCTCGTCACGCTCACTGGTTTTCGGATCGTCGGCGAAGGGCAGATTGGCGGCCTCGTCGAAGTTCGATTTACGCTTGCTGCTATAGGCCCAGAGCACAACGCTGATAAAGGCGATGAACACCACTGCCGTGCCTATGCCGCGAATAGTCCCGATGTCCATTGCGCGTTACCGTTTGTTCTTGATTGAGGTGCCGAGAACCTGCAGGTACGCGACCAGCGCGTCCATTTCGGTCTTGCCCTTCACTGCGTCCTTGGCCCCGGCGATGTCTTCATCGGTGTAGGGGATGCCGAAACCGCGCATGACTTCAAGCTTCTTCGCGGTGTCCTTGCCGTCGAGTTTGTTCTCGACCAGCCAGGGGTAGGCCGGCATTTTCGACTCGGGCACCACGTTGCGCGGGTTGTACAGGTGCGCGCGCTGCCACTCGTCCGAGTAGCGGCCGCCGACCCGGGCCAGGTCCGGGCCGGTGCGCTTGGAACCCCAGAGGAAGGGGTGGTCATAGACGCTTTCGCCCGCGACCGAGTAGTGGCCGTAGCGCTCGGTTTCGGCGCGGAACGGACGGATCATCTGCGAGTGGCAGCCGACGCAGCCATTGGCGATATACACGTCGCGGCCTTCCAGTTGTAGCGCGGTGTAGGGCTTGAGACCTTCCACCGGCTCATTGGTGACGTCCTGGAAAAACAGCGGGACGATCTGGGTCAGGCCGCCGATGCTGACGGCGAGCACCATCAGCAGCGCCATCAAGCCGATATTCTTCTCGATGATTTCGTGTTTCATCAGTGGGCGCTCCCAGCGGTGAACTGCGCAGCCGCTTCGTATTCAACCGGCTTGGCGGCTCGCACGGTGCGGTAGGTGTTGTAAGCCATCAGCAGCATGCCGGCGACGAAGAACATGCCGCCGACCATGCGCACCACGAAACCAGGATGGCTGGCTTCCAGCGCTTCGACGAAGGAGTAGGTGAGGGTGCCGTCCTGGTTGACTGCGCGCCACATCAGGCCCTGGGTGATGCCGTTGACCCACATCGAGGCGATATAGAGCACGGTGCCGATAGTGGCCAGCCAGAAGTGCAGGTTGATCAGCGCGATGCTGTGCATCTGCTCGCGGCCGTAGACCTTGGGGATCATGTGATAGAGCGCACCGATGGAGATCATCGCGACCCAGCCGAGGGCGCCGGCGTGTACGTGGCCGATGGTCCAGTCGGTGTAGTGCGACAGGGCGTTGACCGTCTTGATCGCCATCATCGGGCCTTCGAAGGTCGACATGCCGTAGAACGCCAGCGAGACCACCAGGAAGCGCAGGATCGGGTCGGTGCGCAGCTTATGCCAGGCGCCCGACAGGCTCATCATGCCGTTGATCATGCCGCCCCAGCTCGGCGCCAGCAGAATCAGCGACATCGCCATGCCCAGCGATTGCGCCCAGTCCGGCAGCGCGGTGTAGTGCAGGTGGTGCGGGCCAGCCCAGATATACAGGGTGATCAGTGCCCAGAAGTGCACGATGGACAGGCGATAGGAGTAGATCGGGCGCTCGGCCTGCTTGGGTACGAAGTAGTACATCATCCCCAGGAAGCCGGTAGTCAGGAAGAAGCCCACGGCGTTGTGGCCGTACCACCACTGGATCATCGCGTCGGTCGCACCCGAATACATCGAGTACGACTTGAACAGGCTCACCGGCATGGCGGCGCTGTTGACGATGTGCAGCATCGCGGTGACCAGGATGAACGCGCCGTAGAACCAGTTGCCTACATAGATGTGCTTGGTCTTGCGCTTGACCACGGTGCCGAAGAACACCACCGCATAAGCGACCCAGACAATGGTGATCAGTACATCGATCGGCCATTCCAGTTCGGCGTATTCCTTGCTGCCGGTGTAACCCATTGGCAGGGTGATGACTGCCAGCACGATCACTGCCTGCCAGCCCCAGAAGACGAAAGCCGCCAGGCCGTCGGAGATCAGGCGGGCCTGACTGGTGCGTTGCACCACGTAGAAGGACGTGGCCATCAGCGCACATCCGCCGAAGGCGAAGATCACCGCGTTGGTGTGCAGCGGACGCAGACGGCCGAAGCTCGTCCATTCCAATCCCAGGTTGAGTTCCGGCCACACGAGTTGTGCGGCAATGAACACACCTAGAAGCATGCCAATGACTCCCCAAATCACCGTCATCACGGCGAATTGGCGAACCACCTTGTAGTTATAAGCAGTCTGACTGATTGCTGTGCTCATGCTGGGTTCCACGGTTAATGGATTTTTATAGGGGGTAAAAATCGGCGGCAAGTATGGAGAAGGCAGGTAGCCAATGCAACGCCGCAGACCCACTGGGTCGTGCCTTCAAGGGCTTTTGGCAGGGGTTTCGCGGGGGCTCTGCAGTGTCTTGTCGACAACAAAAAAGCCGGGCGAAGATGGCCTGGCCCCAAGCTATGGCGGCTGGCGACTGCTGGCAAGCTTAACTCAAATCAAGAAATGACCAAGCCGCAGCTGGCCGATGCGACGTTGCGTCGCACCTGCTGCGGGCTGACAGAAGGTGGGGTTGGGGGAGGTATTGGCGACAGTTTTCTGTCGCCAACTTTGCAGGAGGGAACTTACTCGGCTCGCCGTTGCGCCTGGCCCAGGCTCAGCACATAGGCGGCCAGCAGGTGCACCTTGTCGTCACCCAGGTACTGCTCCTGGGCCGGCATCTGGCCGCTGCGGCCGTGGCGGATGGTCTGCTGCAACTGCACCAGGCTGCTGCCGTAGATCCAGCCGGCGGACTTGGTCAGGTCGGGCGCGCCGAGCATGGCCATGCCTTTGCCTTCTGCACCGTGACAGGCCTGGCAATTGCCGGCGTATACCTGCGCACCCTGCTGCAGGTCGAAGGACTTGTCGGCAGGCAGTGGCAGGCCGGCCAGGTCATGGCGCACGTAAGCCGCCACCTGTTGCACGCCGTCCTCGCCGATCACCTGGCCCCACGCGGGCATCATGCCCATGCGGCCATTGAGGATGCTGGTCTTGATCGCGGCAGGCTCGCCACCCCAGCGCCAATGCTTGTCGGCCAGGTTGGGGAAGCCCGCCGAGCCCTTGGCATCGGAGCCATGGCAAACCGAGCAGTAGGTGGCGAACATGCGGCCACCCATTTTCAGCGCCTGCGGATCTTTAGCCACTTCTTCCAGTGGCATGGCCGCATATTTGGCGAAGATCGGTCCATACAACTCATCGGCCTGATCCACTTCGCGTTGCCACTGGGCAACCTGGGTCCAGCCATCTGCGTAGCCCGGCAACACACCTTTCCAGTTACCCAGGCCGGGGTAGAGCACCAGGTAGCCGACGGAAAAGATCAGCGTGCCGATAAACAGCATGAACCACCATTTGGGCAGCGGGTTGTCATATTCCTCGATGCCATCGAAGGAGTGACCCATGGTCTGCTCGGTCTCGTTCTTGTGCGTCTCGCTCTTGCGGGTCGCGAAAATCAGCCAGAACAGGGCGAGCAGGGTGCCAACGGTCAGCAGGGTTACATACCAGCTCCAGAAGGTACTCATGGGGTGTTGCTCCTCGATGCAGCGGACGTGGGTTCATCGGCAAAAGGCAGCAACGCCGCCTCGTCGAACGTGGCGCGACGCTTGCTGCTGTAGGCCCAGAGCGTCACGCAGACGAAGGACAGCAGTACCAGTGCCGTACCTATGCCGCGCAGGGTGCCGATATCAATGGTTGCGAATGACATGGCCTACCTCTTGTTCTTGACGGCAGTGCCGAGCACTTGCAGGTAGGCGACCATGGCATCCATCTCGCTTTTGCCCTTGACCGCCTCCGCGGCGCCGGCGATGTCCTCATCGCTGTAAGGCACGCCGACCGTACGCAGCGCCTTGAACTTGGCGGCGGTGTCCTCGCCGTCAAGGGTGTTGTCCACCAGCCAGGGGTAGGACGGCATCTTCGATTCCGGTACCACGTTGCGCGGGTTGTATAGGTGGGCGCGGTGCCACTCGTCCGAGTAGCGGCCGCCGACCCGGGCCAGGTCCGGCCCGGTGCGCTTGGAGCCCCAGAGGAACGGGTGGTCGTAGACGCTTTCGCCGGCAACCGAGTAGTGGCCGTAGCGTTCGGTTTCGGCGCGGAACGGGCGGATCATCTGCGAATGGCAGCCGACGCAGCCTTCGCGGATGTAGATGTCGCGGCCTTCCAGTTGCAGCGCGGTGTACGGCTTGAGGCCGGCCACCGGCTCATTGGTGACGTCCTGGAAAAACAGCGGGACGATCTGGGTCAGGCCGCCGATGCTGACGGCGAGTACCATCATCAGGGCCATCAGACCGATATTCTTCTCGAGTATTTCGTGTCTCATCAGTGGGCTCCTTCAACCGAATACAGGGCGGCGGCTTCCAGTTCGGCGGCCTGGGTATGGCGCACGGTCTGCCAGACGTTCCAGGCCATCACCAGCATGCCGACGAAGAAGACGGCGCCGCCGATCAGGCGCACCACAAAGCCCGGGTGGCTGGCTTCCAGGGCTTCGACGAAGGAGTAGGTGAGGGTCCCCTCTTCGTTGACTGCACGCCACATCAGGCCCTGGGCGATGCCGTTGACCCACATCGAGGCGATATAGAGCACGGTGCCGATGGTGGCCAGCCAGAAGTGCACGTTGATCAGGCCGACGCTGTGCATCTCGGCGCGACCGAAGACCCGGGGGATCAGGTGATAGAGCGAACCGATCGAGACCATGGCCACCCAGCCGAGGGCGCCGGCATGGACGTGACCGATGGTCCAGTCGGTGTAGTGCGAGAGCGCGTTGACGGTCTTGATCGCCATCATCGGGCCTTCGAAGGTGGACATGCCGTAGAAGGCCAGGGACACCACCAGAAAGCGCAGGATCGGGTCGGTGCGCAGCTTATGCCAGGCGCCTGACAGGGTCATCATGCCGTTGATCATGCCGCCCCAGCTGGGTGCCAGCAGAATCAGCGACATCACCATGCCCAGGCTCTGGGCCCAGTCCGGCAGCGCGGTGTAGTGCAGGTGGTGCGGGCCGGCCCAGATGTACACGGCAATCAGCGCCCAGAAGTGCACGATCGACAGGCGATAGGAATACACCGGACGCTCGGCCTGCTTGGGCACGAAGTAGTACATCATGCCGAGGAAGCCTGCGGTGAGGAAAAAGCCCACCGCGTTGTGCCCGTACCACCACTGGATCATCGCGTCGGTCGCCCCGGCGTAGGCCGAGTAGGACTTGGTAAAGGTCACCGGAATGGCCATGTTGTTGACCAGGTGCAGGATGGCCACGGTGAGGATGAAACCGCCGAAGAACCAGTTGCCCACATAGATGTGGCTGACCTTGCGCTTCATGATCGTGCCGAAGAACACGATGGCGTAGCTGACCCAGACCACCGTGATCAGGATGTCGATCGGCCATTCCAGTTCCGCGTATTCCTTGGAACTGGTGTAGCCAAGCGGCAGACTGATGGCCGCCAGCACGATCACCGCCTGCCAACCCCAGAAGGTGAAGGCCGCCAGCTTGGGCGCGAACAGGGTAGCCTGGGAGGTGCGTTGCACCGCGTAGTAGCTGGTGGCGAACAGCGCACAACCGCCGAAGGCGAAGATCACCGCGTTGGTGTGCAACGGACGCAGGCGACCGAAGCTGGTCCAGGGGAGGTCGAAGTTGAGCGCGGGCCAGGCTAGTTGCGAGGCGATCAGTACGCCGACCGCCATCCCGACTATGCCCCACACCACCGTCATGATGGCGAACTGGCGCACCACCTTGTAGTTGTAGGCGGAACTGATTGTAGTGTTCATGTCTGGGTTTCCATCCACGGTTATGGGCAGATCATTCAAAAACAGTCGGCCTCACGCGAGCGTGAGCGGTGACGCAGGCCGAAGGACTTCTAAAGCGAGGCAAGCATGAGCAAAGGGCAAAGTGCCGGTATTGACCGGGGTCAATGCGTGCAGCCGACGGAGCAAGACGAGTGGCTGTGGAATCGGCCTGAGGCGACGGCGCAAGCCACCCTGATCCTCGCCCATGGCGCCGGCGCGCCGATGGACAGCGAATTCATGACGCAGATGGCGCAACTGCTGGCCGCACGCGGGGTTGCGGTAGTGCGCTTCGAGTTCGACTACATGGCCACCCGCCGCCTAGACGGCAAGAAGCGCCCCCCCAATCAGCAGGGCAAGCTGCTGGAAAAGTGGCGGGGGGTGTATGCCCGGGTGCGCCAACAAGTCGCAGGGCCGCTGGCCATCGGTGGCAAGTCGATGGGCGGACGCATGGCCAGCCTGCTCGCCGACGAACTGGGGGCCGATGCGCTGGTCTGCCTGGGCTATCCCTTCCATGCCGTTGGCAAGCCGGACAAGCCCCGCGTCGCGCACCTGGCCGAACTGCGCACGCCGACCCTGATCGTCCAGGGCGAACGTGACGCCCTGGGCGACCGGCAGACGGTGGCCGGTTATCAATTGTCCAGGGCGATAACCCTGCAGTGGCTGGCGAGCGGCGATCACGACCTCAAACCGCTCAAGCGCTCAGGCTTCAGTCATGAACAGCATATGCAGGCCGCGGCGGATGCGCTGGCAGGGTTTCTGGCGCGCTAGGGGCGAGGGTCAAGCCTGGTCGGTACCTGGATGGCCGCGTCGGCCGCTTTTGCAGGCGTGCCCGGCCGTACCACCAGCCACAGGGCTATGGCGATCAAGACGCCGCCATACAGGTAGGCCCAGGACAACGGTTCGTCGAGGAGCAGGGCGCCCCACAACACGCCGAAGGGCGGGATCAGAAAGGTGGTGGTCGAGGCCTTGATCGGGCCGATATCGGTCAGCAGGCGGAAGTACAGCACGTAGGCGAAGGCCGTGCAGGTCAGCCCCAGGCCGGCCAGGGACAGCCACACGTCGAGGCCGCCCCGGCTCGCCGGCGGTTGCACCATCAAGCTGCCAGCGAACAGGGGCAGGAGGAACAGGCTGGCACCGCAGAGGCTACTGAACGCGGTCAGGCGATTGTCCAGGCCGCCCTGTTGGCCGATCCAGCGCCGGGTGAGAAAGCCGGCGAAACCGTAGCAGGTGGTGGCGATCAGGCAGGCGGCGGCGCCGAGCAGCAACTCCTGGTCGAAGGCTACCGGGCCGGTGCGGGTCAGGACGGCGACGCCGAACAGGCCCAGCGCCACCCCCGCGGCCTTGCTTGGGGTCAGCGCCTCGGCGAAGAACAGCATGCCGATGAGGACGCCCAGCATCGGTGTGGTGGCGTTGAATATCGCCGAGTAGCCGGCAGGCAACACCAACGCCGCCAGGCTGTACATGGCCGATGGCAGGCCGGCGCTGAGCACGCCGAGCGCCAGGCACTGCTTGAGCTTGCCGCGAAAGTCCCAGGGCACGCGCATGATCAGCAGAATCGCGAGCAGGCCCAGGGCGCCCAGGCTGGCGCGAAAAAAGGCGGTCGGCATGCTGCCGAGCACCGGTGCGATGATCCGCATGAACAGAAAGCTCGCGCCCCAGATGGCGGCGAGTAACAGCAGGCGCAGCAGGTCGGCGGGGCGCACGAGGCACTCCAGATCGGTTCAGGGGCGAGCAGTGTTGCCGGGCACGCCGGGCAAGGCAATGCGAAAGTGGCTTTTAAAGCCTATCCGGCACCAATGTTTTGCCGTTTGCGACCTTTGCCGGCTTTTCCTCGGCGGCACCACTGGCTAAGCTCGGCAGTCCGTACAGTCGCTTCACTTGTCACCAGGGGTTTGCCCATGCCGCAGCAATGGCCCGCCAGCGCTATCGCCACGCTGATTCTCGACGGTTTCGACGATTATCGTGAACAGTTCCGTCAGATCACCAACGGAGCCCGGGTGCGCTTCGAACAGGCGCAGTGGCAGGAAATCCAGCGCGCCGCGGCCGCCCGAATCGCCCTCTATGAAGAGTGCGTCAGCGAAGTCAGTCAGCGCCTGCGTAAGGCCTATCCGCCCGAGGTGCTGCTGGATGTGGCGCAGTGGCCGCTGGTCAAGTCGGCCTACATCACCTTGATCGACGTGCGTTGCGACGACGAGCTGGCGGAAACCTGGTTCAACTCGATCTTCTGCGGGCTGTTCAGCCATGATCAGATCAACGATGGCTGCATGTTCATTCACACCACGCGTCCGGCGTTGCGCGCCAATACCCCGGAGCCGCTGACCCGGGTGTATCGCCCCCAGGGCAATATCGAACGGGCACTGCGGCAGGTCGTCGAGGACTACCGCTTCGAAGTGGCTTACGAAAACGTCGAGCGTGATCTGCAGCGCCTGGTCAAGCAGCTGCGCGAAAACCTGCCGGACTGGGTGTGCAAGGACCCGCAGTTGAGCATCGAGCTGTTCTCCTCGCGGCTGTATCGCAACAAGGGGGCTTATCTGGTCGGGCGGATCAATACCCGTGACGAGCAATGGCCGCTGGTGATTCCGTTGCTGCACCGGGAAGGTCAGGGGATCCAGATCGATACGCTGATTACCGATGAAGCGGAGGTGTCGATCATCTTCTCCTTCACCCGTTCCTATTTCATGGTGCGGGTCGGCTACCCGGCGGAGTTCGTCGGTTTTCTCAAGCACATCCTGCCGGGCAAGCATGTCGCCGAGCTGTACACCTCGATCGGTTTCTACAAGCACGGCAAGTCGGAGTTCTACCGAGCGCTGATCAATCACCTGGCCAGCACCGACGACAAGTTCGTCATGGCGCCCGGGGTGCGCGGCATGGTCATGAGCGTATTCACCCTGACCGGCTTCAACACCGTATTCAAGATCATCAAGGACCGTTTCGCGCCGTCGAAGAACGTCAGTCGCGCCACAGTGATCGAAAAATACCGCCTGGTTAAGAATGTCGACCGGGTCGGCAGGATGGCCGATACCCAGGAATTCGCCGATTTCCGCTTCCCGCTCAGCAAGTTCGAGCCGCAATGCCTGGCCGAGCTGCTGGAGGTGGCGCCGTCGACCGTCGAGGTCGACGGCGATACCGTGCTGGTGCGTCACTGCTGGACCGAGCGGCGCATGACCCCGCTGAACCTGTATGTCGAAAATGCCAGCGAAGCCCAGGTGCGCGAAGCGCTCGACGATTACGGCCTGGCGATCAAGCAGCTGGCCGCCGCCAACATCTTTCCCGGCGACATGCTGCTGAAGAACTTCGGCGTCACCCGTCACGGTCGGGTGGTGTTCTACGATTACGACGAAATCAGCTTCCTTACCGAGGTCAATTTCCGGCATATCCCGCCGCCGCGCTACCCGGAAGATGAGATGGCCTCCGAGCCCTGGTATTCCGTGGCACCGATGGACGTGTTCCCCGAGGAGTTCCCGCCTTTTCTATTTGCCGATATCAAGCAGCGTCGCTTGTTCGGCCAACTGCACGGCGAACTGTATGACGCCGATTACTGGAAAAGCCTGCAGGACACGATTCGTGCGGGCAGGGTGATCGACGTGTTCCCTTACCGGCGTAAAGCCGAGCAGGTCGAATAGGGGCTGGCCCGGGCCGACAGCCGGTCATGTCCACGGTCGTTTGATTTGCATCAAGCTTCTGCAAGTGCGCCGGGTTAATCTACGCTGATAGAAGGTGCTTTCGAGCGCCTTGTCGAAGTCCTTGGCAGGAGGAAATTCCATGAGCGCCAAGTTGCTTAACGCCTTACATGACCTGCTGGTTGCCCTGGGCTTGCTCGATCGGCCGAAACTGCAACCTGTGCCTGTGCGCGATGACGACCAGCGCCGCCCGCAAGCGCCGCGCCGGCGCCGCTGAGCGGTAGGGTTGCC
>NZ_JBFIIG010000028.1:0-35256 GCF_041601375.1 Pseudomonas sp. | reverse complement strand
CTCGACCAGGGCGGAGAGGCCGTACCACTTGCCGCTCTGGAAGCCGACGCGGGTGCGCAGGGTCTGGGCGTTGGCGTTGTTCAGCGCGTTGTCCTGGTCGACGTGTTCGTAGCGGTAGCGCAGGTCGAGGATCGGCTTGCCGTCGGTGAACAGGTTGCCTAAGTTTTCACTGGCCCCGGCTTGGCCGGCGCAGGCGAGCAGGGCAAGGGCGATTGGCTTCATGCGTATTTTCATGGTGATGCCTCATCAGATGAATTCTGCGGGGCACGTTAGCGGCGCGGCGCTCGAACTTATTGACGACCATCAAGATGGCAAAAAAAGTTGTTGCCGGGTGGCAAGCGGGCGTTTGGGCGGACTACCTCTAAAGAGATCGTCCTGATTCAGGAGGGGTAGAGGGCATGGAATATTGATCCACAACAATTTTGCCGCCATGCGTCATGCCTATCCTCGCGCATGCCCCTGCCGCCGGTGGGGAGATCGGGAGCTTCGATGGACGTTGAACATTTGTTGGCCAATAACCGCTTCTGGGCCGAGTCGCTCAAAGCCAGGGATCCAGAGTTCTTTGCCCGTCTGGCGCGGCAGCAGCGCCCGGAGTTTCTCTGGATCGGCTGCTCGGACAGCCGGGTGCCGGCCAACGAGGTGGTCGGTCTGATGCCGGGCGAGCTGTTCGTGCACCGCAACGTGGCCAATATGGTGGTGGCCACCGACATGAACTTCCTCTCGGTGCTGCAGTACGCGGTCGACGTGCTGCAGGTGAAACAGGTGATCGTCTGCGGCCATTACGGCTGTGGCGGGGTGCGCGCGGCCCTGGGCCACGAGGCTCTGGGCCTGATCGACAACTGGCTGCGCGCGCTCAAGGCGCTCTACCACCAAAATCTGGAACGTTTTCGCGGTTTGCAGACGGAGGCCCAGGTCAACCTGTTGTGCGAGCTGAACGTGCAGCGCCAGGTGCGCAACGTCTGCCACACCACCATCGTGCAGAACGCCTGGAAACGCGGCCAGCCACTGGCGGTGCATGGCTGGATCTACGGGCTTAGCGACGGCCTGGTCAACGATCTGCAGGTGACGGTCAGCGGGGCGGATCAGCTTGACGACAGCTTTCTCTATGAGCAGTGAACTGGCGATGCCTGGTGCGCACGGCCTAGGCGGCCCCGCGCACCCTACGCGGAGCATGACCGCGGCGGGCGTGGCACCTGGTAGGGTGCGCCGTGCGCACCATGGGCGTTAGGAGATACGTAGCCTTAACGCAGATGCTCCATCGCCCAGACCGCGGCCTCGACCCGCGAGCGCAGGCCGAGTTTGTGCAGCAGGTTTTTCACATGGACCTTGACCGTGCCTTCGGTGATGCCGAGCTTGTGGCCGATGACCTTGTTGCTATGGCCGGCGGCGATGGTTTTCAGCACCTGGCGTTCGCGGTCGGTGAGGTCGACTTGCGAGCTGGTGTGGGGTGAGCGTAGGGCCTGGGCGAGGATCCGGGTCAGGGTGGGGCTGACCACCAGGTTGCCTTGCAGGGCATCGCGAATCGACTGGATCAGCAACTCCGGCTCCATGTCCTTGAGCAGGTAGCCATCGGCATCCAGGCGCATGGCATCGCGGATGTCGTCTTCGGAATCGGACACGGTGAAGATCAGCACCTTGCCGTGATAGTGCATTTCGCGCAGGCGACGCAGGGTTTCCAGGCCGTTCATCTGCGGCATGTTGTTGTCCAGCAGGATCAGCTCGGGTTGGAGCTGGCCCACCAGATCCAGGGCTTCTTGGCCATGTCCGGCTTCGCCGATGACTTCCAGGTCTGTTTCGAGTTCGAGCAGTTGGCGCATGCCGCGGCGCATCATCGGGTGATCGTCGACCAGCAGGATACTGTGGCGCAGGGGAGTGCTCTGGCCGATGGATGGCTTCATGCGGCGCTACCTTCTTCGTGACGCCCGAGGAACTCGGGGCGGAATAGCAAATGGATGCGGGTGCCCTTGGGCGCGCGGGGTTCGATGTCGAGTTGGCCATGCAGGCTGCGCGCACGCTCCTGCATGATGGTCAGGCCGTGGTGCTGGCGCGGGTCGAAGCCCGGAACCAGGCCGCAGCCATCGTCTTCGACCGACAACTCGACCTGTTCGCCGACCTGGCGCAGGCGCAACCAGGCGTGGCCGGCCTGGGCATGCCGGGCGCAGTTGGACAGCGCCTCGCGGGCGATCTGCAGCAGGTGAATCTGCTCGCTGGCCGAGAGCTGAAAGGCCAGGCGGTCGATCTGCAGTTCGGCGCTGAAGTCGCCACGCTTGGCGAACTCCTGCACCGTGTCATTGAGTTCCTGGTCGAGGCCGCCGTCCTGGATCTGCAGGCGGAAAGTGGTCAGCAATTCGCGCAATTGCCGGTAGGCGCTGTTCAAGCCGTCGCGCAGCTCGTCGCTGACCGTCTCCAGGGTCTCTGCGCTTTCGCCGCGGCGGATCAGGGTCTGCAGGCGGCTGACCTGCAGTTTCATGTAGGACAGCGCCTGGGCCAGCGAGTCATGCAGCTCGCGGGCTATGGTGGTGCGCTCGTCGAGCAGCAGCAGGCGATGTTCCTGCTCGCGCTGGCGTTTGAGCGACAGCGCCGTGCCGACCTGGTTGGCCAGGGCCTGGATCAGGGCAGTTTCCCAGGTCTGCGGCTTGTGTCCGTCGCGAAAGTAGGCTTTCAGTTCGCCCAGGTCATTACCCTGGTTGCTGATGATAAAGGTGGCCTGGTCGGGGTTGGTCTTGCGCTCGCAAGTGGCGCAATCGATGCGCGCGCAGATTTCCCGGGTCTCGCTGCCATGCAGCGCCAGCAGGTGTTCGGCGGGGGCCTGGAGGTTGTCCTCCAGGCACAGGGTCAGGCGCAGACCCGGCAGGCGTTGCTGAAAGCGGCTGATCAGCTCGTCGAGGTGCTCGGCATTGGCCAGGCGGGTGGCCAGGCTGCGGCTGTTCTGGTAGAGCAGCTCCAGGGCGGCATTGGTTTGCGCCAGGGTCTGGGTCTTCTGCGCCACCCGGCTTTCCAGGGTGCGGTGCGATTCCTCGATGGTCTCGGCCATGGCGTTGAAGCTCTCGGCCATCTGGCCCAGCTCATCCTCCGAGCGGAACTCGACCCGCGCGCCGTGATCGCCGTTGCGAAAACGCTCGGCCGCCCTGGCCAGTTCCTGCAGCGGGCTGATCACATTCAGCTGCAGCTCGTACATGCCCACCAGCAGGATGATCACGGTAATCAGCAGGGCGGCGCCCTGGATGCTCTGCTGCCAGCCCTGCCGGCGTTCGCTCTGTTTCTGCAGGAGCATGACGAAATGTTCCAGCTGGGCGACGAAATTCTCGGTGTGCTGCTGGAAGGCGGCCTTGTCGCCGCGATCCAGGGCCGGGCGCAACTGTTCCTGCCACAGCCTATGGATATCGCGGTAGGCGTTGTACAGCGGGTCGTCCAGGTTGCCCCTGATGTGCTGTTGCAGGCTGCCGTCCAGACGCTGCTGCAGGTCGTCGCGCAGCGCGGCGATGTCTTGCGGGGACGCACCGGCTTCGAGTTGCCAGTTCAGGCGGTAGGTGGCCATGCGCAGGGAGCCGGCGGTATTGATCGCCGCCGCATCGTCCTCGCTGAACCAGGCAATCAGCCCGGCACTGATTGAGCTGCCGAGGGCCAGCACGGCAATCAGGGTCACCGCCAAACCGGCTCTGACCGGCAGTGAACTGCGCATCCATCTCAACATCGGACTGACTACCTCTAAAGAACTCGGATTGCCTGCAGGCTCATGGGCAAAGATCGCTGTTTGTTCTAACTATATGTTTTAAAAGGTCTTTTGTGTGTTTTTTGAGGCTACCACTTAAGAGGTAGGCACGGGCAGGGTAGGTCAAGGCAGCTCTGAATTAATTGACCCAGGTCAAGTGCGCCATGCCCTTGCCTATCTAGTGTGCCGCCCATGGTTCGGGAATCGAAGGGGCGTTCGCTATGGCAAGTCTGAGAACACAACAAGGCCTGGTTCTGGGTATGAGCACCTTGGCGTTCACCATCTGCTTCATGGTCTGGATGATGTTCGCCGTACTCGGCGTTCCTATCAAGGAGTTACTGCAACTCAACGATACCCAGTTCGGTCTGTTGGCCGCCACACCGGTGCTCACCGGTTCGCTGGTGCGCCTGCCACTGGGCATGCTCACCGACAGGTTCGGCGGGCGCATCGTGTTCTTCCTGCTGATGCTGGTCTGCGTACTGCCGATCTACATGATCAGCATGGCCACCGAGTACTGGCACTTCCTGGTCCTCGGCCTGTTCGTCGGCATGGCCGGCGGTTCCTTCTCGGTCGGCATCGCCTATGTCGCCAAGTGGTTCGAGCGGCAGAACCAGGGCTTCGCCATGGGCATCTTCGGCGCCGGTAACGCCGGCGCCGCGCTGACCAAGTTCGTCGCGCCGGCGATCATCGCCGCGGCCAGCTGGCAGATGGTGCCCAAGGTCTACTCGGCGATCATGTTCATCACCGCGCTGCTGTTCTGGTTCTGCACTTACGAGAACAAGGGCCATCGGGTGCGCAGCAACGTGTCCCTGGCCGATCAGCTGCGCAGCCTGAAAGATCCCAAGGTGATGCGCTACTGCCAGTACTACTCGATCGTCTTCGGCGGCTATGTGGCCCTGGCCCTGTGGATGACCAAGTACTACGTCGAGGAATACGGCTTCAACCTGCAGAGCGCTGCCTTGTTGGCGGCCTGCTTCTCCCTGCCGGGCGGCATCCTGCGCGCCATGGGTGGCTGGATGTCGGACAAGTGGGGCGCGCAGAGCGTGACCTGGTGGGTGATGTGGGTGAGCTGGGTGTGCCTGTTCCTGCTGTCCTATCCGCAGACCGAACTGATCGTGCAGACCGTCAATGGCCCGCAGGCCTACAGCATTGGCCTCAATGCCTGGACCTTCACCGTGCTGCTGTTCATCGTCGGCATCGCCTTCGCCTTCGGCAAGGCCTCGGTGTTCAAGTACATCTCCGATGACTACCCGGAAAACATCGGCGCCATCTCCGGCATCGTCGGCCTGGCCGGCGGCCTCGGCGGCTTCATCCTGCCGATCATGTTCGGCGCCCTGGTCGACCTGACCGGCGTGCGCTCCTCCAGTTTCATGCTGATGTACGGCGTGGTCTGGGTCTCTCTGATCTGGATGTATTTCAGCGAAGTTCGCAAAACTCCCGTTATGGGCCTGGTCTCCGAAAAGGCCACGGCTCCTGCTTTCCTGCCGCTTGAAGGAGAATGAGCATGTCCGCAACCAAAAATCCCCCTATAGCCGGACAGCCTGTCCTGGGGCCGGTCATTCACGACTGGCGCCCGGAAGACCCGCACTTCTGGGGCAGCATCGGCAAGCAGATCGCCACCCGCAACCTGTGGATCTCGATCCCCGCGCTGCTCCTGGCCTTCGCCGTGTGGATGGTCTGGAGTGCGGTGACCGTGCGCCTGAACAGCATCGGCTTCACCTTCACCAACGACCAGTTGTTCTGGCTGGCAGCGCTGCCGGGCTTGTCCGGTGCCACCCTGCGTATCTTCTACTCCTTTATGGTGCCGATCTTCGGTGGGCGTAGATGGACCGCCCTGAGCACCGCCTCGCTGCTGCTGCCGGCAGTGTGGATGGGCTTCGCGGTGCAGGACACCAACACCACCTACAGCGTGTTCGTGATCATCGCGCTGCTGTGCGGTTTCGGCGGCGGCAACTTCGCCTCGAGCATGGCCAATATCAGCTTCTTCTATCCCAAGTCGCAGCAGGGCACCGCGCTCGGCCTGAATGCCGGCCTGGGCAACCTCGGCGTCTCGGTGATGCAGTTCACCGTGCCGCTGGTGATCGGCGTCGGCCTGTTCGGTGCGGTCGGCGGTCAGGCCCAGGAACTGGGTGACGGTAGCCAACTGTGGCTGCAGAACGCCGGCTTTATCTGGGTACCGTTCATTGCCGCAGTGGCCGTGGCCGCCTGGTTCGGCATGCACGACCTGACCAGCGCCAAGGCGTCGTTCAAAGAGCAATCGGTGATCTTCAAGCGCAAGCACAACTGGTTGATGTGCTGGCTGTACCTGGCCACCTTCGGTTCCTTCATCGGCTTCGCCGCCGGCTTCCCGATGCTGATCAAGACCCAGTTCCCGGGTGTCGACCCGCTGCAGTTCGCCTTCCTCGGACCGTTGGTCGGTGCTCTGGTGCGTCCGCTGGGTGGCTGGCTGGCGGACAAGCTGGGCGGCGCGCGGGTGACCCTGTGGAACTTCGTGCTGATGATCGCGGCGGTGTTCGGCGTACTCGCCTTCATCCCGGTGGCCGGCACCGTGGGCAACTTCTACGGTTTCCTGGCCATGTTCATGTTGCTGTTCGTCACCACCGGCATCGGCAACGGCTCCACCTTCCGCATGATTCCGGTGATCTTCCGCACCCTGCACGAGCGCAGCAGCATCGGCAAAACGGCGGCGATCAAGGAGCAGGCGATCAAGAACGCCGGCAAGGAAGCGGCCGCGGTACTCGGCTTCAGTTCGGCGGTGGCGGCCTACGGCGCCTTCTTCATTCCCAAGTCCTTCGGCACCTCGATGGCGCTGACCGGCGGCCCGCAAATGGCCCTGTACGTGTTCATCGGCTACTACGTCAGCTGCATCCTGGTGACCTGGTGGTGGTACTCGCGCAAAGGCGCGGAAACCCCCTGCTAACGGGCATGACGCTTCCCACAGTCGGCGCTTGGCGGCGGCTGAGGGAAGCGCAGTAACGAATTGAATTATTGCGTGTGCGGGACACAGATCCCGCGGCAAGCCTGAGAGGAAAAAGAGATGAGTCATCTACTCGACCAATTGCGTTTCTTCAACCGTAAGCAGGGTGAGTTCGCCGATGGTCATGGCGAAACCCGCATCGAGTCCCGCGATTGGGAGAACGTCTACCGTTCGCGCTGGCAGTACGACAAGATCGTGCGTTCCACCCATGGGGTGAACTGCACCGGTTCCTGCTCGTGGAAGATCTACGTGAAGAATGGCCTGATCACCTGGGAAACCCAGCAGACCGACTACCCGCGTACCCGCAACGACCTGCCCAACCATGAGCCGCGCGGCTGTCCGCGTGGTGCCAGCTACAGCTGGTACATCTACAGCGCCAACCGTCTCAAGTATCCCAAGGTGCGCAAGCCGCTGCTGAAACTCTGGCGCGAGGCCCGGGCCAGCCTGAACCCGGTCGAGGCCTGGGCGAGCATCGTCGAGGATCCGGTCAAGGCCGAGTCCTACAAGAGCAAGCGCGGCATGGGCGGTTTCATCCGCTCGAGCTGGAACGAAGTCAACGAGATCATCGCCGCGGCCAACGTCTATACGGTCAAGGAGCACGGCCCGGACCGCGTGGTCGGCTTCTCGCCGATCCCGGCCATGTCGATGGTCAGCTACGCCGCAGGTTCGCGTTACCTGTCGCTGATCGGTGGCGTCTGCCTGTCGTTCTACGACTGGTACTGCGACCTGCCACCGTCCTCGCCGCAAGTGTGGGGCGAGCAGACCGACGTGCCGGAATCGGCCGACTGGTACAACTCCAACTACATCATCGCCTGGGGCTCCAACGTGCCGCAGACGCGCACGCCGGACGCGCACTTCTTCACCGAAGTCCGCTACAAGGGCACCAAGACTGTCTCGATCACCCCGGACTACTCCGAGGTGGCCAAGCTTACCGACCTCTGGCTGAACCCCAAGCAAGGCACCGATGCGGCGCTGGCCCAGGCGTTCAACCACGTCATCTTCAAGGAATTCCACCTCGACAAGCCGAGCGCCTACTTCACCGATTACGTGCGCCGCTACACCGACTTCCCGGTGCTGGTGCTGCTCAAGGATCACGTCGGTGCCACGCCTGAGCTGAACGGCTACCAGCCGGACCGCTTCCTCCGCGCCGCCGATCTGGCCGACAACCTCGGCCAGGACAACAACCCCGAGTGGAAAACCATCGCCCTGGACAGCGAAACCAATCAACTGGTCTCGCCGCTGGGTTCGATCGGCTACCGCTGGGGCGAGAAGGGCAAGTGGAACATCGAAGCCCGCGAAGGCGGTGACGGTCGCGAGGTCAAGCTGCAACTGAGCCTGATCGGCGAAGAAGTCGCCGAAGTGGCCTTCCCGTATTTCGGCGGCCAGACCCACGAGCACTTCCAGCATGTCGCCGGCGAAGCCGTGCAACTGCGCCGCGTACCGGTACGCAGCATCACCCTGGCCGACGGCACCCAAGCCAAGGTCGCCACCGTGTTCGACCTGTCGGCAGCCAACCTGGCGATCGACCGCGGCCTGGGTGGCGGCAACGTCGCCAAGGATTACGACGACGCCAGCGTGCCGGGCACTCCGGCCTGGCAGGAACTGATCACCGGCGTCAGCCGCGAGAAGGCGATCCAGATTGCCCGCGAGTTCGCCGACAACGCCGACAAGACCAAGGGCCGCTCGATGATCATCGTCGGTGCGGCGATGAACCACTGGTACCACATGGACATGAACTACCGCGGCCTGATCAATATGCTGATGATGTGCGGTTGCGTCGGCCAGACCGGTGGCGGCTGGGCCCACTACGTCGGCCAGGAAAAACTGCGTCCGCAGTGCGGCTGGCTACCCCTGGCCTTCGGCCTGGACTGGAGCCGTCCGCCACGGCAGATGAACGGCACCAGCTTCTTCTACGCCCACAGCTCGCAGTGGCGTCATGAAAAGATGAGCATGCACGAAGTGCTCTCGCCGCTGGCCGACAAGTCGCAGTTCCCCGAGCACGCGCTGGACTACAACATCCGCGCCGAACGCGCCGGCTGGTTGCCGAGCGCCCCGCAGATGAACCGCAACCCGCTGCAGATCACCCGTGACGCCAAGGCCGCCGGCATGTCGCCTGTGGACTACGTGCTCAAGTCGCTGCAGGACGACTCGCTGCGTTTCGCCTGCGAACAGCCGGACAACCCGGTCAACTTCCCGCGCAACATGTTCATCTGGCGCTCCAACCTGCTGGGCAGCTCGGGCAAGGGCCACGAGTACATGCTCAAGTACCTGCTCGGCACCAAGAACGGCGTGATGAACGAAGACCTCGGCAAGCGCGGCGGCTTCAAGCCGAACGACGTCGAGTGGGTGGACGAAGGCGCGATCGGCAAGCTCGATCTGGTCACCACCCTGGACTTCCGCATGTCCAGCACCTGCGTCTACTCGGACATAGTTCTGCCGACGGCGACCTGGTACGAGAAGGACGACATGAACACCTCGGACATGCACCCGTTCATCCACCCGCTGTCCGCGGCCATCGATCCGGCCTGGGAATCGCGTTCCGACTGGGAAATCTACAAAGGTATCGCCAAGGCCTTCTCCGAGATGTCGGTCGGCCAACTGGGGGTCGAGCAGGACCTGGTCACCGTGCCGATGATGCACGACAGCCCCGGCGAACTGGCCCAGCCATTTGGCGGCATCGACTGGAAGACCGCCGGCGAAGCTCCAGTGCCGGGCAAGAACTGCCCGAACATGACCGTGGTCGAGCGCGATTACCCGAACGTCTACAAGAAGTTCAGCTCCCTCGGCCCCTTGCTCGACAAGTTGGGCAACGGCGGCAAGGGCATCAACTGGAACACCGAGCATGAGGTCGAGTTCCTCGGTGAGCTGAACCACAAGGTACGTGCCGAAGGCGTCAGCCAGGGCCGGCCACAGATCGAATCGGCCATCGATGCCTGCGAGGTGATCCTCACCCTGGCGCCGGAAACCAACGGCCACGTGGCGCTCAAGGCCTGGGCGGCGCTGTCCGAGTTCACCGGCCTGGATCACAGCCACCTGGCGATCTCCAAGGCGCACGAGGCGATCCGCTTTCGCGACATCCAGGCGCAGCCGCGCAAGATCATCTCCAGCCCGACCTGGTCGGGTCTCGAAGACGAGAAGGTCAGTTACAACGCCGGCTACACCAACGTCCACGAGTTCATCCCATGGCGCACCATCACCGGCCGCCAGCAGTTCTACCAGGATCACCCGTGGATGCAGGCATTTGGCGAGCAGATGATGAGCTACCGGCCGCCGATCAACACCCGCACCATTGACTACGTCAAAGGCAAGCGGCCGAACGGCAATACCGAGATCGTCCTCAACTGGATCACTCCGCACCAGAAGTGGGGCATCCACAGTACTTACAGCGACAACCTGATCATGCTCACCCTGAGCCGCGGTGGGCCGATCATCTGGCTCTCGGAAACCGACGCCAAGCGCGCCGGCATCGAGGACAACGACTGGGTCGAGTGCTTCAACGCCAACGGCGCTTTGACCGCCCGGGCGGTGGTCAGCCAGCGGGTCAAGGACGGCATGGTGATGATGTACCACGCCCAGGAACGCATCGTGAACGTGCCCGGCAGCGAGACCACCAAGACCCGCGGCGGCCACCACAACTCGGTGACTCGCGTGGTGCTCAAGCCGACCCACATGATCGGTGGCTACGCCCAGCAGGCCTACGGTTTCAACTATTACGGCACGGTCGGCTGCAACCGCGACGAGTTCGTGGTGGTACGCAAGATGGACAAGGTCGACTGGCTTGACGGCACAGACGACGAAGCTTTGCCACAACCCTTGCCACAAGACATTTGAGGAGCTCTGCCATGAAAATTCGTTCGCCAAGATCGATAGCGCATGGTCGCTGCTCCATGCGAGTACACCCCGTTCAGATTCAGATACAGGTTGAGGAGTCGACACTATGAAAATTCGTTCGCAAGTCGGCATGGTCCTCAACCTGGACAAGTGCATCGGTTGCCACACCTGTTCGATCACCTGCAAGAACGTCTGGACCAGCCGCGAAGGCATGGAATACGCCTGGTTCAACAACGTCGAGACCAAGCCCGGGATCGGCTACCCCAAGGAGTGGGAAAACCAGGACAAATGGCGCGGCGGCTGGATCCGCAACAAGGATGGCTCGATCAACCCGAAGATCGGGGGCAAGTTCCGCGTATTGGCGAACATCTTCGCCAACCCGGACCTGCCGACCATCGACGACTACTACGAGCCGTTCGATTTCGACTATCAGCACCTGCACACCGCGCCCCTGGGTGAACACCAGCCGACCGCCCGACCGCGTTCGGTGATCACCGGCAAGCGCATGCAGAAGATCGAGTGGGGCCCGAACTGGGAGGAAATCCTCGGCACCGAGTTCGCCAAGCGCCGTAAGGACAAGAACTTCGACCAGATCCAGGCCGACATCTATGGCGAGTATGAAAATACTTTCATGATGTACCTGCCGCGTCTGTGCGAGCACTGCCTCAACCCGACCTGCGCGGCCTCCTGCCCGAGCGGGGCGATCTACAAGCGCGAAGAAGACGGCATCGTCCTCATCGACCAGGAAAAATGCCGCGGCTGGCGCATGTGCATCAGCGGTTGCCCGTACAAGAAGATCTACTTCAACTGGAAGAGCGGCAAATCCGAGAAGTGCATCTTCTGCTACCCGCGCATCGAGGCCGGCATGCCGACCGTGTGTTCGGAAACCTGCGTGGGTCGCATCCGCTACCTCGGCGTGTTGCTGTACGACGCCGACCGCATCCACGAAGTGGCCAGCACTCCGAACGAGCAGGACCTGTACCGCAAGCAACTGGAGATATTCCTCGACCCGAATGACCCGAAAGTCATCGCCCAGGCCCTGGCCGACGGCGTACCGATGTCGGTGATCGACGCCGCGCAGAAATCCCCGGTGTACAAACTGGCGGTCGACTGGAAGCTGGCGCTGCCGCTGCACCCGGAATACCGCACCTTGCCGATGGTCTGGTACGTGCCGCCGCTGTCGCCGATCCAGAACGCCGCGACCGCTGGCACCGTGGGCATGAATGGGGTAATCCCGGATGTCGACAGCCTGCGCATTCCGCTGCGTTACCTGGCCAACCTGCTCACCGCCGGCGACGTCATTCCGGTCAAGCTGGCGCTCAAGCGGCTGCTGGCCATGCGTGCCTACAAGCGTGCCGAGCAAGTGGAAGGCGTGCAGGACCTGGAAGTGCTGGCCGATGTCGGCCTGAGCGTGGCGCAGGTCGAGGACATGTACCGCTACCTGGCCATCGCCAACTACGAAGACCGCTTCGTCATCCCCAGTGCGCACCGTGAGGAGGCGACCAGCGATGCCTTCGCCGAGCGTTCCGGCTGTGGCTTCAGCTTCGGCAGCGGTTGCAGTGGCTCCTCCGACACCAACATGTTCGGGGCGAAGAAGGCCAACCAGCGCGACATCCTCAAAACCGTACAGTTGTGGGAGGACTGAGCATGCAAATTCTCAAGGTGATTTCACTGCTACTGGATTATCCAACCGAGCAGTTGCTGGAAGGTCGGGCCGAGTTGGCCCTGGCCATCGAGGCCTCGCGGGAAATCAGCCCGGCGCAACGCGGCGCACTGCACGAGTTGCTGGCACTGATCTGCGACCACGATCTGATGGATGGCCAAGAGCACTACGGTGCGCTGTTCGGCCGTGGTCGTTCGCTGTCGCTGTTGCTGTTCGAGCACGTGCATGGCGAGTCCCGCGACCGCGGTCAAGCCATGGTCGACATGATGGCTCAGTACGAAGAAGCCGGTTTCGCCATCGGCATCAAGGAACTGCCGGACTACATCCCGCTGTACCTGGAGTTCCTCTCCACCCGCGAAGACCTGGAGGCCCGCGAGGGCCTGGCCGATGTCGCGCATCTGCTGGCGTTGTTGGCCACCCGTCTGGATGAGCGTGAAAGCGCTTATGCCAGCTGCTTCCGCGCGCTGCTGCAGATTGCCGGGGTCGAACCGCAGGAAGCCATGGCCGAGGTGCGCCAACAGGTCGCCGCTGAGGTGCGTGACGACTCGCTCGAAGCCCTCGACAAGATCTGGGAGGAGGAGGCCGTGGACTTCCTCCAGGCCGAGCAGCAAGACCGCTGCCCGAGCCAGACCACTTTGCCGGGCAAGGCCCGTGAAGAGTCGGCGGTGCCGTTGCACTGGGTTGATTTCAATCAGGATGGGTTGGCCACCGAGCTGACCCAGGAGGCGCGCAATGTCTAACATCAATCTGCTGGCGTTCGGGGTGTATCCCTATATTGCCCTGGCTATCTGCATCATTGGCAGCTGGGCGCGTTTCGACCTGTCGCAATACAGCTGGAAGGCCGGCTCGAGCCAGATATTCGCCCGTTCGGCGGCCGAGCAACGCTACATGCGCATCGCCAGCAACCTGTTCCACGTCGGCGTGCTGTTCGTCCTGGCCGGTCACTTCGTCGGTCTGTTGATGCCCGAGGCGCTCTACCACTCGTTCATCAGTACCCAGAACAAGCAGCTGCTGGCCATGGTCTCCGGTGGTTTCTTCGGCATGCTCTGCCTGATCGGCCTGGTCATGCTGCTCAAGCGTCGCCTCGGCGATGCGCGGGTGCGGGCCAGTTCCAGCACCTCGGACATGCTGGTGTTGGTGGTGCTGCTGGTGCAGCTGGCCCTGGGTCTGCTGACCATCGTCGCCTCGACCAGCCACATGGACGGCTCGGTGATGGTGATGCTGGCCAACTGGGCGCAATACACCGTGACCCTGCAACCGATGGCGGCCGCGGCGGCCATCGCACCGGTGGGCCTGGTCTACAAGCTGCACGTGTTCCTCGGCCTGAGCCTGTTCGTGCTGTTCCCCTTCACCCGCCTGGTGCACATCATCAGCGCACCGGTGTGGTACCTGGGCCGGCGCTACCAGATCGTCCGGCAGAAGGGCGTGCATCCGGTTGCGCAACGGCCGCTGGTTCGTCCGCTGGCCCAGCCTGGTCGCGCAGCACCGGCGCCAGCGCCGCAGCCCGGCTATGCCATGGGCGCCGTCAAGGCCAAGGAACTCTAAGCGGTCTATGACCTGGGTGGGCCGGGCGGTATTCCGCTTCGGCCCATTGCACGCCATGAACTAATGATTCAAGCATTAACGAGGAACTTGTCATGGGATGCGGATGTGGTGGTGGCAATGCAGGGCAGGGCGGTTGCGGCGGACAAAAGCCGCCTGTCGATCTGATAGTCGATGCCCCTGGCGTACAAGAGGTAACCCCGGAATCGCGGCCCTCGGCCGATGAACCCGAGGCGCTCGCCGAGGAGGTCGAGTCAGCCCCCATGCTGATCGCCAGCAGCGAGCAGGAATGGCCACGGGTCACGGTCAACGGCGTGACTATCGCACCCGAGGCCATGGCCCAGGAGCTGCAATATCACCCGGCGCAAAGCCGTGAGGAAGCGGTGTTTCTGGCCGCCCAGGCGCTGGTGATCCGTGAGTTGCTGCAGCAGCGCATCGCAGAGTTGGGCTTGACGGTGCAAGCCGATCCCGGCGAAAGCGCGGAGGAGGCGGCTACCCGGCAACTTATCGAGCTGGAAGTGGCGCTGCCGGAGTGCGACGAGCAAAGCTGTCAGCATTATTACCAGAGCAACCAGGCGCGCTACGTCACCGCTCCCTTGCTGGCGGCGCGGCATATCCTGCTCGAGTGCGCCCCGGACGATGCCGAGGCCCGCAGCCTGGTGCGCGAGAAGGCCGATCAGTTGCTCGAGCTGTTGCGCCAGGATGGCGGTCGCTTCGCCGAATTGGCCCTGGCCCATTCGGCCTGTCCGTCCAAGGCCCAAGCCGGCGCGTTGGGGCAACTGAGCAAAGGCCAGACCGTGCCCGAATTCGAGCGGCAACTGTTCAAGCTGCCCGCCGGATTGGCCGGCCAACCGCTTGAAAGTCGCTACGGCTGGCATGTGGTGAGCGTCGACCAGCGCATCGAAGGCAAGCAATTGCCCTACGACGTGGTAGCCGGCTCCATCCGCGCGCTATTGCAACAAGGCGTGTGGCAGAAGGCCGTGGCCCAGTACCTGCAAACCCTGATTGGCGCGGCGGATATCGTCGGCATCCGCTTGCAAGGCGCCGATTCGCCGCTGTTGCAGTAGCCACGATGGCAATGCTGCGCCGCGCGAGGCTCGATTTTTCCCAGGCATGGAGAACCCCATGAATACTGTGTTGCAGGATGGCTTCGGCCGGCAGATCGATTACCTGCGCATGTCGGTCACCGACCGCTGTGATTTCCGCTGTGTCTATTGCATGGCCGAAGACATGACCTTCCTGCCGCGTCAGCAGGTGCTCGGCCTCGAAGAACTCTACCGCCTGGCGGCGCTGTTCGTTGGCCTGGGAGTGAAGAAGATCCGCCTGACCGGCGGCGAACCCCTGGTGCGCACGGGCATCGTCGATCTGTGCCAGCGCGTCGCCGCCTTGCCCGGCCTGCGCGAGCTGGTGATGACCAGCAACGGCTCGCAATTGGTGAAGCTGGCCAGGCCGCTGGCCGACGCCGGGGTCAAGCGCCTGAACATCAGCCTCGACAGCCTGGATGCCGGCAAATTTCGTGGCATCACCCGCACCGGCAGTCTGCGCCAGGTGTTGGACGGCATCGAAGCCGCGCGCGAGGCCGGCTTCGAACGGATCAAACTCAACGCGGTCATCATGAAAGGACGCAACTTCGATGAAGTGCTCGACCTGGTCGACTACGCCATCACCAGGCAACTGGATATCAGCTTCATCGAAGAAATGCCCCTGGGCGATGTCGGCCGTTCGCGCGGCGAGTCCTACTGCTCCAGCGAAGAAGTGCGCAAACTGATCGCCAGCCGGCATGCCCTGCTCGACAGTGCCGAACACAGCGGCGGCCCGGCGCGCTACATGCGCCTGCAGGACCATGCGGCTACCCGTATCGGTTTCATCTCGCCCAACTCGCACAACTTCTGCAGCACCTGCAACCGCGTGCGCCTGACCGTCGAAGGGCGTCTGCTGTTGTGCCTGGGCCATGAAAATTCCATCGACCTGCGCGCGCTGGTGCGCCGCTACCCGCTGGACGATCAACCGATCATCGACGCGGTGCAGCAGGCCCTGCAAGGCAAACCCTGGCGCCATGAGTTCAGCGCCGCTGGCGAGGTGAAGATCCTGCGTTTCATGAACGCCAGCGGCGGCTGAAGCTTTGTCTCCGATGTCCCATCGACAAACCCTTTTACCCTCCCATTTGGCCGCCCTGAGCGGCCTTTTTTTCTGGCGCTGCCTGGCCGTTAGCCGCATGCGGTCTGGCCGCAGCGCTAGGCTGATGAACGCCACCCTGTGGGATGGGCTTCAGCCGCGACCTTTTGCTGGTGGCCATGCTCTGCGGGAGCAGCAGCCGAGTGCACTACAGTAATCGAGCTTAAGGGTGCGCTAGCGTACAGAGCAGACTTGGCTTGGCGGGTATAGTCGCGAGCTCTGCTTAATCTGGGTGATCGTGATGTCGTTTGGGATATATATCGTCGGCTACATCATATTCATCGTCGGCCTGGCGTTTGGTGCTCATCTGCTTGATGTACCTGCGCAGTGGATCGGCGTCGGTGTGCTCTGCCTGTCCGGGCTGGCCATCGTCCATGGCGTGACCGCCACTCGGCAAAAAGACGCCGCCTCCTGATTACGTAGCAATTGCCTGGAGCGCCAAGGCGGTCTTATCAAATAACCAATATCTCATTGATTTTATTGGTAATTACGCTTTTGTAGGAGCGGCTTTAGCCGCGAATTCTTCGCGGCACAGCACAGCTTCGCGGCTGAAGCGGAACGCCGCCCGGCCGCTCCTACAGGTACCCACAAGCCGACAGACACCATTGCCCCCGTTTGCTGCGCGACAGCGCGGTGTCTGGACGACGGGCGATCTCTCATGTAATCGCCTCAGGGCTGCATTGCCCCCCTACAACAACTCGAAGCGCTGGCCTGCACGGCTTGCGAGTCCAGGCTGACTTGCACCTCGAATTCACCCGGCTCGGCGAGGTGTTGCAATTGCGCGTTGAAGAACTTCAGGTCAGCGTCATCGATGCTGAAACGCACCTGGCTGTGCTCGCCGGCCTTGAGCGTGACTTTGCGAAGGCGCTTCAATTCCTTGACCGGCCGCACCACGGAAGCCGCCATGTCGCGGATATACAGCTGCACCACAGTCGCGCCGTCGCGCGGCCCGGTGTTCAGGGTCAGGCTGACGTCGAGGCTGCCATCGCGCGCCAGGCGGTGGCTCGATAGCTGAAAAATCGGACAGACTGAAGTCGCTGTAGCTCAAGCCATAGCCGAACGGATACAGCGGCCCGTCGGCGTCCTCGAAATACTGCGAGGTGTAGTTGCCAGGCCGTCCCTCGACATACGGACGACCGAGGCGCAAATGGTTGTAGTAGGTCGGGATCTGCCCGACCGTGCGCGGGAAGGTGATGGGTAGCTTGAGCGTGGGTCGCGGCTGATATCGAGCATTTGCGCGAAGGTCATGTCGAGGCCGTCGGCGCTGGCCTCGATGGCAGAGACGCGACCGCTCAGGGCAATCGCCTGCAGATCCCCACTGGATGCCAGGGCCAGGCTGATCGGAAAAATGGTGCGGTGGCCGTGCTCTCCGAGTTCACCAATTTGTCGGTTGGCACCGAGGTACGCAGTTCAACAGCGTGCGGCCTGCGGCTGTGCCGAGCCGATTGCCACGTTCCTTGCGGCGATGGGTGGCTTAAGCAGCCCCGGGCGCAACTGCCGTTCAGGCGCTTACGACGGGGGGGCGGATGATGCAGTAGCTCAGGAAGCGGCTCATGTCCCGGGACAGGTTGATGAAGAATATTCCGAACTGCGGGCTATCCAGTTCCTGCAACCTGGCCAGCGCCTGGCTGGTGATCTTCAGGACGATGCATTCGCTGACCGCCTCGCCGCTCAGCAGCCGCGGACGCATCGCCAGCATGGCGGGGAAGCCGACACTTTCCCCGGCGCAACTGGTGTGGGTGATTTCCCGGCCGTTTTCACTGTCCTGATATATCGCCATTTGCCCCTGCAGAATCACGTAGAAGCATTCGGCGCGCTCGCCCTGGCGGTAGAGGTTTTCGCTCGGCGCCAACTTGAGCAACTCACCGCAGGCCAGCACCTGCTCGACAAAACTGTCCGAGAGGGCGCCGAAGGCGGACATCTGCTTGAAGGCATCGGCAGGAAGAATTGTGTCAAGTGCAGCTAGCTCGAGCGTTTGCATGTGATGGCACCTGCCCTCCCTCCGTGCTGGAGCGGCATCAAGGTCACAAAGCAGCGGCGTGGTCGCCGTCATCAGGGCATGCCCATTAGCAGACGCGAGTTCTCTGAGCGGCTGCCGGCATACCTGCTGCCAGTATAAGCCTATGGGCCGGAGGCTGGGGCGCGGTAACGCCCCCTGAATTCAGGAGTTGTTGGCTTACGTGAACACGTTACTCATTTTGATTTTAAGTAGTTCTTTGGCGCCATTTTTAGTGAGTGCGCCGTGTCCAGCAATAATGGCGTCGAAGTCTAGCGCTAAAAGAGCTTCGAAATCATTTTTAAGCGTTTTCCCCTTTGGCGTTACGCGCTTCAACCAAGGCCCTCCAATGTTTAGACCTGTTTTGAAGCCTAGTAACTTAAAGGCAAATTTTGTAAGCCGCGAGAAATAGCTCCAATCAGAATGATATTGAATGCTGTCGGTAGTTATTAATAGCTTGTGTTCTTTAATGAGAAGCGCTGCTTCTGGAAAAATGGCAGTTTCAAAAATGAAAAATTCGGAATTGCTGATGGGCCCCGTAGTGCTTGAATTGATAATTTTTGTTGGGCTTGGTGATTTGTATGTTTCCTGGTCTTGCTGAGCCCAGAACGCACATTTGTATCTGTTTAGGTAAAACTCATCGTCAAGACCGTGAAAGTCTCCCAGCCTGATTATTTTGCTCACCTTGCCAAGTAGATCTAAAGCTGCAAGGCCTTCCTCGTTCATGCGAACTGGATTAATTAATGTTAATTCTGGCCCGCTTTGTAGAATGACCATGTTTCTGTTCATTCTCATTCCGGGGCCCATTCTAATGCTGCCATGCAGCAGAAATACGCCAGGGTATAAATTCTGTATTTGATCGTGTGGATATGCTGGCGGATACATTACTCTTCCTTAAGTAAGCTAACTACTATTAGGCGACATGCCGTGTCGCGTTCAAACGCGACAGGGTGTCGTATAACATTCCTTGTCGTCCTGTAAGTCCTTGATCCGCCTCGGTCAGGCTGCAGTAAGCGCGACAGCGATCGAGGGGAAACGCGACAGGGGTGACGGCAAGCCCGACTGCCCGGCAATTTCACCGGCAGCGCCAGCGACGCTACCCAGTTGCCCTCGTTCTGTCCACCAGCAGTGTTCGCACATTTCTGTGTTCTTACCGATTGCTGCCGGTAACCGCGCCATAGCCAGGCCAGAACCTTGCGGTACCGGCACTCCTGGCGCCTTGTGCGTGGCGCCCCCTGATCGGCCAGCCACGGCGGTTTTCGGTTCTTGACTTGAATCAATCCCGTGACGGGGTTTTGCGCGTAACTTCTACTGCATATTGTGTTTTCAGATAAACAAATATCTATATGTAGTGTCAGGAGGCGACATGCTCAGCCCGATTCAAGCCCTTCACCCGCAGCAGTTATGCAAGCGCGATGGCAGCATCACCGCGTTCGATCTCGGCAAGATTCGTCAGGCGATCATCGCGGCGGGCGCAGCCAGTGGCGAGTTCGACGAGGCACTGGCGGGGGAGCTGGCCGAAGCGGTGCTGCTGCGCCTGCTGGAATTGCCCAGTATCGATGTCGAACAGGTCCAGGACCGCGTCGAGCGGGTACTGATGGAGGCCGGTTTCTACCAGACCGCGCGCGCCTATATCGTCTACCGCGAGCGCCATGGCCGCTTGCGCCGTGACCGCAAGGCGCTGGTGGATGTGGCGGCGTCGATGAACGAATACCTGTCGCGCGAGGATTGGCGGGTGCGGGCCAACGCCAACCAGGGCTATTCCCTCGGCGGCTTGATCCTCAACGTGTCGGGCAAGGTCACCGCGAACTACTGGCTGGACGAGGTGTACAGCGAGAGCATCGGTCTGGCGCACCGCGACGCCGATCTGCATGTACATGACCTGGACATGCTCGCCGGTTACTGCGCCGGCTGGTCGCTGCGCAGCCTGCTGAATGAGGGTTTCAACGGCATTCCCGGGCGGGTCGAAGCGGGGCCGCCCAAGCACCTGTCCAGTGCCCTGGGGCAGATGGTCAACTTCCTCGGCACCCTGCAGAACGAGTGGGCCGGCGCCCAGGCGTTCAGCTCGTTCGATACCTACCTGGCGCCCTATGTGCGCAAGGACAACCTGGGCTTTGCCGAGGTGCGCCAGGCCATCCAGGAGTTCATCTACAACCTCAATGTGCCGTCGCGCTGGGGCACCCAGACGCCGTTCACCAACCTGACCTTCGACTGGGTCTGCCCGGAAGACCTGCGCGAGCAGATCCCCTACATCGGCGGGGTGGAGATGCCCTTCGCCTATGGCGACCTGCAGGCCGAGATGGAGCTGATCAACCGTGCCTATATCGAGGTGATGCAGGCCGGCGACGCCATGGGCCGGGTGTTCACCTTCCCGATTCCGACCTACAACATCACCCATGACTTTCCCTGGGACAGCGAGAACGCCGACCGCCTGTTCGAGATGACCGCGCGCTACGGCCTGCCGTACTTCCAGAACTTCCTCAACTCGGACATGCAACCCAACCAGGTGCGCTCGATGTGCTGCCGCCTGCAACTGGACGTGCGCGAGCTGCTCAAGCGCGGCGGCGGCCTGTTCGGCTCGGCCGAGCAGACCGGCTCGCTGGGCGTGGTGACCATCAACTGCGCGCGCCTGGGCTATCTATTCAAGGGCGACACCCAGGGCCTGCTCAAGCGCCTCGATCATTTGATGGAGCTGGCGATGGAGAGCCTGGAGGTCAAGCGCAAGGTGATCCAGCACCACATGGACGCCGGTCTCTATCCCTATACCAAGCGTTACCTGGGCACCCTGCGCAATCACTTCTCGACCATCGGCCTGAATGGCCTGCACGAGATGCTGCGCAACTTCAGCGGCGATGAGGAGGGCATGCATACGCCCAAGGGCCGCGAATTCGCCCTGCATCTGCTCGACCATGTGCGGGCCACCCTGGTGCGCTTCCAGGAAGAAACCGGGCAGATGTACAACCTCGAGGCGACGCCGGCCGAGGGCACCACTTACCGCTTCGCCAAGGAAGACCGCAAGCGCTACCCGGACATTCTCCAGGCCGGCAGTGCCGAGGCGCCGTACTACACCAATTCCTCGCAATTGCCGGTGGGCTTTACCGACGACCCTTTCGAGGCGCTGGAACTGCAGGACGAACTGCAGTGCAAGTACACCGGCGGCACCGTGCTGCACCTGTACATGGCCGAGCGGATTTCCTCGATCCAGGCCTGCAAACAACTGGTGCGCAACGCCCTGGGCCGCTTCCGCCTGCCGTACCTGACGATTACCCCGACCTTTTCGATCTGTCCGGTGCACGGCTACCTGGATGGCGAGCACGAGTTCTGCCCGAAATGCGACGAGGCGCTGCTGCACAAGCAGGCCAGCCAGGGCGACACCGAGAAGGTCAGTGGCTGACTCGTAGGCTGGATTAGCTGGTTTGCGGCGTAACTAGCCGGCCACGCCATTGCCGGCCTGACGGCCGGGTGGTGGGTTACGCGGCGCTCGAGTGGGGTGGTGGCTCGGAACCCGGCGTTCGGCGCCGCTAACCCACCCTACGGATTGCAACCGCCTACGCCGCGCCCACTGGGGCGGCGTTGATCGGCCAAGAGTGAATAATTTCCCGTTTTCCCCACAGCAAGGAGCTACACCATGCACAGCACTCAGCAACTCCCCGAAGCACAACGCCAGCGCTGCGAAGTCTGGACCCGGGTGATGGGCTATCACCGTCCGGTCACCGCCTTCAACCCGGGCAAGCAGTCCGAGCACCTCGAGCGTCAGCACTTCACCGAAGCGGCGGCGCGAGTACGCACTGCGTGAGCAGAGCGCTACGGGTCGGGGGCATGGTGCCCCTGACCACCCTCGACTACCCCGGGCTGCTGGCCTGCGTGCTGTTCTGTCAGGGCTGCGCCTGGCGCTGTCGTTATTGCCACAACCCGGATCTGATCCCGGCCCGGGGTGAGCAGGAAATCGCCTGGTCGCAGGTACGGGCATTCCTTCTGCGGCGTCAGGGCCTGCTGCAGGCGGTGGTCTTCAGTGGCGGCGAGGCGACCTTGCAGGGTGGCCTGGTGCCGGCGATGGAGCAGGTGCGGCAGCTGGGTTATCGCGTCGGCCTGCACAGCGCCGGGATCAAGCCCTGGACCTTCGCCTGGGCGCTCAAGGCGGCGGACTGGGTCGGCTTCGACATCAAGGCCCTGGCCGAGGATGCCGAACTGATCACTGGGGTCAGCGGCAGCGGCAAGGCCAACTGGCGCAGCCTGGAACACCTGCTGGCCAGCGGCGTGGACTACGAATGCCGCACCACGGTGCATTGGCACCTGTTGGATGTGGAAAAGCTCTGGCGCATCGGCCAGCGCCTGCGGGCCTTCGGCGTCGAACGCTTCGCCGTGCAGCTGGTGCGCAGCGCGCGCATGCTCGACGCGGACTTGCCCATGACCGTGGCGCCGAAGGAGGCGGGCGAATTGTGGCAGCGCCTGGAGCAACTGTTCCCGCATTTCGAGTTGCGTGATCATTGATCGCCAAACCGACATCTATAGCGCTATGCCACAGATTGGGGCGGGGCCTGTAAGCCCGGCGTCTATAGTTGGGCTTCCAGCATCAGTGATTTTTGCCCATTGGGGTTCGCGCCGCTATGCCTGGGCGTCCCGCTCCACCTGGCAAGAGCGATACAAGGCACTTTGTGGGAACCGGATGTGCGTGAGAATTGACCCTCGTCAGGTGCGCCGCCTGCGCCGCTCCGTACAATCGCGGCATTATTGCCGGCTCCAACAGCGGGCAGGGCGCTGCGCCAGGCGCAGTCGCGGTCTTCCCATTCATGCTACGAGGTGGTCGAACATGGACCAATCGCTGAACTTCAATCGCGCACTGGTCGAGAAGTACGATCGCCCGGGGCCGCGCTATACCTCCTATCCCACCGCGCCGCAGTTCCACCAGGCGTTTGCCATGGACGATTATCAGAGCGCCGTTGCCGCGAGCAATCAGGCGGTCGCGCCCAAGCCGTTGTCGCTGTATATCCATATCCCGTTTTGCCAGAGCCTTTGCTACTACTGCGCCTGCAACAAGATCATCACCCAGAAGACCCACCGCGCGGTGGAGTACCTGACCTATCTCAAACGCGAGATCGCCATGCAGGCGGCGTTGTTCGACAACACGCGCAAGCTCACCCAGTTGCACCTGGGCGGCGGCACACCGACCTACCTGACCAGCGAGCAACTGGCCGACCTGATGGCCACCTTGCACCAGGCGTTCAACATGGATGACAGCGACGACCACGAGTTCTCCATCGAGGTCGACCCGCGCACCATCAGCACCGAACAGATCCAGCAGTTGCGTGGGCTCGGCTTCAACCGCCTGAGCTTCGGCGTGCAGGACTTCGATGCGCAGGTGCAAGCGGCGGTCAACCGGGTGCAGAGCGAGGAGCAGGTCTATGCCCTGGTCGCTGCCGCGCGCGAGGCGCGCTTCAAGTCGGTCAGCGTCGACCTGATCTATGGCCTGCCGCTGCAGACGGTGGCCAGTTTCGACGTCACCCTGAGCAAGATCATCGCCCTGCGCCCGGATCGAATCGCCGCCTACAGCTATGCCCATCTGCCGGAAATGGTGCGCGCGCAACGCCTGATCCGCCGCGAGGACATGCCGCCGCCGGAACGCAAGCTGGAGCTGCTGGAGCTGACCATCAAGCGCCTGACCGCCGCCGGCTACGTGTATATCGGCATGGACCATTTCGCCCTGCCGGACGACGAACTGGCCCTGGCCCGCGCCAACGGCACCCTGCAGCGTAATTTTCAGGGTTATTCCACCCATGCCGATTGCGACCTGATCGGCCTCGGCGTGTCCTCGATCGGCAACGTGGGCGACAGCTACAGCCAGAGCGTCAAGGAGCTCTCGCAGTACTATGCGCGCCTCGATCAGGGGCTGCTGCCGGTGCATCGCGGCTACAGCCTGAACGCCGACGACCTGCTGCGCCGCGAGGTGATCAGCGCCCTGATGTGCCATGGCCGGGTCGACTTCGCCACTGTCGAGGCGCGCCACGGTATTGACTTCAAGGACTACTTCGCCGATTCCCTGGCGGCCCTCGAGGAGCATGTGGCGGATCGTCTGGTGGAAATCCACGACGACGCCCTGGTGCTGCTGCCACAGGGGCACCTGATGATGCGCAGCGTGGCCATGGCCTTCGACGCCTACCTCGGCGCCGCGCAGAAGGGCCGCTTCTCGCGTACGGTGTGAGGGGCGCCAACCTTCCTGCAAATACCAATTAGCTCAGGCCGGGAAACGATCATTTCGAGACGGGCTCGCTAGGAATCTGTGATGAGCTATTCACTGCTGCATGTCGTGCACCTGCTGGCGGCCATTGCCTTTATCGGCACGCTGTTCTTCGAGGTGATCATCCTCGCCCAGGTCAAGCCGCAGCTCGCTCCTGGTGCGGTGGCCGAACTGGAGCAGGCGCTCGGCCGGCGCACGCGCACGGTGCTGCACTGGGTGGTGCTGCTGGTCTATGGCGCCGGTTTCGGCCTGGCCTGGCAGCACCGTCAGGCCCTGAGCGAGCCCTTAGCCAGCAGTTTCGCCACCTTGCTCAGCCTGAAGATCGTGTTGGCCGTCAGCCTGTTCTTCAGCTTCGGCCTGGTCGCCATGCTACTCAGGTCCGGACGCATGAGCCCGAGCCTGTACCGCAAGCTGCACTGGGCCGTGCTGGGGCAGATGCTCGGCATCGTCCTGCTGGCCAAGGCGATGTTCTATATCCATTGGTAGGGATATTGCGGCCGACGCGGCTGCTAGGGTGCCGTGGCACCTGCAAGAGCGCTCCGCAGCGCATCCGGAATCTACCCGGCGTGCTGTTGTAGGGTGGATGACGCTCCACCCATCCACCAATGGCGGTGACGGTGGTGGATGAAAACAGCGTCATCCACTCTACCTAAATCTGAGGTTGCTGCTAGCAGCTTTGCCGCGGCCTGTGATGATCCCGGTCAAGATTCGGCGGCGGCCGGGCGGGCGTGATTGGGCGCCGATTCAGGTCGATGGATATCCTGGGTTTTGCCCCGGTGGCGGCCTACCGTAAAGCCTCAACCCCATGATCGATACGAGGTTCGCCATGCACTTTGCCTACAACCCCCGCACCGAAGCACTGCGTCAGCAGCTGCGCACTTTCATGGACGCTCACATAGTGCCGCGCATCGGTGCCTGGCAGGCGGCGGTGGCTGCGGGGCAGTTTCCGGTGCCGTTCATGGCCGACCTCAAGGCCCTGGCGCGCGACGAAGGCTTGTGGAACCTGTTCCTGCCGGCGCTGGGTGCGGACGAGCCTGGGACCCGCCTGAGCAACCTGGAATATGCCCCGCTGGCGGAGATCATGGGCCGCGTGTCCTGGGCCTCCGAGGTGTTCAACTGCAACGCGCCGGACACCGGCAACATGGAGCTGCTGCACCTGTTCGCCAGCCCCGAGCAACGTGCGCGCTGGCTGCTGCCACTGCTCGACGGCGAGATCCGTTCGGCCTTCGCCATGACCGAGCCGGATGTGCCCTCATCGGATGCCAGCAACATCCGGACCCTGATCCGCCGCGACGGCGACCAGTACGTGATCAACGGGCGCAAGTGGTTCATCACCAACGCTTCGCACCCCGACTGCAAGCTGCTGATCGTCATGGGCAAGACCGACCCGGAGGCCGACGCCCACCAGCAGCAGAGCATGATCCTGGTGCCGTTCGATACGCCCGGCGTCGAGCTGCTGCGCAATATTCCGGTGATGAACCACGTCGCCCCGGAAGGCCACAGCGAGCTGCTGCTGCGCAACGTGCGGGTGCCGGTCGGCAACCTGCTGGGCGAGGAGGGTGCGGGCTTCATGATGGCCCAGGCGCGCCTCGGTCCCGGGCGCGTGCATCACTGCATGCGCTCGATCGGCATGGCCGAGCTGGCCCTGGAGCTGATGGTCGAGCGCTGCCAGGAGCGCAAGGCTTTCGGCAAGTACCTGCACCAGTACGCCAATATCGGCGACTGGATCGCCGAGTCGCGCATCGAGATCGAACAGGCGCGGCTGTTGGTGCTCAAGACCGCCTGGATGATCGACGAAGTCGGCGCCAAGGCCGCGCGCAAGGAAATCGCCATGATCAAGGCGTTGGTGCCGGGCATGCACACCCGCGTGGTCGACCGTGCCATGCAGGTCTACGGGGCCATGGGCCTGACTCCGGACACGCCGCTGGCCGATATGTGGACCACCGGCCGTGCGCTGCGCTTCGCCGACGGCCCGGATCAGGTGCATCTGCGCAGCATCGCGCGCATGGAGCTCAAGGCCAGCGAAGCGCAGCGCGGCGCCACGGCAGCCTATCTGACCCCGTACGGTCACTAACCGGACGTTGTGTAGGTTGGGCCGGACCACCTTGGCCGAGCCTGCGAAGCCCAACGCCTGCGCGCCGTAGGCGGGTGAAAGCCGCCAGGCGAGCAGGCGCATACACGACTGCTGCAGACTTGATGGCGCCGTAACCCACCGTTGAGGCCGACCGGGCCATCGCATTGGTGGGTTACGCGGCGCCCGCACTACGCGGTGCCCCCGACATCCATGCCTTGCGCCGCTAACCCACCCTACGGGTGATCAGGCCCGTCGTTGAGCGGCGCCGCGGCGGTTTGTCGCAACTTGATTACGGTCAAGGGCAGGGCGCGCTGGGCTCCCTACCATGCTTGCATGATCCAGCCACAAAAGCCGAACCGCCCATGACCTACAACCAGTCGTCAATACCCCGCGTCCTGCGTACATGGACGGCTGGGTTGCTGATCCTGCTGGGGCTGCTGTTCACCGCCGCACAGGGCGTGCAGGCCAAGCCTTACGGCGACATCGAGCAACAACGCATCGATCTGGTTTTCCCCAAGGCTGACAGCGTTTCCGCGCCGCAAGGCGAATTCAAGGTGCGCACCCTGTCGAGTGGCGACGAGGTGCTCGGCTATGTGTTCCAGAGCCTGGATGTAGTCGATATTCCGGCCTATTCCGGCAAGCCGATCAACATGCAGGTGATCCTCGACACCGCGGGCGTGATTCAGGACGCCTATGTGCTCGAGCACCACGAACCGATCCTGCTGATCGGCATCCCCGAAGCCAAGCTGCACGCCTTCAACGCCAAGTACCAGGGCATCAAGGTCAACCAGCGGGTGGTGGTCGGCCGCTCCGGCGACCCGGATGCGGTCACCGTCGATGCGGTCACCGGCGCCACCGTGACGGTGATGGTGGTCAACGAGGTGGTGATGCGCGCCGCGTACAAGGTGGCGGTGTCGCTCGGTCTGGTCGAAGAGGCTGCCGGCCTGGCGCAGAAGCCGGCCACGGTGCGCGAGGATCTCTATCAGCCCGCCGACTGGGCCCTGCTCACCGGCAACGGCGCCATCCGCCGCCTGCACCTGACCCGTGGCCAGGTCGACGAGGCCTTCAAGGGCAGCGAAGCCGAAGGCTTCGAGGAGGCCGCGCCCGAGCAGGTCGACGATACCTTCATCGACCTCTACACCACGCACCTGAATGCGCCGACCATCGGCCGCAACCTGCTCGGCGACAACCAGTACCGCTTCCTCATGGACACGCTCAAGCCCGGCGAACAGGCGATTGCCGTACTGGGCAGCGGCGAGTACTCGTTCAAGGGGTCGGGCTACGTGCGCGGCGGCATCTTCGACCGGGTGCAGTTGCGTCAGTTCGGCGAAACCATCAGCTTCCATGACCGCGATTTCGAACGTCTGAGCGATGTCTATGCCGAGGGCATGCCGGATTTCAAGGAGATGGCGATCTTTATCGTGCGCGAGCCGTCCGGCTTCGATCCGGGCTCGCCCTGGTCCCTCGAACTGCTGGTGAAGCGGCAGACCGGACCGATCAGCGGCATCTTCAGCAGCTTCGAACTGCCCTATCAGATGCCCGAGGAATACCTCGAGCGGCCGCAGCCGACTGCCGCCGAGCTGGCTGCCGTCGAAGAAGCCAATCGACCACTGTGGCTGAATATCTGGTACCAGAAAAGCTTCCAGATCGGCGTGATCAGTCTGGCGTTGCTGCTGCTCACGGTGATCCTGTTCCTACAGGACAAGTTCACCCAGCGCCCGCATTTCCTCCACTGGCTGCGCCGTGGCTACCTGATCTTCACCGTGGTGTTCATCGGCTGGTATGCCCTGGGCCAGTTGTCGGTGGTCAACGTGCTGACCTTCGTCCACGCCCTGGTGCAGGATTTCCGCTGGGAGCTGTTCCTCACCGACCCGATCATCTTCATTATCTGGACCTTCACCGCCGCCAGCATCCTGCTCTGGGGCCGCGGCGTGTTCTGCGGCTGGCTGTGCCCGTTCGGCGCCCTGCAGGAGCTGATCAACGAGGCCGCACGCAAACTGAAAATCCCCCAGTACGAGCTGCCCTTCGCGCTGCATGAGCGGCTCTGGGCGATCAAGTACATCATTCTCCTGCTGCTGTTCGGCCTCTCCCTGGAGTCGCTGGCCACCGCCGAGCGCTTCGCCGAAGTGGAACCGTTCAAGACCGCCATCACCCTCAAGTTCGATCGTCAGTGGTGGTTCGTGCTCTATGCGGTGCTGCTCCTGGTGATCAACATCTTCACCCGCAAGGTCTACTGCCGCTATGTCTGCCCGCTGGGCGCGGCGCTGGCCATTCCGAGCAAGTTCCGTCTGTTCGACTGGCTCAAGCGGCGCAAGGAATGCGGCAACCCCTGCCAGCTGTGTGCCAAGGAATGCGAGATCCAGGCGATCCATCCCGACGGCCATATCAATGCCAACGAGTGCCACTACTGCCTCGATTGCCAGATGACCTACCACAACGAGGACAAGTGCCCGCCGCTGATTCTCAAGCAGAAGAAACGCAGCAAGAAGGCGCCTGTCAGTGCCCAGTTGATACCCGTAGTGCAAGTAGTCCCTGAGCGAGCCCTATAAGCGCGTGAGCGCAGCCGTATTTATCTAGTCAAGGAGCAGAACCTGTGAGCGATAAAGAACCGAAGAACACGCCCGCAATCGATGGCAAAGAGCAGGCGCAAATACAGGAAAAGGCTGGCTTGAGCCGCCGCGGCTTCCTGGGTGCCAGCGCCATGACGGGCGCGGCGCTGGTCGGCGCGACGGCCTTGGGCAGCGCGGTGATGACCCGCGAGTCCTGGGCGGCGGCGGTCAAGGACTCGCAACAGAAATACCATGTCGCGCCGGGCGAACTGGACGATTACATCGGCTTCTGGAGCGGTGGCCACCAGGGCGAAGTGCGCGTGCTGGGCATTCCGTCCATGCGCGAACTGATGCGCATCCCGGTGTTCAACGTCGACTCGGCCACCGGTTGGGGGCTGACCAACGAAAGCCGCGCCATCATGGGCGATAGCGCCAAGTTCCTCAACGGCGACTGCCACCACCCGCACATCTCCATGGTCGAAGGCAAGTACGACGGCAAGTATGTGTTCATCAACGACAAGGCCAACAGCCGGGTCGCGCGTATCCGTCTGGATATCATGAAGTGCGACAAGATGCTGACCGTGCCCAACGTCCAGGCCATCCACGGTCTGCGCCTGCAGAAGGTGCCGTACACCAAGTACGTGTACGCCAACGCCGAGTTCGTCATCCCCCATCCCAACGATGGCAAGATCTTCGATCTGCAGGATGAAAACAGCTACACCCTATACAACGTCATCGACGCCGAGAAGATGGAGATGGCCTTCCAGATCATCGTCGACGGCAACCTCGACAACACCGACGCCGACTACACCGGCCGTTATACCGCGGCCACCTGCTACAACTCCGAGAAGGCCTACGATCTCGGCGGCATGATGCGCAACGAGCGTGACTGGGTGGTGGTGTTCAACATCGAGCGCGCCGAAGCGGCGGTCAAGGCCGGCAAGTTCATCACCCTGGGCGACTCCAAGGTGCCGGTACTCGACGGGCGCAAGAAAGGCGACAAGAACAGCGAGTTCACCCGCTACATCCCGGTGCCGAAGAACCCGCACGGTCTCAATACCTCATCCGACGGCAAGTACTTCATCGCCAACGGCAAGCTGTCGCCCACCGTGTCGATGATCGAAATCGCCAAGCTCGACGACCTGTTCGCCGACAAGCTCAAGGATCCGCGCGACACCATCGTCGCCGAACCGGAGCTGGGTCTCGGCCCGCTGCACACCACCTTCGACGGCCGCGGCAACGCCTACACCACGCTGTTCATCGACAGCCAGGTGGTCAAGTGGAGCATGGCCGACGCGGTGCGCGCCTATAAGGGCGAGAAGGTCAACTACATCAAGCAGAAGCTGGACGTGCAGTACCAGCCGGGTCACCTCCACGCCTCGCTGTGCGAAACCAGCGAAGCCGATGGCAAGTGGCTGGTCGCCCTGTGCAAGTTCTCCAAGGACCGCTTCCTGCAGGTCGGCCCGCTGCACCCGGAGAACGATCAACTGATCGACATTTCCGGCGAGGAAATGAAGCTGGTGCACGACGGCCCGACCTTCGCCGAGCCGCACGACTGCACCATGGCGCGTCGTGATCAGGTCAAGACCAAGAAGATCTGGGATCGCAACGACCCGTTTTTCGCTCCCACCGTGGCGCGGGCGAAGAAAGACGGCATCAACCTGGAGACCGACAACAAGGTCATCCGCGAGGGCAACAAGGTGCGGGTGTACATGACCTCGATGGCGCCGTCCTACGGCCTGACCGAGTTCAACGTCAACCAGGGCGATGAAGTCACCGTGACCATCACCAACATCGACCAGATCGAGGACGTATCCCACGGTTTCGTCATGGTCAACCATGGTGTGAGCATGGAAATCAGCCCGCAGCAGACCTCGTCGATCACCTTCATCGCCGACAAGCCGGGCCTGCACTGGTACTACTGCAGCTGGTTCTGCCACGCCCTGCACATGGAAATGGTCGGCCGCATGATGGTCAAGCCGGCGTAACCGCGCAGCTCCGCAAGATGGCTCCCACGTCGAGACGTCGAACCGTCCGTGTGGGAGCCCCGCCTGGGGCGCTTGGCGTCCCTACGGCTAAATGACTCAAGGTAGAAATGCAGTGTTAAACACCCAGGCAATGGCATGGCTTCGCGTCACAGCGCTATTGCTGCTTATTCTCTGCGGCGCCGCCCAGGCGGCGCCGCAACCCATCACCTCGCTGCCGCTGCAGGCCGATGGCGACAATCGCTGGCGGCTGCCCGCCGGCGAGTATCAAGGCTCGTTCAGCGTCGATCAGCCGATGCACATCCGCTGCGAACCGGGCGCCGTGTTGCAGGGCCAGGGGCAGGGCAACGGTCTGATCATCAGTGCCCCCGAGGTGACCATCGAGGGCTGCACGCTGCTCGACTGGGGCCGCGACCTGACCGCCATGAACGCCGCCGTGTTCATCCAGCCCAAGGCGCGTGGTGCGCTGATCAAGGACAACCGCATGCAGGGCCCCGGCTTCGGCATCTGGGTCGACGGCACGGCGGATGTCAGCCTGATCGGCAACAGCATCCAGGGCGATCCGAGCATCCGCTCGCAGGATCGCGGCAATGGCATTCACCTGTATGCGGTGCGCGGCGCCAAGGTCATCGGCAACCAGGTGCGCGATGCCCGCGACGGCATCTATATCGACACCTCGAACGGCAACCTGCTCGAGGGCAATACCCTGGAAGACCTGCGCTACGGCGTGCACTACATGTTCTCCAACGACAATCAGGTGCTCGGCAACGTCACCCGCCGCACCCGCACCGGCTATGCCCTGATGCAGAGCCGCAAGCTGACGGTGATCGGCAATCGCTCCGAACAGGACGAGAACTACGGGATCCTGATGAACTACATCACCTATTCCACCCTGCGCGACAATTTCGTCAGCGATGTGCGCAGCGGTAGCGACTCGACCGGCGACAGCATGATTGCCGGTGCCGAGGGCAAGGCGCTGTTCATCTACAACTCGCTGTTCAACAGCATCGAGCACAACCATTTTCAAGGCAGCGCTTTGGGTATTCACCTGACCGCCGGCTCCGAGGACAACCGTATCGCCGGCAACGCCTTCGTCGACAACCAGCAGCAGGTCAAGTATGTCGCGGTGCGTACTCAGGAATGGTCGGTGGAGGGGCGCGGCAACTACTGGAGCGACTACCTCGGCTGGGACCGCAACGACGACGGCCTGGGCGATGTCGCCTACGAACCCAACGACAACGTCGACCGCCTGCTGTGGCTGTACCCGCAGGTGCGTCTGTTGATGAACAGCCCGGGCATCGAACTGCTGCGCTGGGTGCAGCGCGCCTTCCCGGTGATGAAATCCCCTGGCGTGCAGGACAGCCACCCGCTGATGCAACTGCCGACCACCGATCTGCTGCCAACCCGCCAGGAGCCAACGCCATGAATGCCGTCGAAATCGAAGGCGTCAGCCAGCAGTACGGCAGCATGACCGTGCTGCACGACTTGAACCTGTGCCTGGGCGAAGGCGAAGTACTCGGCCTGTTCGGCCATAACGGCGCCGGCAAGACCACCAGCATGAAACTGATTCTCGGCCTGCTGCAGGCAAGCAGAGGCCGGGTGCAGGTGCTCGGGCGCAGTCCGAACGACTCGGTAGTGCGCCGTCAGCTCGGCTATCTGCCGGAGAACGTGACCTTCTATGCACAGCTCAGCGGCCGCGAGACGCTGCGCCATTTCGCCCGGCTCAAGGGCGCCGCACTGACCCAGGTGGACGCACTGCTGGAGCAGGTCGGCCTGGCCGATGCCAGGGATCGGCGGGTCAAGACCTATTCCAAGGGCATGCGTCAGCGTCTCGGCCTGGCCCAGGCATTGCTCGGCGCGCCGCGCCTGTTGCTGCTCGACGAACCCACGGTCGGCCTCGACCCCATCGCCACCCAGGATCTCTACCAGTTGGTCGACCGTCTGCGCCAGCAGGGCACCAGCATCATCCTCTGCTCGCATGTGTTGCCGGGGGTCGAGGCGCATATCAATCGCGCGGCGATTCTCGCCCATGGTCGTCTGCAGGCGGTCGGCAGTCTGGCCAGACTGCGCGAAGACGCCGGTCTGCCGGCGCTTATCCGCGCCAGTGGGCTGAAACAGAGCGCGCAGTTGTTGCAGCGCTGGCATGCCGACGGGCATCAAGCCCGCTCGGTCGGCGTCGATGGCGTCGAAGTGGTCGCTATCAACGGCCACAAGCTCGGCCTGCTGCGCCAGTTGCTCGGCGAGGGCGGGGCGCAGGACATCGACATCCACCAGCCTTCGCTGGAGGATCTGTACCGGCATTACATGGACCGGGCCCGGAGCACTCGGGCCGGGGAGGGTGCAGCATGACGCAGATCTGGAATATCGCCCGCAAGGAACTCAGCGACGGCCTGCGCAACCGCTGGTTGCTCGCCATCAGCCTGTTGTTCGCGGTGCTGGCGGTGGGCATCGCCTGGCTCGGCGCGGCGGCGTCGGGGCAACTGGGCTTCACTTCGATCCCGGCGACCATCGCCAGCCTGGCCAGCCTGGCCACCTTTCTGGTGCCGCTGATCGCGCTGCTGCTGGCCTACGACGCCATCGTCGGCGAGGACGAGGGCGGCACTTTGATGTTGTTGCTGACTTACCCCCTGGGCCGCGGTCAGTTGCTGCTGGGCAAATTCGTCGGCCACGGCCTGATCCTGGCGCTGGCCACCCTGATCGGTTTCGGCTGCGCGGCCCTGGCCATCGCCGTACTGGTCGAGGATATCGAGTTGGGCCTGCTGGCCTGGGCCTTCGGCCGCTTCATGCTGTCCAGCACGCTGCTGGGCTGGGTGTTCCTGGCCCTGGCCTATGTGCTGAGCAGCAAGGTCAGTGAAAAATCCAGCGCCGCCGGGCTGGCCCTGGGCGTGTGGTTCCTCTTCGTGCTGGTGTTCGATCTGGCCTTGCTGGCGCTGCTGGTGCTGAGCGAAGGCAAGTTCAACCCGGATCTGCTGCCCTGGCTGCTGCTGCTCAATCCGGCCGACGTCTACCGGCTGATCAACCTGTCCGGCTTCGAGGGCAGCGGCAGCGCGGTCGGCGTGATGGCCTTGGGCGGCGACCTGCCCATCGACGGCCCGCTGCTGTGGCTGTGCCTGCTGCTGTGGGTTGGCGCGCCGCTGCTGTTGGCCTATTGGGTATTCCTGCGCCGGCCGACCTGATTTTTTGCCTGCACCGTGCCTCTGTAGGGGGCGCTGCGCGTAGCGGCGTTTGTCCTGGTGCGCACGGCGCACCCTACGCGATTGGTTTCAAGTAACGCGAAAGTGCCTATGCCGCAAAGGCCTTGATGATTTGGGAGCCGCTCGCGGCATCCCAGCTAGGGAGAAAACAGTGATAAAGACTATTTGCCAGTTCACCACGCGGACCCTGCTGGCGCTATTGATCGGCCTGGGACTGCTGGCCTGCAGCGAGCCCGAAGCCGAGCAGAAAAGCCTGGCCCCGGTGGCCTTTCACGACACCGACGAGTGCCATGTGTGCGGCATGATCATCACCGATTTCCCCGGGCCCAAGGGCCAGGCGCTGGATAAAGCCGGGGTGAAGAAATTCTGTTCCGCCGCCGAGATGCTCGGTTGGTGGCTGCAACCGGAAAACCGAATCGGCGATGCCAAGCTCTACGTGCACGACATGGGCCGTAGCGACTGGGCCAAGCCCGACGACAGCCACCTGATCGATGCCACCAGCGCCTTCTATGTGGTCGGCCTCGGCGACAGCGGGTTGAAGGGCGCCATGGGCGCGGTGCTGGCCTCGTTCGCCGATGAACAGGCGGCCGGCAAACTGGCCGCCATCCACGGCGCCCAGGTGTTACGCTTCGAGCAGATCGACCAGAACGTGCTGCAGCAGGCCGCCGCCACGCAGCATTGAGTCCTGGCCGTCAACCTTTGCCATCATTCGCATAAGAGGAAATCCCATGGGTATCAGCATCTGGCAACTTCTGATCGTTCTGCTGATCGTGGTCATGCTGTTCGGCAGCAAACGCCTGCGCAGCCTAGGCTCCGACATCGGCGGGGCAATCGGCGGCTTTCGCAAATCAATGGGCAGCGACGCTGCACCGCAGCAGCCGGAATCGACCAAGCAGCCGTAGCCTGTTGCTCCCGGCCTGGCACACAGCCCGGCCGCACTTATCAAACTAGAAATAACTCGTTGTTCAATCCATATCTAATTGATTTTATGGGTTATGACGTTTTCTGTAGGAGCGGCTTTAGCCGCGAATTCTTTGGGGCACAGCCAAAGCTTCGCGGCTGAAGCGGAACACCGCCCGGCCGCTCCTACGGCCAGCATTTGTCTGCAGCCGCCAGCCTGGCCGATATGAACCTCTATTCGAGGACCCAGGCGCTGGGCGCGAGCCAGCCTCCGCTCAGCGCCATCTGCATGCCTGGAGCGCAAAGCTGATCGCGGTCAAGTCGCCAAAGCCCTTCCACCCTGTAAAAAGAGCCTAACGGCTGCCAATTTCCACGCGGCTGCAATGCTCCGGTTGGTGCTGCCCAAGCAGCTGCTTGCCGGGG
>NZ_JBFIIG010000027.1:0-35381 GCF_041601375.1 Pseudomonas sp. | reverse complement strand
GCTGCAGGCGTTCCATGTCATCTTCGGTCAATGGATAATTTGCGGCACGAATTCCGTATTGCATGGCCATATACAGGCAAGTGGGTGTCTTGCCGCAGCGGGAAACGCCGACCAGGATCAGGTCGGCTTTGTCGTAATAGTGCGTGCGGGCGCCGTCGTCGTTGTCCAAGGCGAAGTTCACCGCCTCGATCCGCTCCATGTAATTGGAGTTGTGCCCGATGGAGTGGGACTTGCCGACCGAGTAGGACGAATGCGAGCTCAGTTCCTGCTCCAGGGGGGCAAGGAAGCTCGAGAAGATGTCGATCATGAAACCGTCGGATTCGGCTAGAACCTCGCGTATTTCCTGGTTGACGATGGTGTCGAAAATGATGGGTCGCGCATCGTCATTCTCGGCAGCAGTGTTGATTTGTTGTACCATTGCGCGCGCTTTTTCCACGCTGTCGATGTAGGGTCGCGTGAGCTTGGTGAAGTTGATGGTTTCGAACTGCGCCAATAAGCTCTGACCCAGGGTTTCGGCCGTGATGCCGGTGCCGTCGGAGATGAAAAATGCGCTTCGTTTCATTTGTACCCTGGGCCTTAAGTTGAGGACGATTCTTGGCTATTATGGGGCCCGTTTTGGCAGGCCTGAATGGGCTGCATTGTTACTTATTTTCCAGGGCTAGGCCACAATCGTGCGGACGTGTCCGCCGCGCTTCCCAGCCCTAGAGAGCCTGTTCAAGGGCTCGTGAGCTAGAGCCATGCAAGGCAAAAGCAGGCGAGACACGAGCGCAGCGAAGTAACAGCCAGCGGCTGGCCCGAAGGGCGAGCGCAGCGAGTCAAGCGGAGTTTACGGCTGTAAATGAGTATTCCGAGCCTGTTTTTAACGCAGCAAGGCCGACGCGCAGCAGGCCTTGAACTGGTTCTGAGCTTTTCCAACATTTTAGTGGAGAGATCACCTTGGTAGAGTACGTAGTTTCCCTCGATAAGCTCGGCAATCACGATGTTGAGCACGTAGGGGGCAAGAACGCCTCCCTGGGCGAGATGATCAGCAACCTTGCCGGCGCCGGTGTATCGGTCCCCGGTGGTTTCGCCACTACCGCCCAGGCCTACCGCGACTTTCTCGAGCAGAGCGGCCTGAATGCGCAGATCCATGCGGCGCTGGATGCCCTCGATGTTGACGACGTCAACGCTCTGGCCAAGACCGGGGCGCAGATCCGCCAGTGGGTGATGGACGCGCCTTTCCCGGCCGAACTGGATGCGCAAATTCGCACCGCCTTCGCCGCCATGGCTGACGGCAATGAGCATATGGCCGTTGCCGTGCGCTCCTCGGCCACCGCCGAAGACCTGCCGGATGCTTCCTTCGCCGGCCAGCAAGAAACCTTCTTGAACATTCGCGGCGTGGACAACGTGATCCGTGCGGCCAAGGAAGTGTTTGCCTCGCTGTTCAACGACCGTGCCATCTCCTACCGCGTGCATCAGGGCTTCGACCACAAGCTGGTGGCCCTGTCTGCCGGCGTGCAGCGCATGGTGCGTTCGGAAACCGGCACCGCCGGGGTCATGTTCACCCTTGACACCGAATCCGGTTTTCGCGATGTGGTGTTCATCACTGGCGCCTACGGCCTCGGCGAAACCGTGGTGCAGGGGGCGGTCAACCCCGACGAATTCTACGTGCACAAGCAGACCCTCGAGGCCGGACGCCCGGCGATCCTGCGTCGCAACCTGGGCAGCAAGGCGATCAAGATGATCTACGGCGACGAAGCCAAGGCCGGCAAGTCGGTCAAGGTGGTCGATGTCGACCGCGCCGAGCGCGCGCGCTTCTGTCTGACCGACGCTGAGGTCAGCGAGCTGGCCAAGCAGGCCATGATCATCGAGAAGCACTACGGCCGGCCGATGGACATCGAATGGGCCAAAGACGGCGATGACGGCAAGCTGTATGTCGTCCAGGCCCGCCCGGAGACGGTGAGAAGCCGCACCAATGTCAATGTAATGGAGCGCTACCTGCTCAAGGAAACCGGCACCATTCTGGTCGAGGGTCGGGCGATCGGCCAGAAGATCGGCGCCGGCAAGGTGCGGGTAATCAATGACATCTCCGAAATGGACAAGGTACAACCAGGCGACGTGCTGGTTTCCGATATGACCGACCCGGACTGGGAGCCGGTCATGAAGCGCGCCAGTGCCATTGTCACCAACCGGGGCGGGCGCACCTGCCACGCGGCGATCATCGCGCGCGAGCTGGGTGTCCCGGCGGTGGTTGGCTGTGGCAATGCCACCCACGTACTGAAAGATGGCCAGGGTGTGACTGTGTCCTGCGCCGAGGGCGACACCGGCTTCATCTTCGAGGGCGAGCTGGGCTTCGATGTCCGTACAAACTCCGTGGACGCCATGCCCGACCTGCCGTTCAAGATCATGATGAACGTCGGCAACCCCGATCGCGCCTTCGACTTCGCCCAACTGCCGAACGCCGGCGTGGGCCTGGCCCGCCTGGAATTCATCATCAACCGCATGATCGGCGTGCACCCCAAGGCGCTGCTGAATTTCGCCGGCCTGCCGCCGGAAATCCAAGACAGCGTCGAGAAGCGCATCGCCGGTTACGACGATCCGGTCGGCTTCTACGTCGAGAAGCTGGTCGAGGGCATCAGCACCCTGGCGGCGGCCTTCTGGCCGAAGAAGGTCATCGTGCGTCTGTCCGACTTCAAGTCCAACGAATACGCCAACCTGATCGGTGGCAAGCTCTACGAGCCGGAAGAAGAGAACCCGATGCTCGGCTTCCGTGGCGCCTCGCGTTATATCAGCGAATCCTTCCGCGATTGCTTCGAGCTGGAATGCCGGGCGATGAAGAAGGTGCGCAACGAGATGGGCCTGACCAACGTCGAGATCATGGTGCCTTTCGTGCGCACCCTCGGCGAAGCCAGTCAGGTGATCGACCTGCTGGCCAGCAATGGCCTCAAGCGCGGCGAGAACGGGCTGCGCATCATCATGATGTGCGAACTGCCGTCCAACGCGATTCTGGCCGAAGAGTTCCTCGAGTTCTTCGACGGCTTCTCGATCGGTTCCAACGACCTGACCCAGCTGACCCTGGGCCTGGATCGCGACTCTGGCATCGTTGCGCACCTGTTCGATGAGCGTAATCCGGCGGTCAAGAAGCTGCTGTCCAATGCCATTGCCGCCTGTAACAAGGCCGGCAAGTACGTCGGTATCTGTGGTCAGGGGCCCTCCGATCACCCCGATCTGGCCAAGTGGCTGATGGAGCAGGGCATCGAAAGCGTGTCGCTGAACCCGGATTCGGTGTTGGATACCTGGTTCTTCCTGGCGGAAGGTCAGCCAGCCTGATCTACCGTTGACCTTTTGATTCAAGGGCAGGTTAATCCTGCCCTTTTTTGTGTTCAGCACATCCATGTGCTTCACCCCTCCGGGGCTTGCGCGCAAAAACGCTCTTGGCGTTTTTGTGGTTTGTCATCCCTGGTGACCACCCTACGGGCCGGCGCTAGCGACGTGAAAAATTGCTCCCGGCAATTTGTTGTACCAGAGCGAAGCAGATGCAAAGCAGCAGCGAGCTTTTCCCCGTCGCCTTGATCAGCGCGGAACTACGTGGCGACTTGAGTGAGGATGTCTATCGCCTCAAGCCCGGCAACAGCCCCGATGCCAGCGTCGGGCTGGCCCTCACCCGTTTGGGCATGGCCGGGCATGCGGCCGAGCGCGGCGCGCCGGTGATCTTGTTGCACGGCAGTTTTTCCAATCGACGTTTCTGGTATTCGCCCAAGGGCCTTGGTCTCGGTCCTTACCTGGCACGTGCCGGCTTCGATGTGTGGATTGCCGAAATGCGCGGGCATGGGCTGTCGCCGCGCAACAAGGCGTACCGGCACAACCGCGTCAGCGACTACGTGCGCTACGACCTGCCGGCGATTGCCGACTTCGTCCATGAACAGAACCCGCAAGCGGCTCACTGGATCGGCCATTCGCTGGGTGGTATCACCCTCGTCGGGGCGCTGGGCGGGCACTACCTCGACCAGGATCGAGTGGCATCGGTGGCGCTGTTCGGCAGCCAGATCAGTCGTACTTACTGGCCGCTGAAAGTGCCACCGGTGGAGTGGGGCGGACGCCTGCTGCTCAAACGCTTCTCGGTGATTTCCGGCTCGCGGTTCAAGCGTGGCCCGGAAGATGAGCCGATCGGCCTGGCCCTGGAGAGCTTGCGCTGGTATGGCCTGTTTGGTCGCTTTGGCGATGCCGAGCGCGATTGGTGGGCCGGCCTGGCCGAGGTGCGGGTTCCGCTGTTGGCGGTAGCGGCAGCGGGTGACCGGCAGGATCCGCCGTGGGCCTGCAGCAAGTTGCTCGAGCAGTTCGGCTCGCCGATCAGCGAATTTCTCTGCCTGGGCAAGGAAAACGGTTTCGCCAGCGATTTCGGCCATGTCGAGATGCTGGTCAGCAAAGAGGCGCAGCGTGAGGTGTGGCCACTGGTGGCGCGCTGGCTGGACAAGACCCGGGAGGTCGCAGGCTCGCTCGAAAGAGCCGCGCTTGAGCGGGTTGAGGGCGTTCCTCCAGAGCGGTGATAGGCTAATATGTGCGGCCAGCAGGCTGTTCGATCAGGCGATGAGTGAGCGGGGCCTGTGCAATAGCCTGCGATCCAGGACGGTGAGCGTGCCGGCACCGATCCGTGAAGACTGATGCTCAATGTCCAGTTAACCAGGAGTTTTCCCATGCATTACATCACCCCAGATTTGTGCGACGCCTACCCGGAACTGGTGCAGGTGGTCGAGCCGATGTTCAGCAATTTCGGCGGTCGTGACTCCTTCGGCGGCGAAATCGTCACCATCAAGTGCTTTGAAGACAACTCGCTGGTCAAGGAGCAGGTCGAGCAGCCGGGCAAGGGCAAGGTGATGGTGGTCGACGGCGGGGCCTCCATGCGCCGTGCCCTGCTCGGCGACATGCTCGCGGAAAAAGCCGCGAAGAATGGTTGGGAAGGCCTGGTGATCTACGGCTGCGTGCGCGACGTCGACGTCTTGGCACAGACCGAGCTCGGCATCCAGGCGTTGGCCAGCCATCCGATGAAGACCGACAAGCGCGGCATCGGCGACCTCAATGTGGCCGTGACCTTTGGCGGGGTGACCTTCCGCCCGGGCGAGTACCTGTATGCCGACAACAACGGCATCATCATTGCCCCCACTGCGCTGAAAATGCCGGAATAAGTGATGCCAGGAGTCGGCATGCACGAGCAAGACAACACGCAATGGGGCCTGGTGCATGCTTTTGTCCTGGATGGCGCAGGCGGTGCGCGCGCCATCGCTCAAGGGCAGTTGGCCGGCCTCGAGCTGGCCGAGCAGGAAAGTCTGTGGTTGCACTGGGATCGCAGTCACCCGCAGACCCAGCATTGGCTGCGCCGCGAAAGCGGCTTGAGTGAATTCGCCTGCGATCTGCTGCTGGAGGAAAATACCCGGCCACGCCTGCTGACACTGCCGGATGAGGCGCTGCTGCTGTTTCTCCGCGGGGTCAATCTCAACCCCGGCGCAGAGCCGGAGGACATGGTGTCGGTGCGCATCTTCGCCGCTGCGCGGCGGATTATTTCCTTGCGCCTGCGCCCGTTGCGCGCGACCGAGAACCTGATCGCCGATCTCGCCGCCGGTCGTGGGCCGAAAACGTCGTCGGAGCTGATCCTGATCCTCGCGGACTACCTGACCGACAAGGTCGATGCCCTGGTAGCCGAGTTGTCCGAGCGGGTCGACGAGCAGGAAGAACTGGTCGATGCCGATGAGCACGCAGTGCCGGATCACGCACAGCTGCTGCACGTGCGGCGGCGCGCTGCCGGTCTGCGCCGCTTTCTCGCGCCACAGAGTGAAATCTATGCGCAGCTGACGCGCAAGCAGCAGACCTGGTTCCTCGCCGATGACCCAGGCTATTGGAACGAACTGCACAATCGTCTGACCCGCTACCTGGAGGAGCTGGAGCTCAGTCGTGAGCGGGTCAGCCTGCTGCTGGAGGCGGAAAACCGGCGCATGGATCAGCGGATGAACCGCATCATGTACCGCTTCGCCATCATTACCGGAGTATTTCTGCCGATGAGCTTTCTCACCGGTCTGCTGGGCATCAATGTCGGCGGCATACCCGGCGCCGAAAACCCCTATGGCTTCCTTATTGCCTGCTTGATCATGCTGGCGCTTGCCTTGGGGCAGTGGTGGTTGCTACGCCGTTTGCGCTGGGCCTGATGTGACTTGCCCCGAGTTGGTCTCGTCTAGCCGAGACGTCCTGTGAGGTACGTCATGCACGATCCATTTGAAGAATCCCTGCGCGATATGCTCAAGTCCGGCGCGTCCGATCACGACGACGACGCTTGTCTGCACCGCGTATTGAAGACTGCCAACCGCCAGGTCGGCGCGGGCGACCTGTTCACGCTCATGGGCCATTGGCTCGGCGCGTTGATGATCGCCCTGAATAGCGGCTCGGCCCATGTTGCGCCGGTCTCCCGCCGCGGCGCCGGCGCAGGATCTGTTCACTCCTCTAGTTCTACTGATAAGGCTGACTGAAATGGAACTCGATCCCTGGACTCAAAGCCTGATAGCCGCGATGACCGCGCTCTGGACCAAGGTGGCCGGCTTCATCCCGAACCTGTTCGTGGCATTGATCCTGGTGCTGCTCGGTTTCGTCGTGGCCAAGTTGCTCGACACCTTGCTCTCCAAGTTGCTCGGCAAGATCGGCCTGGATCGCTTGATGGCGGGCACCGGGCTGACCAAACTGCTCGGCCGTGGCGGTATCCAGGTGCCGGTATCGACCTTGATCGGCAAGATCGTCTACTGGTTCGTACTGCTGATTTTTCTGGTGTCGGCGGCTGAGTCGCTTGGCCTGGAGCGGGTTTCCGCCACCCTCGACGTGCTCGCGCTGTACCTGCCCAAGGTCTTCGGTGCCGCTCTGGTCCTGTTGGCCGGCGTGTTGCTGGCGCAGTTGGTCAGCGGGCTGGTGCGCGGTGCCGCCGAAGGCGTTGGTCTCGACTACGCCCATGGCCTGGGGCGTATCGCCCAGGGGCTGGTGATCATCATCAGCATTTCGGTGGCCATCGGCCAACTGGAGATCAAGACCGACCTGCTGAACAACGTCATCGCCATTGTGCTGATTTCGGTAGGCCTGGCTGCGGCACTGGCGCTGGGGTTGGGCAGTCGGGAAATAGCCGGGCAGATTCTGGCCGGGATATATGTGCGCGAGTTGTATCAGGTTGGACAACAGGTTCAGATCGGTGAGGTCGAAGGGCAGATCGAGGAGATAGGCACGGTCAAGACTGTCCTGCTGACCGATGCTGGCGAGTTGGTCTCGGTGGCTAATCGCACCCTGCTCGAGCAGCGGGTAAGCAGTCGCTAACGCGCCAATCCTGCTAATCTATGCCGCCAAGCCAACGCCTGATGCATCAGGCGTTGGCAGCCTCTGTCCCGACTGTCGGCCTGACTCGTTTTGAATAAAGCCCTACCGATGTCCTTGCGCTATGACCCCCGCGAACTCTCGGATGAGGAACTCGTGGCGCGTGCGCATGATGAACTCTTTCATGTCACGCGCGCTTACGAAGAACTGATGCGGCGTTACCAGCGCACCTTGTTTAACGTCTGCGCCCGTTACTTGGGGAGCGAGCGCGACGCCGACGATGTTTGTCAAGAGGTCATGCTCAAGGTTCTTTATGGTTTGAAGAACTTCGAGGGTAAATCCAAGTTTAAAACTTGGCTGTACAGCATCACCTATAACGAATGTATTACCCAATACCGTAAAGAACGGCGCAAGCGGCGCCTGATGGATGCACTAAGTTTGGATCCATTGGAAGAGGCGTCTGAAGAAAAGATGCCTAAAATTGAAGACCCTGGTGGCCTGGACCGTTGGCTGGTGCATGTCAATCCAATCGACCGGGAGATTCTGGTGCTACGTTTTGTCGCAGAGCTGGAGTTTCAGGAGATCGCCGACATCATGCACATGGGCCTGAGCGCCACTAAAATGCGCTATAAACGCGCCCTCGATCGGTTGCGCGAAAAATTTTCAGGCACCATTGAAACTTAAATATACATACCCCCTCTAACACCCCGAGCAGTTCTGCTAAAATCGCCGGCTGGTTGTCTTGCTAGACAATTTACTGGCCACCATGATGGAGATTTACGGATGAAAGTTAAAAACGCTTTGGGCGTTGTTGTTGGTTCTGTGCTGGCGTCTTCTTCCTTAAGCGTTCTGGCTCAAGGCCAAGGTGCAGTTGAAGCGGAAGTTTTTGGCAAGCGTGCCTTTATGGAGAGCAATCGCGACGTCACCGACGGCAACCTGTTCGGTGGCAGCATCGGTTACTTCCTGACTGATGACGTGTCCTTGAACCTGTCGCATGGCGTGTACCGCAGCATTCGCTCCCAGGACACCCTGCCGGGTTCGACCCATGGCCGCGAGCAAATTGACGGCCACCTGAGCACTGTCGAAGCGCTGTACCACTTCGGTACTCCTGCTGCGCAAAGCCTGCGTCCATACGTTTCCGCTGGTTTCGGCCATCAGGACCTGGACAACACCTTCACCCGTGGCGATGACAAGACTACCTTCGCCATGGTCGGTGCCGGTGCCAAGTACTACTTCAGCGAAATGTTCTTCGCCAAAGCCGGTGTCGATGTCCTGCACAGCCTGGACACCGAGAACACCGAATGGCAGGCAGGCGTTGGTGTCGGCTTGAACTTCGGCGGCGGCAGCCAGCCAGCTCCCGCTCCTGTGGCTCAAGCCCCAGAGCCAATGCCCGAGCCGGCTCCGGTTGCTGAAGAACCAGCCCAGGTCGTGCGCGTTGAGCTGGACGTGAAGTTCGACTTCGACAAGGCCCAAGTCAAAGAAGAAAGCTATGGCGATATCAAGAACCTGGCTGATTTCATGAAGCAGTACCCGCAGACCAGCACCACCGTTGAAGGTCACACTGACTCCGTCGGTACCGATACCTACAACCAGCAGCTGTCCGAAAAGCGTGCGAGCGCTGTGCGTGAAGTTCTGGTTAACCAGTACGGTGTTGAAGGTCAGCGGGTAAACGCCGCTGGTTATGGCGAAACTCAGCCGGTTGCCGACAACGCAACCGAGTCGGGCCGTGCCATCAACCGTCGTGTTGAAGCTCAAGTAGAAGCTCAAGTCCAGTAACAGGTCTTAAGCAGCTAGGAAAAACCCGGCCTCGGCCGGGTTTTTCTTTGTCCAGAAAAAAGCCCGGCGCTGGCCGGGCAAGAATAACTCCGCAGAGTTCAGGCAAACGCGGCCAGGGCTTGTACTTGATGTCCGCCGGCGACTTCGCCGATCACCAGGATGGCCGGGCTTTTCAGCTGGAAGGCCAGGGCATCCTGGTGCATCGAGGCGAGCGAGCTGAGGCATTCGCGCTGGTGGGGCAGTGAGGCGTTTTCGATCATCGCCACCGGCATGTCGGCGCACATGCCGCCGGCCAGCAGGCTATCGCGGATGTCCGCCAGCTTGGCCACGCCCATATAGACCACCAGGGTGGTGCCGCTCTGGGCCAGGGCTTGCCAGTTCAGGGTGCTGTCGTCCTGGGTATGGGCGGTGACCAGGGTCACGCCACGGGCCACGCCGCGCAGGGTCAGGGGGATGCCGCAGTTGGTGGCGCCGGCCAGGCCGGCGGTGATGCCGTTGACCATCTCCACTTCGATACCGTGCTGCTGCAACCAGTCGACCTCTTCGCTGCCGCGGCCGAAAATGCACGGATCGCCGCCCTTCAGGCGTACCACGCACTTGCCCTGGCGCGCATAGCGCAGCATCAGGCGATGGATAAAGGCTTGCGGTGTCGAACGGCAACCACCGCGCTTGCCCACCGGGACTATCCGTGCGGTTGGGCAGTGCTCCAGCACCGCCGGATTGACCAGGTCGTCGATCATCACGACCTCAGCCTGACGCAAGGCTTTCACTGCCTTGAGCGTCAACAGCTCCGGGTCACCCGGCCCTGCCCCTACCAGCCAGACTTTTGCACTCATTTCGAATTCCTCGTCGTAGGGTGCGCCGTGCGCACCGGTACATCGGTACATAGGTTTGGTGCGCATGGCCTAGGCGACCCCGCGCACCCTACGGTTATGCGTTCACTACTAGAGGCTGGGTGGCCAGCAACCGCTTGATCTCGGGCACGCAGGAGCCGCAGCTGGTGCCGCATTTCAGCTCCTGCTTGAGGCCGTCGAGGTCGAGGCCGCGGCCGATACCGGCGCACACCGCGGCCTCGCTGACGTTCAGGCAGTTGCACAGGGTCTTGCCGGCTATCTTGCCGCTGGCGGTGCCCGGTGGGGTGGACAGGGGCGCCAGTAACCAGCGGTGCAGGTCGGCATCGGCCTGGCCTTCGCTCCACAGGCTTTTCAGCCAGTCACGGGCGATGGTTTCACCGGCCAGGCGCAGGCTGACGATGCGGCCTTCTTCGATGCGTACACGTTTGCCGACTGCTTTGCGCGGGTCGTCATAGGCCAGTACCGGGCCTTCATGCAGGCCGAGCAGGCGATCGATCTGCGCCAGCAGCTCAGGCTCGGGGGGCACGGCGCAGGCGGCGCGGATCAGCAGAGCGGGGCGCTCGCGCCCGGTAAGGGTCAGGTTGGCGTAGGCGAAGTCTTCGAACAATGGGCGCAGGGCCTGGAAGCGCGTTTGCACCTCGCCTTCGACCAGGGCGAAGAAGGTCCAGGGCAGTTCGACCTTCTCCACCTCGACGCCGGCATGTTTGAGCTCGGGCTGTTTCGACAGCGGGTCGAATGCCGGCTGGGTCAGCACATTGGTGCCCAAGCCTTTGAGGAAGCGATTGCCCCAATGCATCGGCAGGTAGGCCTGGCCGGAACGCACCGAATCATCGGCCTGTACCGGCACTATCAGGCTGCCGCGACGGCTGCGCACCTTGACCAGATCGCCGCTCTGCAAGCGACGGCGGCGCAATTCGTCGGGATGCAGGCTGAGCACGGCATCCTCGACATGACCGAACAGGCGCGCGGCGGTGCCGGTGCGGCTCATGCCGTGCCACTGATCGCGCAGGCGCCCGGTATTGAGGGTCAGCGAGTAACGCGTCTCGCGCTTTTCCTTGGGCGCGCGATAGGGGTCGGCATGGAACTTTGCGCGTGCGCTGGCAGTGGGAAAGCGGCCGTCGCCGTAAAGGCGCGCCGTACCCTGGGTAGCGCCGGCCGGGAACGGCCATTGCTGGGGACCTTGGTTATCCAGAATCGCGTAGCTGAGCCCCGATAGATCGAGATCGCGCTTGGCGGTCAGGTGTTTGTACTCTTCGAACAGTCCTTCTGGGCTGGCAAAGTCGAACAGGCTTGGCAGGCCGGGGCGCAGCAATTTTTCCAAGCGACGGGCGAAATCCGTGGTAATCGCCCAATCCGGCCGCGCCTCTGCGGGTGCTGGCACGGCGCGGCGTACATGGCTGACGCGGCGTTCGGAGTTGGTAACGGTGCCTTCCTTCTCGCCCCAGCTGGCGGCAGGCAGCAGCAGGTCGGCGTAGTGGCAGGTCTCGGTGGTGAAGAAGGCTTCCTGCACCACCACGAACGGGCAGGCGGCGAGGGCTTCATGCACCTTGTTCTGGTCGGGCAGCGATTGCGCCGGATTGGTGCAGGCGATCCACAGGGCCTTGATCTTGCCAACCCGTACCGCTTCGAACAGCTCGATGGCGGTCAGGCCAGTGCTGTGCGGCAGAACGTCGACCCCCCAGTGCTGGGCGACTTCGGCGCGGTGCTCGGCATTGGCCGCATCGCGGTGGCCGGGCAGCAGGTTGGACAGACTGCCGGTTTCGCGGCCGCCCATGGCATTCGGTTGGCCGGTCAGGGAAAAGGGGCCGGCGCCGGGCTTGCCGATCTGCCCGGTGGCCAGGTGCAGGTTGATCAGCGCGCTGTTCTTGGCGCTGCCGCTGCTCGATTGGTTGAGGCCCATGCACCACAGCGAGAGAAAGCTCGGCGCGCTGCCGATCATCCGCGCGCATTGCTGCAGGCTTTCCTGGCTGATGCCGCACAGCTCGCTGACCATCTGCGGGCTGTAATCGCGCACCAGGGTCTTCAGCGCCTCGAAACCTTCGGTGTGGGCGTCGATATAGGCGCGGTCGATCCAGCCTTCCCACATGAGGATATGCAGGATGCCGTGGAACAGGGCGACGTCGCTGCCCGGAATAATCGGCAGGTGCAGGTCGGCCAGGTCGCAGGTGTCGGTGCGCCGCGGGTCGATGACGATGATCTGCATGTCCGGGCGCTTGGCCTTGGCTTCTTCCAGGCGGCGGAACAGCACCGGGTGGGCGAAGGCCATGTTGCTGCCGGCGATCAGTACGCAGTCGCTCTGTTCGATGTCTTCGTAGTTGCACGGCGGCGAGTCGGCGCCGAGGCTGCGCTTGTAGCCGACCACGGCCGAGGACATGCACAGGCGCGAGTTGCTGTCGATATTGTTGGTACCGACCAGGGCACGGGCCAGCTTGTTGAAGGCGTAGTAGTCCTCGGTCAGCAGCTGGCCGGAGATGTAGAAGGCGACGCTGTCGGGGCCGTGTTCGCGGATGGTCTCGGCGAAGACGTTGGCGGCATGATCCAGGGCGCTGTCCCAGTCCGTGCGCGCGCGCGCCAGACCCTTGCCCAGGCGCAGTTCGGGGTAGAGCGCGCGGGCGTCGAGGTCGCCGGTCAGGTGCAGGGTCGAGCCCTTGCTGCACAGCTTGCCGAAATTGGCCGGGTGCTGGGGATCGCCCTGGACGCCGAGGATCTTCTCGTCATCGTGTTCGATCAGCACGCCACAGCCCACGCCGCAATAGCAGCAGGTGGAGGCGGTGATCTGATGGGATTGGGTCATGGCGTCATCTCTCTGCGGTAATCGGGTAGGCCGCGCCGTGCGGGGCGCGGCCTAGCAATGACCTATCGGGCACATTCGGTGGCGGTGTTCAGGGTCAGCAGCACCCGGCCGTTCTCGACCTTGGCTTGATGCCGGTGCGCGCAACCGACGTCCGGCGCCACTGCTTCGCCGGACTCCAATTCGATCTGCCAGTTATGCAGCGGGCAGGCCACCCGCTTGCCGTAGACCAAACCCTGGGACAGCGGTCCACCCTTGTGCGGGCAGCGGTCGTCGAGGGCGAAGACCTCATCGGTCGAGGTGCGGAAAATCGCGATGTCGCCCTTGGGCCCGGCGACGATGCGCGAGCCCAGCGGGTTGATTTCCTCCAGGGCGCAGATATCCAGCCAGCTCATGCTTGCACCTCCAGGTCGCGCAAGGCGATGCGGTCGAATTCTTTCTTCAGTTGCGGTTTGGCCAGCTGCTCCTTCCACGGGTCCTGTTCGAAGGACAGCGAAAACAGCAGGCGAGCGTGCAGCGCCTTGCGCCGTTCGGCATCTTCCAGCACGGCCTTCTTGATGTGCTCCATGCCGACGCGCTGCATGTAATGTACGGTGCGCTCGAGGTAGAAGGCTTCTTCGCGGTAAAGCTGGAGGAAGGCCAGGCTGTATTCCATGACCTCTTCGGCCGTTTTGAGCTTGACGAAGAACTCGCCGGCTTCGGTCTTGATCCCGCCGTTGCCGCCGATATACAGCTCCCAGCCGGAGTCGACGCCGATGATGCCAACGTCCTTGATGCCCGATTCGGCGCAATTGCGCGGGCAGCCGGAGACCGCCAGCTTGACCTTGTGCGGCGACCACATATTGAACAGCGCGTGTTCCAGGTCGATGCCCATCTGCGTCGAGTTCTGCGTGCCGAAGCGGCAGAATTCGCTGCCGACACAGGTCTTCACGGTGCGGATGGATTTGCCGTAGGCGTGCCCGGACGGCATGTCGAGGTCCTTCCACACGCCGGGCAGGTCGTCCTTCTTGATCCCCAGCAGGTCGATGCGCTGGCCGCCGGTGACCTTGACCATGGGCACGTTGTACTTGTCGGCGACATCGGCGATGCGGCGCAGCTCGGCGGCGTTGGTCACGCCCCCCCACATCCGCGGTACCACCGAATAGGTGCCGTCCTTCTGGATATTGGCGTGGGCGCGCTCGTTGATAAAGCGTGACTGCGGATCGTCCTTGGCTTCGCCCGGCCAGGTGGAGATCAGGTAGTAGTTCAGCGCCGGGCGGCAGGTGGCGCAGCCGTTCGGTGTGCTCCAGTTGAGGAAGGTCATGACCGCCGGGATGCTGGTCAGGTGCTCTTCGCGGATGGCCTTGCGGATCTGCCCGTGGTTGAGGTCGCTGCAGCCGCAGATGGCTTTCTCACTCTTCGGCTTGACGTCGGCCGCGCCGCCCACGGTGTTGATCAGAATCTGCTCGACCAGGCCGGCACAGGAGCCGCAGGAGCTGGCGGCTTTGGTGTGCTTCTTCACGTCGTCGACGCTGAACAGGCCGTTTTCCTGAATGGCCCTGACGATGGTGCCCTTGCACACGCCGTTGCAGCCGCACACTTCCATGTCGTCGGGCATGTTGGCGGTGCTGCTCTGGCCCTGGTGGCCGGCGTCGCCGATGGCGTTCTCGCCGAACATCAGGTGGTCGCGGATCTCGCTGACGTTGTGGTTCTCGCGGATCTGGCGGAAGTACCAGCCGCCGTCGGCGGTGTCGCCGTACAGGCAGGCGCCGACCAGCACGTCGTCCCTGATCACCAGCTTCTTGTACACGCCGCCGATCGGATCGGACAGGGTGATGGTCTCGGTGCCTTCGGCGCCCATGAATTCGCCGGCGGAGAACAGGTCGATGCCGGTGACCTTCAGTTTGGTCGAGGTCACCGAGCCCTGGTAGCGGGAGAAGCCGAGTTGGGCCAGGTGGTTGGCGCAGACCTTGGCTTGTTCGAACAGCGGCGCCACCAGGCCGTAGGCGATGCCGCGGTGGCTGGCGCATTCGCCGATAGCGTAGACCCGCGGGTCGTAGGTCTGCATGGTGTCGTTGACCAGGATGCCGCGGTTGCAGGCGATCCCGGACTGTTCCGCCAGCTCGCTGTTGGGGCGGATGCCGGCGGCCATCACCACCAGGTCGGCGGGAATCACCTCGCCGTCCTTGAACTTCACCGCGCAGACCCGGCCTTCGCCGTTGTCCAGCAGCTCGGCGGTGTGCTTGGGCAGGAGAAATTTCAAGCCGCGGTCTTCCAGCGATTGCTGCAGCAGACGACCGGCGGTGACGTCGAGCTGGCGTTCCAGCAACCACTCGCCGATATGCACCACGGTCACGTCCATACCGCGCAGCTTGAGACCGTTGGCCGCTTCCAGGCCGAGCAGGCCGCCGCCGATGACCACCGCATGCTTGTGGGTCTTGGCGGTGTCCATCATCGTCTGGGTGTCGGCGATATCGCGGTAGCCGATCACGCCCTCCAGGTCCTTGCCTGGAATCGGCAGGATGAAGGGGTTGGAGCCGGTGGCGATGAGCAGGCGATCGTATTCGGCCTCGCTGCCGTCATCGGCCACGACTACGCGGGCCTTGCGGTCGATCTTCACCGCTTTGCGCCCGAGCAGCAGCTTGATGCCGTTGTCGGCGTACCAGTTGAGGTCGTTGAGCACGATCTCTTCGAAGGTCTGCTCGCCGGCCAGTACCGGGGAGAGCAGGATGCGGTTGTAGTTCGGGTGCGGTTCGGCACCGAACACCGTGATGTCGTAGAGCTCGGGGGCGAGCTTGATCAGCTCTTCGAGGGTACGCACTCCGGCCATGCCGTTGCCGATCATTACCAGCTTGAGTTTTTTCATGGTTCCTCACCGTCACGCATAACCGGAAAACAAAAAAAGGCGTCCCGCTAGTCACCTAGCGAGGACGCCTTTGTCCAAGTCCCGTTCTGTCGGGAAGCGTGGCCTTCAACGTTGGAGGCCACGCTTTATTTAAATTTGCGTATATCAATGCAGGGCTTATGCCAACTTGGCAAATGCCTGGATATCCGCGGGTTAGAGCCGTTTCTTTCCACCATGGCGGTGATGAATTGCACCTGTATAAGGCGCGTTGCGCCGTTCTGGTGCGTTTGCCCAGTCACTTCAGCAGTAGCACCAGCAGGCTCAGGTTCACGAGCAAGGACACCAGGGCCACGGTACGCCAGACTTTAACCGGCTCGCGTTCGAGCAATGGGCGCGGCCGGCAGCTCAGTGACTGGCGCTCGCCCTGTTCCAGGGCCAGCAACCACTCCTCGGCGGTCTCGTAGCGATGCTTGGGGTCGGCGCTGAGGGCGCGACTGAGGCTCTCGTCGATCCAGTTCGGCAAGTCGGGGCGGTAGCGGCTGGCCGGCGTCGGGTTGCCGAAGCGTGGATGCTGGAAGGCCTCGATCTCGCCATAGGGATAGTGGCCAGTGAGCAGGTGGTAGAGGGTCACGCCCGCGGCATAGAGATCCTGCTGGGCGCTGGGCGCGACGCCGGCAAAGGCCTCAGGTGCGATGTAGCTGGGGGTGCCCGGCAGGTCATTAGGCTCATCGCGGGACAGGCCGGGACAGTAGGCCAGGCCGAAATCCAGCATGCGCAGTTCGCCGTCGTCACCCCACAACAGGTTTTCCGGCTTGATGTCGCGGTGCAGAATGTTGCGCCGGTGCAGCATGCCCAAGGCTCTGACCAGGCGCGGGGCGAGGTCCAGCCACTCGGGCAGGCCAATGGGGCCGGACAGGCGCATTTGTTCGGCCAGGGTTTGCCCGGCGTATTCGCGCTGCACGTAGTACAGGTGCTGGCGTTGCGGCAGGGGATGGACTTCGGCGAAGTAGCGCCCGGCCACCCGGCGCAAGAACCATTCCTCGAGCAGCAGGGCAGGGCCTGCTTGCGGCTCATCCATGCGGCTGGTGGGCAGGGTCTTCAACAGCCAGCGGCGCGCCTGAGCATCGCGTACGCGGTAGATCAGCGACTGGCGCGACTCGGCCAGCAGGCGCTCGACCTGCCAGCCTTCGAAATCCTGGCCTTCGCGCAGCTTGGGCGGCAAGGGCCAATGCGCGAGTTGCGCCAGGGTATCGGCCAGGGCGCTTTCCGGCAGGCCTTCGACCCTCACCAGCAAGGCGCTGGCATTGTCCTGGCTGCCGGCCAGGTGAGCGGCACTGACCAGGGCGCGGCAGGCGGCGGCGGGATCCTGCTCATCGTGCAGGATGCGCTGGATGCCCGGGTCGCCGAGTGTCGCCCAGACGCCATCGCTGACCATCAGGAAACTCTCGCCCTCGCGCAACTCGCCGTCCAGGTAGTCGACCACCAGGTGCTGATCCAGGCCCATGGCGCGCTTGAGCACATGCTGCATGCCCGGTTGTTCCCAGACATGCTCTTCGCTGATGCGCTCGAGTTCGCCGCCATGCCAGCGATAGGCGCGGCAGTCGCCGACATGCGCCAGGGTGAAGCGCCGGCCGCGCAGGACCAGGGCAGTGAGGGTGGTCAGCAACGGCTGGCCGCCGCCATTGGCTTGCAGCCAGCGGTTGTGCGCGACCAGCAGTCGATCCAGCGATTGCGCCACCGCCCAGGTTTCCGGGGTGGAGTAGTAGTCCAGGGCCAGTGCCTGCAGGGTCGCTCGAGCGGCCAGACCGCCGTCGGCGCATTGGCTGACACCATCGGCCAGGGCGAACAAGTAGCCTTTGCTCGCCGCCAGGGACGGGGTTGGGGTCACCACACGGATGGCGTCCTGGTTCTCTGGGCGCGGGCCGGTAGCGCTGGCTTCGCCGAAGGTGAGTTGCAGGGCCATGGCGGCGTGTCCTGAAGGGGGAGGGTTGAGGCAAAGGCGGGGCCGGGGCATGGCTGCAGGGTTGGCCGTTGCCGGCTTCACCCATCGTTCCTGACCAGTGCGATTCAACTCTGCCAGTCAGCCCCGCCTTTGCCTCAACCCTCAGTGGATACGTTCATTCGTAGGGCGGATGCTACCCGCCAGGGGTGTCGGGGCCCGCCGGCGATGGCGGGTTGCACCCGCCCTACATTAGCAGCCTTACACTCTTGCCGCGGTCACTGCGGCCGAGCCCCAGGTGGTGCGCCAGCGACGTTTGACGCTGTACAGGCCGAACCAGGCCAGCACGCCGAGGCTGGCAAAGAACCACAGCGCCAGTTGGTAGTCGCCGGTCTGTTGCTTGATCGCGCCCAGGCCTGCGGCCAACAGGAAGCCGCCGACACCGCCGGCCATGCCGATCAGGCCGGTCATCACGCCGATTTCCTTGCGAAAGCGCTGCGGTACCAACTGGAACACCGCGCCGTTGCCCGCGCCCAGGCCGAGCATGGCAGTGACGAACAGGGCCAGCGCCGCAGTTGAGCTGGGCAGGTTGAAACCGACGGCGGCAATGCTCAGTGAGGCGAGGGTGTACATCATCAGGAGCGAACGGATGCCGCCGATGCGGTCGGCCAGGGCGCCACCCAGTGGGCGCATCAGGCTGCCGGCGCAGACACAGGCCGCCGTGTAGTAGCCGGCGGTCACCGGGTTGAGGCCGTACTGGTCGCTGAAATAGCCGGGCAGCGCACTGGCCAGGCCGATGAAACCACCGAAGGTGACGCTGTAGAAGAACATGAACCACCAGCTGTCGCGGTCGCCCAGCGCTCGCAGGTAGTCGGCCGCGGCTTTCGGCTTGGGACGCTCGGGCGAGTTCTTGGCCATGAAGGCGAAGATCAGCAGGGTGAGCAGCAGCGGGATCAGGGCCCAGCCGAACACGTTCTGCCAGCCGAACAGCGCCGCCAGGCCGGGAGCGAACAGGGCGGCCAATACGGTGCCGGAGTTGCCCGCACCGGCAATGCCCATGGCCTTGCCCTGGTGCTGTGGCGGGTACCACTGCGAGGCCAGCGGCAGGGCCACGGCGAAGGCGGCGCCGGCGAAGCCGAGAAACAGGCCGAACAACAAGGCTTGTTCGTAGCTTTGAATGCCGATCTGCCAGGCGCAGAACAGCGCCACTATCACCACCACCTGGCCGAGCAGTCCGGCGGTCTTGGGTGACAGGCGGTCGGCCAGAAAGCCCATCAGCAGGCGCAGCACGGCGCCTGCCAGAATCGGCGTGGCGACCATCAGGCCACGTTGTTGCGCGGTCAGATCCAGGTCGGTGGCGATCTGCACGGCCAAGGGGCCGAGGAGGTACCAGACCATGAAACTCAAGTCGAAATAGAGGAAGGCGGCGAACAGCGTCGGTGTATGACCGGCTTTCCAGAAACTGTTATTCATCGAATACCTCGTCAGCAAATAAAGGGTCCCGGCCAGTTGCGCTTCGTCGCGGTCGTGGACACGGCGAGCGCAACTGTCCGGGGAGGCTATGCACTTGTGGTGCAAGGCCCTGCGGCCGAGGCCACAGCTGGGTTGTGAGAGTGGCGAGCAGAACTTCTGGATCGCAGAGGAACCACCATCCCCAGGCGTTGGGGCAGAAACCAAAAAACGCCGCGTCACCATTCGCTCGTGGGCGAGGGTGAGGCGACGTCTTTGTCGTTCATGAGGGCAGCCGCCATTGGCTGCCTATGGCAATGCCAATGCAAGAGCTGAGCCAAAACTGTAATTAGGCGGTTTTCGGCGGCTGTACAGCGGCTGAATCGGCCGTTTTGTGGTGCAAAACGGGGCGCAGTGCCTGTTTGTGCGCCGAGATGGGGCGAATTGCTGGCTCCGCGGCGGTGCGGCTGCATGCACAGCTCAGCGGCTGGGAAACAACTCCCGGCTTCCGAGAGACGCCAGTATGGAACCACCGGTCAGGAAGTCCGTTCGCTGCCGTAATGCCCCGGATCGATGGCGCGGGCTCTATGCAGAGTGTTTGTGACTGACTTTTGTATTTTAGGCTTGACTTTTACGAATATCATGTATTTTGCGCGGTGCTATACTTCAATCTGATCGAAAAAGAGGGGCCGTTCATACTAGGCAGGGCTCTTGCTGTAACTGTCAGGAGATAGTGGCAGTAGGGAGTGGTTGCCGCGAAGCCGCTAAGTGAAATGGGAGGTACGTCATGAATAGGCACTATTACACCAGTGACAATCTCGACGATCTTGAAACCGTTGAGCAGGAGTTGGAGGCCAAGGGCATCAGTACCGAGCAGATTCATGTGCTCAGTGAAAAGGATGCCGACGTCGAGCGACATCACCTGCACGACGTGCCCTCGCTGATGAAGCAGGATGTCGTCCACTCGGGGGAGATTGGTGCAGCCGTCGGTGTGGTACTGGCCATCGTGGTGCTCGGTGGTGCCTATCTGCTGGGGTGGACCGCAACCGCTGCGGGATGGGTACCCTTTATCTTCCTGGCGATCGTGGTGCTGGGTTTCTGTACCTGGGAAGGTGGCTTTTTCGGTATCCAGGTGCCGAATGCCCACTTCCGCCGTTTCAGGAAGAATCTGCAAGAAGGCAAGCACGTCTTTTTCGTCGATGTCGAGCCGGAGCAAGAAACCGTGCTGGAGGAGGTGGTCAACCATCATCCGACGCTCAAGGTTGCCGGAACGGGGTCCGCCGCTCCCCACTGGATCGTGGCCTGGCTGCACAGATGGCATCAGTTCAAACGGACGATCTAACGACGATTGCAATGATCGCAACCGCGGGATCATCAAGGTGATTCCGCGGTTATGCCTTGGCCAAAGAAGATCCCCCGGTTGAGGAAGATATAGTCCGCCTCGCCGATCATGAGCCCCACCAGCACCAGCAGGCACAGGGGCGGCACCAGAATGGCGTAGACCATGGCCAGGCGTTCCCAGGCCATGTGCATGAAGATGGCGACGATCAAGTCGGCCTTCAGCAGCATGAAGGTGATGATCAGCGACCACCTGAGATAACCGGCGAAGTGGAAGTAGTCGACCAGGTAGGAGAGGGTGCTGAGGACGAATAGCAGCCCCCAGATCTTCAGGTACAGGCTGATCGGATGCTGTTGTCCGGTGTGCGTCATGGCCAGTGCTCCTCTGCAGCGTTACCAGGGTCAAGCGTTACCATAAATAGAAGAAAGCGAAGATAAACACCCACACCAGGTCGACGAAGTGCCAGTACAACCCGGCTATTTCGACGTTCTGGTAGTTGCCGGAGCGTTCGTAGTCCCCGCGCAAGACTTTCCACGCGACGATGCACAGGTAGATCACGCCGATCGACACGTGCAGGCCGTGGAAGCCGGTGATCATGAAAAAGCTCGCGCCAAACTGCGCCGCACCCATTGGGTTGCCCCAGGGGCGCACACCTTCGGCGATCAGCTTGCTCCATTCGAACGCCTGCATGCCGACGAAGGCCGCGCCGCAGAGGGCGGTGGCGAGCATCAGGGCGGCGGTCTTGCCGCGGTTGCGGCGGTAGGCGTAGTTGACCGCCATGGCCATGGTGCCGCTGCTGCTGATCAGCACGAAGGTCATGATGGCGATCAGGATCAGCGGGATATGGTTGCCGGCGATGGTCAGGGCGAAGACTTCGCTGGTGTTCGGCCAGGCTTCGGTGGCACTGATGCGCACCGCCATGTAGCCGGTCAGGAAACAGGTGAAGATAAAGGTGTCGCTGAGCAGGAAGATCCACATCATCGCCTTGCCCCAGGGCACCTGCTTGAACGCATCCTTATCCGACGACCAGTCGTCGGCGATGCCCTGCCAGCCCGCGGCAGACGCATCGGGCGCAAGTGCCGGGCGATTCGCAAGGACTGGGCGATCTGTGGGTGTTGCTGAGTGTGCTGCCATGGCTTCACCTCAGGCCGCAGAATGCGGCGATGGCCTCATAGGTTTCCGGTGTACTGGTCAGCAGGGCGAAGAGCAGCAGCCAAAGTCCCAGCAGGTAATGCCAGTAGATGGCGCAGAGTTCGACGCTGCTGGCGAGCCGCGCCAGGGGTGCGTGTCGCAGGAACTTACCCAGGGTCCTGCCCCAGGCCACCAGGCCGCCCAGCAAGTGCAGGCCGTGCAGGCCGGTCAGCAGGTAGAAGAAGCTGTTGGCCGGGTTGCTGGAGACGAAATAGCCCCAGGCGGCGAATAGCTGCCAGACCCAGAGCTGGCCGAGCAGAAAGGCGATCGCCAGCACCCCGCCCAGGGTGAAGCCGGCCAGCGTCGCCTGCGCGCTACCCCGGCGGGCGGCCACCCGGGCCCACTGCAGGGCGATGCTGGCGCCTATCAGCGCGGCGGTATTCAGCCAGAGCGCGTTGGTGTGGGCCAGGGGCGCCAGCGGTTCGGTCAGGGGCTGCCAGTCGGCTACCTGCGAGCGAATGATGAAGGCGATCAGGAACAGCAGGAATAACGAACTGACCACCGCGAGTAACAGGCGCAGGCCGACTTTTGCAGTGCGTGCTCTATCCATCGCGGCAGGGCTGGGCATGCCCGCGTTGGGATGCCAGCCGCCACTGGGCTCGAAGCTGTCGGTGTTCCTCAGCAGCAACCGGTTCATGGTCGTTCATCCTTTGGGGTGGTCACGCTGCCGCGCTGGCGCATATGCTCCAACTCCTCGGCGGACACCGTCTGCGGGACAAAATCCTGCTCGATCCCCGGCACGCTGTAGTCATAGGCCCAGCGGTGCACCACCGGCAGCTTGGCGCCCCAGTTGCCGTGTACCGGCGGGGTCTGCGGTGTCTGCCATTCCAGGCTGGTGGCTTTCCAGGGGTTGCCGCCGGCGAGTTTGCCGTTGAACGCACTCCAGAACAGGTTGAACAGGAACAGCAGCTGGGCCACGCCGACTATCAGGGCGGCCACGGTGATGAAAGCGTTGAGGTCCTGCGCCGACTGCGGAATGAAGGCGTAGTCCTCGTAGGCGTAGTAGCGCCGCGGCATGCCGAGGAAACCCAGGTAGTGCATGGGGAAATAGATGGCATAGGTGCCGAGGAAGGTGATCCAGAAGTGCAGCTTGCCCAGGCGCTCATTCATCATCCGCCCGGTTATTTTCGGGTACCAATGGTAGATGGCGCCGAATACCACCAGGATCGGCGCGACGCCCATGACCATGTGAAAGTGGGCGACGACGAAATAGGTGTCCGACAGCGGGATGTCGACGATCACGTTGCCGAGGAACAGCCCGGTCAGGCCGCCGACCAGGAAGGTGACGATAAAGGCCAGGGCGAACAGCATGGGCACGGTCAGGTGGATGTCGCCCTGCCACAGGGTCAGCACCCAGTTGTAGACCTTCAGCGCAGTCGGCACCGCGATGACCAGCGTGGTGGTGGCGAAGAAGAAACCGAAGTAGGGGTTCATGCCGCTGACGTACATGTGGTGCGCCCAGACCACGAAGCTGAGCACGCCGATCGCGATGATCGCCCAGACCATCATGCGGTAGCCGAAGATGTTCTTGCGTGCATGGGTGCTGATCAGGTCGGAGACCAGGCCGAAGGCGGGCAGCGCGACTATATAGACCTCCGGGTGGCCGAAGAACCAGAACAGGTGCTGGAACAGGATCGGGCTGCCGCCCTGGTGCTCCAGCGACTGGCCCATCGAGATGATCGCCGGCATGAAGAAGCTGGTGCCCAGCAGCTTGTCGAACAGCATCATCACCGCGCTGACGAACAACGCCGGGAAGGCCAGCAGGGCCAGGATCGAGGCCATGAAGATGCCCCAGACCGACAGCGGCATGCGCATCAGGGTCATGCCGTGGGTGCGCGCCTGCAGCACCGTGGTCACGTAGTTCAAACCGCCCATGGTGGCGGCGACGATGAACACCGCCAGGGACACCAGCATCAGCACGATGCCCCATTCGGTGCCCGGGGTGCCCTGGGTGATCGCCTGCGGCGGGTAGAGCGTCCAGCCCGCGCCAGTGGGACCGCCGGGGGCAAAGAAGCTGGCGAGCAGGATCACCACCGAGAGCAGGTAGAACCAGTAGCTGAGCATGTTGACATAGGGGAAGACCATGTCGCGCGAGCCCACCATCAGCGGGATCAGGTAGTTGCCGAAGCCGCCGAGGAACAGGGCGGTCAGCAGGTAGATGACCATGATCATGCCGTGCATGGTCATCGCCTGATAATAGGTGCCGGCGTCCATGAACTCGATGCTGCCGGGGAAACCCAGCTGCAGGCGCATCAGGCCGGACAAGACCAGGGCGATCAGGCCGACGAAGATAGCCGTCAAGGCATACTGAATGGCTATGACCTTGTGGTCCTGGCTCCAGATATAGCGGGTCAGGAAACTCCTGGGTTCGTGTAGCTCCTCTGTTTCGACCTGTTCCGCGTAGGCCATCGCATCATCCTCCGGGTGAGGGTTGAGTGCATTTTAGCGGTTTAGGGTGCTGCTCCCGGTGTGCTGTCGCCTTCGTCGGCGCTGGACTTGATCAACGCGAGCAAGGCGTCGAGTTCCTCATCCGTCAGCTCGAAGGCCGGCATGACCGGGGTAAAACCCTTGACGATCACCGCATTGGGATCGCGAATGGACTCCTTGAGATAGGCCTCGTCGACCTCCACCGAGGACCCGTCGGCAAGAGCCTGGGTCTTGCCGTACAGGCCCTGCCAGGTCGGTCCGACGCCCGGCTTGCCATCGAGGCTGTGGCAGGTCAGGCAGCCGAGGGAACTGGCCAGTTGCCGACCCTGCGTCGCCAGGTCGTCGGAGGCTGCCGCTGCATCGGCCGGGGCCTGTTCGTCTGGCGCCGCGCCGCTGAGCGACTTGATCAGGGCGAGCAGCGCATCCAGTTCCTCCTGCTTGAAAGTGTAGGGCACCATGATCGGCGGGTAGCCTTGTACCAGCTTGGCCTTGGGCTCGAGGATCGATTCGATCAGATAGGCCTCGTCGACCTGCACGCTGCTGCCGTCGGCAAGCTGCTCGGTGCGGCCGTACAGATCCTTCCAGCTCGGGCCGAGACTGGCGCTGCCATCCAGGCTATGGCAGGCCAGGCAACCGTAGTTCTGCGCCAACTGACGGCCCTGCTCCAGCACGCTTTCGCGGCTGGGTTTGGCGGCGCTACTCAGGGTCTGGGCAAAGGTCGGCTGGCTGATGAGCCACTGCTCGAAGGCCGCGGGCTGCTCGACGACCATGTTGCCACGCATATTGTAATGGGCAAGGCCACAATACTCGGCGCAGAGCACGTCATAGCTGCCGAGCTGGGTCGGGGTGAACCAGAAGTAGGAGACCATGCCGGGAACCATGTCCATCTTGCTGCGGATCTGCGGGACATAGAAGTTGTGCAATACGTCTATGGAGCGCAGCAGCACCTTCACCGGTCGATCGAGCGGCAGGCGCACTTCATTGCTGCGGATCAGCACATCGTCCTGCCCGGCGGGGTCGTTGGGGGCGAGGCCGAAGGGATTGCTGCCGCCGATCCATTTCACATCCGACTTGCCCAGTTGGCCATCCTGGCCGGGAAAACGGTAAGACCACTGCCACTGCCGGGCGACCACTTCCAGTTCGTGGGCGTCTGCCGGAACCCGGACGAAATCGTGATAAACCACCAGGCCAGGGGCCAGCAGGCCGATGATCCCAACGCTGGTGATTCCGATCAACCACCACTCCAGCTTCCTGTTTTCGGGCTGATAGGCGGCCTTGCGCCCTTCCTTGTGGCGGTAACGAATGATCGCCAGCGCCATGAACAGGGTGACGGCGATGAAGAAGATGCCGGTGATGAGCAGGGTGATAAACAGTGCGGCGTCTATCGAACCCCAGTTGGAGGCTGCCGCCGTTGCCTGCCAAGGGCTCAGTACGTGGAACAGTACCGATGCGACGACGATTAGCACCAAGACAATTGCAAATACCATGTGTTTTGCATCCTGTTCCTGTCGCGCACTGGCTCCACAAACATCCTGCCAAACAGCAAGGTCGAATAAATTCGGCCAGCGATTCATCCCGCGTCGCGCCTGGTCCTGTCAGCAGGTCGGCGAGCAACGCTGGGGCAAGTATAGGGGAGGAAAAGTCGCGCTGCCCAAGTCGACAGTCGGCGGGCCAGACGAGGGCTCGTCGGTCGGGCGGACTGGCCCTCTGCCGGTGCAGCGCCTATAAGTTAAGGCGTAATCCTGACTGGGCAATGCGATCGACCGGGTCGCGGAGGGCCAAGACGATGTCCGCCAATCCCTTGCTCGACATGATCGGCAACACGCCGATTCTGCCGCTGACCCACCTCGACACGGGCCCGTGCCAGCTGTTCGTCAAGCTGGAAAACCAGAACCCCGGCGGCTCGATCAAGGACCGCATCGCCCTGACCATGATCGAGGCCGCCGAACGCAGCGGTCAGTTGCAGCCCGGCGGCACCATCATCGAAGCCACCGCCGGCAACACCGGCCTGGGTCTGGCCCTGGTCGCCGCGCAGAAGGGCTACCACATGCTGCTGGTGGTGCCGGACAAGATGAGCCGCGAGAAGATCTTCCATCTCAAGGCCCTCGGCGCCGAGGTGCGCCTGACCCGCTCGGATGTGGGCAAGGGCCATCCCGACTACTACCAGGACCTGGCGCGCAGCATCGCCGCGCAGACTCCGGGCGCCTTCTACATCGACCAGTTCAACAACCCGGCCAATGCCTGGGCCCACGAGAGCGGCACCGGCCCGGAAATCTGGCGGCAGATGGAGCAGCGCGTCGATGCGGTGGTGGTCGGCGTCGGCTCGGGCGGCACCCTCGGCGGCCTGACCCATTTCTTCCAGAAGGTGGCGCCGCAGGTCGAGATGGTCCTGGCCGACCCGGCAGGCTCGGTGCTGGCCGATTACGTCGAGACCGGCGAGTTCGGCGAGGCCGGCAGCTGGCTGGTGGAGGGCATCGGCGAGGACTTCGTGCCGGCCATCGCCGACTTCGCCCTGGTCAAGCGCGCCTACCGCATCTCAGATGCCGAGAGCCTGCACACCGCGCGCCTGCTGCTCAAGGAGGAGGGCGTGCTGGCCGGCTCCTCGTCCGGCACCCTGCTGGCCGCGGCCCTGCGCTACTGCCGCGAGCAGACCACGCCCAAGCGGGTGCTGACCTTCGTCTGCGACAGCGGCAACAAGTACCTGTCGAAGATGTTCAACGACTACTGGATGATCGACCAGGGCCTGATCGAGCGGCCCAAACAGGGCAATCTGCGCGACCTGATCGCCCGGCGTTACGACGAGGGCACCACCGTCACCTGCAAGCCCGACGAGACCCTGGCGGCGGTGTACGGGCGCATGCGCTTCCACGACATCGACCAGGTACCGGTGATGGAGGGCGACCATGTGGTCGGCCTGATCGACGAGTGGGACCTGCTGCGCGCGGTGAAGGACGCCCCCGAGCATTTCCAGCTGCCGGTGCGCGAGGCCATGGTCAGCAAGCTGCAGACCCTCGACCCGGACGTGCCGCTCGAGCGCCTGCTGCAGACCTTCGACGAGGGCCACGTGGCATTGATCGTCGAACAGGACCGTTTTCTCGGTCTGATCACCAAGAGCGATGTGCTCAACCTCTGGCGTCGCACCCTGCGCTGACGGAGCGGTGCGCAGGATGAGTCGGGCCGTGTTGCGTAGGATGGGTTGAGCGCAGCGATACCCATGCTGTTGCGGGACTGATAGGGATGGCGGAACGATGGGTTACGCCGCTGCGCGGGCCGTCCCCTCCTACAGCCTTGGCCCGCCCCCGGACTTGATGAATGCAGGAGCCAGCATGAGCGAATTCGAAACCCTGAGCGTGCACGCCGGCTACGAGCCGGACTGGACCGGCGCGGTGATGCCGCCGATCTACGCCACCTCGACCTTTCGTCAGCAGTCGCCGGGCGTGCACGCCGGCTACGAATACGGGCGCAGCCAGAACCCCACGCGCCAGGCGCTGGAACGGGCCATTGCCGAGTTGGAGGGCGGCGCCCACGGCTATGCCTTCGCCTCCGGTCTGGCGGCCTGCGCCACGGTGCTGGAACTGCTGCCGGCGAACAGCCACATAGTCGCGGTGGACGACCTCTACGGCGGTACCTACCGCCTGTTCGAGCGGGTGCGCAAGCTCAGCGCCGGGCTGCAGATCAGCTATGTGCCGGCGGACGCCGACGCCGCCAGCCTGGCCGCCGCGCTCAGGCCCGAGACGCGGATGATCTGGGTCGAGACCCCGACCAACCCGACGCTGAAGCTCTGCGACCTGGCGATGGTCGGCCAGTTGGGCCGTTCCCGCGGCATCCTAACCGTGGCCGACAACACCTTCGCCTCGCCCTACCTGCAACGGCCGCTGGAACACGGCTTCGACATCGTCGTGCATTCGGCGACCAAGTACCTCAACGGCCACTCTGACGTGATCGCCGGGCTGGTGGCGATCGCCGACCGCGCGGAACTGGCCGAGCAACTGGCCTTCCTGCAGAACTCGGTGGGCAGCATCCTCGATCCGTTCTCCAGCTTCCTCTGCCTGCGCGGCATGCGCACCCTGGCCCTGCGCCTGCAGCGCCACGTCGCCAACGCCGACGAGCTGGCCACCTGGCTGGAGCGCCAGCCGCAAGTGGCGTCGGTGCTCTATCCCGGCCTGAGCAGCCACCCGCAGCACGAGCTGGCGGTCCGCCAGATGCGCGGTTGCGGCGGCCTGATCAGCCTGTACCTGGCTTGCGACGGCGAAGGCACCCGGCGTTTTCTCGAGGCCACCCAGCTGTTCACCCTGGCCGAGAGCCTGGGTGGGGTGGAAAGCCTGATCAGCCAGCCGGCCAGGATGACCCACGCCTCGATTCCCGCCGAGCGCCGGGCGCAGCTCGGCATCAGCGACAACCTGGTGCGCCTGTCGGTGGGCATCGAGCATGTCGAGGATCTGCGCCGCGATCTGCAGCAGGCATTGGCGGCCATCGCGCTTTGACCGCGACCGCATGGCGCCTAGCGGTGCTGGCGGGGGCGTGGCTGGCTATAGTTTTCTTATGCTTTTCCTTAACCGAGCAGCGGCGCCGAGCGGGTGCCAAGGCCCGCTCGACAAGGAGTAACGGCCATGACATTGAAACTCAGTTCCACCGCTTTTCCTGACCAGGGCGCGATACCGCGGCGTTATACCTGCGAGGGCGAGGATATTTCCCCGCCGCTGGCATGGAGCGGCGTGCCGCCGGGCAGCGAGAGCCTGGTGCTGATCGTCGACGACCCGGACGCGCCGGATCCGGCCGCGCCCAAGACCACCTGGGTGCATTGGCTGCTGTACAACCTGCCGCCGGCTACCGACGAGTTGGCGGAAGACCTGCAGTCGCTGCCGCCCGGCACCCTGCAGGGCCGCAACGACTGGCGCAAGACCGGCTACGGCGGGCCCTGTCCGCCGGTCGGCAGCCATCGCTATTTCCACAAGCTCTATGCCCTGGACTGCGTCCTGCCGGACCTCGGTCGGCCGACCAAGGCCCAGCTCGAAGGCGCCATGCAGGGCCATGTCCTGGCCCAGGCCGAGTTGATTGGCACCTACGGCAAGAAGAGCGGCTGAGCACTCGTGCAACTATTCCCGCCTGCTGCGACCCTCTGCAGACGCCCGTTGCTGACGTTGCGCTCGATACTTTCACAATTCCTGGGCACGCGCCTGGCAGGCCGGCTTGCCCGGCGCGTCAGCCCGCCTCCTGCATCTGCAGGCAGCGTGCCAGCAACGCGGCCGGGTCGCTCAGCGGGGCGCTGCAGGTTTGCCGGTGGCAGACATGGGCGCTGACTTGACCGGTGCCGGCGGGGCGGCCCATAGCGCGGGGCACGTCTGCGGCCAGGGCCAGGACGCGGGCCGGCAGGTAGTGGCGGCGTAGATCCTCGAGCAGAGCGTTGGCGGCGTCGCGTTCGCCGGCGACCATGACGCTCAGCGGGCCGCGTTGGGCGAACTCCTGCGCCGCCAACAGGTGGGCGAAGGCGAAGGGATCCGCGGCGGCCGCGCCGCGGTACATCGCCAGCACCTGTTCGGCGCGCTCGCGGTAGACCGCACGGCCATTCAGTTCGTACAGCCGCAGCAAGGCGAACACGCTGCTCGAAGTGCCCGAGGGCCAGGCGTTGTCGTGCACCGCGCGCGGCCGCCGGATCAGCCGCTCGCCGCTGGCCGGGGTGTAGTAGAGGCCGTCGTCCCAGAACCACGTGAGGATCAGCTCGACCAGTCGGCTGGCGCGCTCGAGGTAGCGCGGCTCGAGACAGCTCTCGTAGAGGTCGAGCAGGGCGTTGGCGAGACCGGCGTAGTCGTCGAGAAAGCCCGCCACCTTGGCCGTGCCGTCGCGCCAGGCGCGGTACAGGCCGCCCTCGGCGCTGGTGAGGTGCTGCTGGAGGAAATCGGCGCCGCGCCGCGCGGCGTCCAGGTGATCCGGGTTGCCGCTGGCCTGGTAGGCGGCGCAGAGGCCCTGGATCATCAGCGCGTTCCAGCTGGTGAGGATGTTCTCGTCGCGCGCCGGCCGCACGCGCCGCGCCCGCGCCGCCAGCAACCTGGCGCGCAGCGGCGCCAGGCGCGCCTGCTCCTCGGCCGTGAGGCGGGCGGCGCGCCGCAGCACCGTGCGGCCGTGTTCGAAGTTGCCGGCCGCGCTGACGCCGTAGGCGCGGCAGGCCAGGGCGGCGTCTGCCGGGCCGAGCACGGCCTCGACCTGCGCCGGGGTCCACAGGTAGAACCTGCCTTCCTCGCCCTCGCTGTCGGCGTCCTCGCCGGCGTAGAAACCGCCCTGGGGATGGCTCAGGTCGCGGCGGACGTAGTCGATGGTCTCCTCGAACACCTGGCGCCAGGCCGGCTTGCCGCTGGCGCGATAGGCGTCGGCATAGAGTTTCACCAGCAGGCCGTTGTCGTAGAGCATCTTCTCGAAGTGCGGCACGCTCCAGCGCCGATCCACGCAGTAGCGGGCGAAGCCGCCGCCCAGCTGGTCGTAGAGCCCGCCCGCCGCCATCTGTTCGAGGCTCAGGTCGAGGGCCTGTGTCAGGACCGGCTCGTTCAGGCGCCGGGACAGGCGCAGGATCAGGTCGTAGCACAGCGGGTTGGGGAACTTCGGCGCCTCGCCCAGGCCGCCGTAAAGCGGGTCGCTGTGCGCGGCGAACTGGCGCGCGGCCAGCGCCGGCAGGTCCTCTTGCGCCGGTGCCTGGCCCGCCAGCAGGCGCGCCTCGAGCGTCCGGTAGCCCTGGAGAAACTGCCCGGCCTGTTGCCGCAGCACCGCGGGCTGCTGTTGCCAGGCCAGGCCCAACTCGCGCACGACCCGGGCCAGGCCGGGGCGGCCGTAGCCGTCCTCGGGCGGGAAGTAGGTGCCGGCGAAGAAGGGTTCGCCCTGCGGGGTGAGGAACACCGTCAACGGCCAGCCACCGCCCTGGCCGAGCATCTGCAGCGCGCCTTGATAGAGTTCGTCGAGGTCGGGGCGCTCCTGGCGATCGACCTTGATGTTGATGAAGTACTGGTTCATCAGGCGGGCGATGTCAGGGTTGGCGAACGACTCGTGGGCCATCACATGGCACCAGTGGCAGGCGGCATAGCCCACCGACAGCAGGATCGGCTTGTCCTCCGCGCGCGCCCGGCGCAAGGCCGCCTCGCCCCAGGGGTACCAGTCGACCGGGTTCTCCGCGTGCTGGCGCAGATAGGGCGAGTTTTCCTCGGCCAATCGATTGCTCATGACGGCGTCCTCACTCTCGGTTCTTCACGGCAGGCCCCTCATAACAGACCGAGTTGCAGGCGCGCCGCCTCGGACATGCGGCTCTGGTCCCAGGGCGGCTCCCAGACCAGCTCGACCTCGACCTCGGCGACCCCGGGCAGGGCCTCGACCTTGGCCCGCGCTTCCACCTGCAAGACGTCGCCCATGCCGCAGCCGGGGGCGGTCATCGACATCTTGATCGACACCCGCTGGCCGCCGCCTTCCAGCGGCTGCGCCTGGCACTGGTAGATCAGCCCGAGATCGACCACGTTGACCGGGATTTCCGGGTCGTAGACGGTCTTGAGCGTCTCCAACACCTGCTGGATGTCGAAGGCGCCGCTCGCCGGGGGCGGCGCGTTGGTCGGCGCAGCCTCCCGCCCCAGGGCGTCGGCCTCGCTGGCGGCGATCCGCGCCAGCCGCCCGCCGGCGATCTGCACCGTGAAGCTGCCCCCTAGCGCCTGGGTCACCAGCACCCGCTCGCCCTCCTTCAGCAGCAGCGGCTCGCCGTGGGGAATCAGGGTGGCCGGGCAGTCGCGCCTGAGTGCCAGCGGCGGCGCCTGGGCTGGCCGATTGGGATTGGCGAAGTACAGGCCGGTGCCCTGCAGGTCTTCCCGGTAGTCGATGGACAGGCCATGGGCGCGTTGCGCGCTGAGCGGATCGAGCAGCAGGCAGATGCCGTTGGCGTCCACCACAGTATCGCCCTCGGCACCGGGCTCGAACAGCAGCTCGTGGGCGAACTGCTCGTCGATCCGCAGGCGCAGCCAGCTGCCGCCACCCTCGGCCAGGGCCTCGCGCAGGATGCGCCGCGCCGCGTCGCTGAGGCGGATATCGGGAGCGGGGTTAACCTCTGTCATGCGCTTCTACTCCGTCGAGACAGGCGCAGCGTCGCCTTGCAGGGCGCTGCGCAGGGTGTGCCAGGCCAGGGCGGCGCACTTGACCCGCAGCGGGAACTCCCAGACCCCGGCCAGCACCGCCAGTTTGCCGAGCGTCTCCGGGGCCACCCGACTGCTCGGGCCCTCGGTGAGCAGCGCCTGCACACGGGCGAACAGCTCCAGCGCCTGCTCCTGGCGCATGCCCTTGACCGCCAGGGTCAGCAGGGAGGCCGAGGCCTGGGAAATGGCGCAGCCTTGCCCCTGGAAGGCGATGTCCTCGATCACCCCGTCGGCGAGTCTCAGCTCGAGCCGGAGCTGGTCGCCGCACAGCGGGTTGAAGCCCTCGGCCGAACGGCTGGGGGCCTCGAGCCGGCGGAAATTGCGCGGCCGCTTGCCGTGGTCGACGATCACCTCCTGGTACAGCTCGCGCAGTGGGTCGCTCATCGGAACACCTCCTGCACCTTGGCCAGGCCGGCCAGCAGCGCATCGATGTCCTGCTCGTTGCTGTAGCAGCCGAGCGAGGCGCGGGCGGTGGCGGCCAGGCCGTAGCGCTGCATCAGCGGCTGGGCGCAATGATGGCCGGTGCGGATGGCGATGCCCTCGCGGTCGAGGATGGTGCCGATATCGTGCGGGTGGATGCCGTCGAGGACGAACGAGAGCACACCGATCTTGTCCGCCGCGGTGCCGATCAGGCGCAGCCCGGGCACTGCCGCCAGCGCCTCCTGGGCGTAGGCCAGCACGGCCTGCTCGTGACCGGCCAGGGCCTCTGCGTCGAGCCCGCCGAGGAAGTCGATCGCCGCGCCCAGGCCGATCGCGCCGACCATGTTCGGCGTGCCGGCCTCGAAGCGGTACGGCGGCTTGTTGTACAGGGTCTTGTCGAAGCTGACCGAGAGGATCATGTCGCCGCCGCCCTGGTAGGGCGGCATCGCCTCGAGCAACTCGCGGCGACCATAGAGCGCGCCGATGCCGGTGGGGCCGTACATCTTGTGCCCCGACAGGGCGTAGAAGTCGCAGCCCAGGGCGCGCACGTCGAGCTTCATGTGCGGGGCGGCCTGGGCGCCGTCGACCAGCACCGGCGCACCGCGGGCGTGGGCGAGTGCAACGATGCGCTGAATCGGGTTGATGGTGCCGAGCACGTTCGATACATGGCTGATGGCCACCAGCTTGGTCCTGGGTCCGATCAAGCGTTCCAGCTCGTCGAGCAAGAGCTCGCCGGCGTCGTCGACCGGCGCCACCCGCAGCCGCGCGCCGCTCTGCTCGCAGAGCATCTGCCAGGGCACGATGTTGGAGTGGTGCTCCATGGCGCTGATCAGCACCTCGTCGCCCGCGTGGACATGCACCTTGCCATAGGTTTGCGCCACCAGATTGACCGCCTCGGTGGTGCCGCGGACGAAGACGATCTCCTCGACATGCGCGGCGTTGAGGAAACGCTGGACCTTGGCCCGCGCCTGCTCGTAGGCCTCGGTGGCACGCAGCGAGAGGTAGTGCACGCCACGGTGGACGTTGGCGTTCTCCTCGAGGAAGAAGCGCGACATGGCGTCGATCACCGCCTGCGGCTTCTGGCTGGTGGCGGCGCTGTCGAGGTAGACCAGCGGCTTGCCGTAGATGCGCTGGGCGAGGATCGGGAAGGCCTGGCGCAAGCGCTCGACCTGGTAGGGCTCGAGGCGCTTCGCCAGGGGCGGCAGGCGGCTCGCGCGCGGGTTCATGGCGTCTCCTCCAGGCTGTGCAACTGCGCGGCGACCAGGCGCTCGACCTGGCTGCGCAGCGGCGCCAGGCGGATCGCCTCGAGCATCTCGCCGACGAAGGCGTAGGTCAGCAGCGCCCGCGCGGCCGGCTCGTCCAGCCCGCGCGCGCGCAGGTAGAAGATCGCCTGTCGATCCAGCTGGCCGACGGCGGCGCCATGGGCGCACTTGACGTCATCGGCGAAGATCTCCAGGCGCGGCTGGGCGTTGGCCCGCGCCGTCGCCGACAGCAGCAGGTTCTTGATGGTCTGGCTGGCATCGGTCTTGATCGCGCCCGGGCGCACGATGATCCGCCCGTCGAAGACCCCGTGCCCGCGCCCGCCGATCACCCCCTTGTAGCGCTCGCGGCTGGTGCAGTAGGGCGCCAGGTGCTCGATGCAGGTCTGGTTGTCCAGATGCTGCTCGCCGCCGGGCAGGTAAAGGCCGTCCAGGGCCACCTGGGCACCGGGGCCCTCTAGCGCGACCCGCACCTCGTGGCGGGCGATGGCCCCGCCGCAGGCCGTCAGGTGCGCGCTGAAACGGCTGTCCCGGGCCTGGCGCACGTCCAGGCGGGCGAGATGGAAGGCGCTGCGGCTGATGTCCTGCAGGCTGTAGTGCTCGAACTCTGCGCCGGCCTCGAGCACGACCTGGCTCAGCGCGTTGCTCAGGTAGACCCCGGCACCGCTGGCCACATGGCTTTCCACCAGGCTCGCGCGGCTGCCGGCGCCGAGCTGGATCAGGCTGCGCGGATGCGCCGCCAGCGGCGTGGCGCCCGGATCGGCGAGGAACACCAGGTGGATCGGTCGTTCGAGCCTGCAGTGGGCGGGGATCTGCAGCACGGCGCCGTCCTCGCCGAGGGCGGCGTTGAGCGCGCCGAAGGCATGCGGCGCGACCTGCAGGGCGCGCGCCAGCAGCGGCTCGAGGGCCTCGCGCTCAGCCTCCGGCAAGGCCGCCAGGTTGCTCAGGCGTACGCCCGCGGGCAGCCCCGTCAGCGCTGAGAGCCGCGCGGCGAACTGGCCATTGACGAACACCAGCCGCGGCCCGCCGTGGTCGCCGACCCATTGCGCCAGGCGGGCGGCGGACAGGCGCCGGCTCGGCGGCGCGGCGGCCGGCTGGAACGGCACCGCCAGGATGGGCGCGACCCGGGTGTACTTCCAGGCTTCGTCCTTGGCCGTGGGAAAGCCGTGGTCGGCCAGCCAGCGCCAGGCCGCGTCGCGCACTTGCCGGCGCCAGGCGGGTTGACGGGCCGGCTCGGCGGCCTGCAGGCCCGTCAGCAGAGGGATTTGGCTGGCGCTGTTCATAACCCTTCTCCGGGCGCCGCCGTTTCGAAGTGGGCGTAGCCGTGGCGCTCCAGTTCTACGGCCAGGGCCTTGTCGCCGGACTGCACGATCCGCCCGTTGGCCATGACGTGGACGTAGTCGGGCACTATGTAGTCGAGCAGACGCTGGTAGTGGGTGATCAGCAGCAGTGCGCGGTCCGCGCCGCGCAGGGCGTTGACCGCAGCGGCGACGCTGCGCAGGGCATCGATGTCGAGGCCCGAGTCGGTCTCGTCGAGAATCGCCAGGCTGGGTTGCAGAATCGCCATCTGGAAGATCTCGTTGCGCTTCTTCTCGCCGCCGGAGAAGCCCTCGTTGAGCGCGCGGTTCATCAGCTCCGG
>NZ_JBFIIG010000026.1:0-35742 GCF_041601375.1 Pseudomonas sp. | reverse complement strand
GAGCAGGCTCAGCGCTTTTCCGGCCAGGGCATGATCGGGATGGCGGTTACCGCATTCTGCGGGCTGCCTTCGATCACTCGATCGCTGTACACCAGATAGACCAGGGTGTTGCGCTTTTCATCGAAGAAACGCACCACCTGCATGGTCTTGAACACCAGCGAGGTGCGCTCGCGAAACACCTCCTCACCCTCTTCCAGCTCACCCTTGAAGCTGACCGGCCCGACCTGACGGCAGGCGATCGAGGCCTCGGCACGATCCTCGGCCAGCCCCAGGCCACCCTTGACCCCACCGGTCTTGGCGCGCGACAGGTAGCAGGTGACACCCGCCACCTTGGGGTCATCGAAGGCCTCGACCACGATCTTGTCGTTCGGCCCCATCAATTTGAACACCGTGGACACTTCACCTATCTGCTCGGCCGATGCGTACATCGGCAGCACCAACAGCGCACCCAGCAATCCCTTGAGCATTCGCATCACTCCACCCTCAGACCAGAATCAGATTATCCCGATGGATCAACTCGGGCTCATCGACGTAACCGAGCAACCTTTCGATGGCATCCGACGACTGACCGATGATTTTTTGCGCCTCGAGCGCACTGTAATTGGCCAGGCCACGGGCGATTTCACGCCCATCCGGATCGACACAGATCACCATTTCGCCACGCCGGAAGCTCCCCTGGAGCGCCTTGACCCCGACCGGCAACAGACTCTTGCGACCCGTCGCCAGGGCCTTGACCGCCCCCGCATCCAGCACCAGGGTGCCGCGAGTCTGCAGATGCCCGGCCAGCCATTGCTTGCGCGCCGCCAGCAAGCCGCGCTCGGGCGCCAGCAGGGTACCCAGGCGCTCGCCGGCCTTGAGCCGCACCAGCACCTGCTCGATGGCACCACCGACAATCACCGTATGGGCGCCGGAACGCGCCGCCAGCCGCGCCGCGCGCAGCTTGGTCTGCATGCCGCCACGCCCCAGCGCACCGCCCACGCCACTGGCCACGGCATCCAGCGCCGGATCATCGGCGCGCGCCTCGTAGATCAGCTCGGCATCGGGGTTATACCGCGGGTCGGCGGTATACATGCCATCGCGGTCGGTGAGGATCACCAGCAGATCGGCCTCGACCAGATTGGCCACCAGCGCCGCCAGGGTGTCGTTGTCGCCGAAGCGGATCTCGTCGGTGACCACCGTATCGTTCTCGTTGATCACCGGAATCACATCCAGGTCGACCAGGGTGCGCAAGGTGCTGCGCGCGTTGAGGTAGCGCTTGCGATCCGACAGGTCGTCATGGGTCAGGAGAATCTGCGCGGTGCGCCGTGCATGCTCACCGAAACTCGACTCCCAGGCCTGAATCAGCACCATCTGACCAATGGCAGCGGCTGCCTGCAGTTCATGCATGGCCTTCGGCCGCCCGCTCCAGCCGAGGCGACTCATGCCTGCCGCCACCGCACCGGAAGACACCAGCACCAGCTCCACGCCCTGCTCGCGCAACGCCACCATCTGCTCGACCCACACCGCCATGGCCGCACGGTCCAGGCCACGCCCGTCGGCGGTGAGCAATGCACTGCCGATCTTCACTACCCAGCGCCGCGCACTGGTCACCTTGTCACGCATGATCATCCAACCTTAGCCAGAAACCGCCCAACGGAACGGAAGCCACTGCGCTCGCAGCCTCCAATCACTCGCTCAAGACAAGAACGCCGCAATTAAGCGGCGTTCAACAAGTTGCTTAATCCCGGACGTAAATGATTTCCGGGCCATCCTCATCATCTTCCTGATCCCAGAAGCTGTCATCTTCCTCGACATCACCGACAGCCTTGACCCCGGTCCGGCGCAACGCGCGCTTGTCGTCCAGCTTCTGCAACTGAGCGCGCGCCTCATCCTCGATGCGCGTATCCAGCTCGGCCAACTCGGCGGCAAACTCGGGATTCTCCTGAATCCGCTCGGCGCGAGCCTCGAGGAAATCCATGATGTCGTAGCACAGCTGATCGGTGCCCTCGCGCGCCAGGGCGGAAATCACATACACCGGGCCCTGCCAGTCGATCCGCGCAACGATTTCGGCGACTCGCGCCTCCTGCTCTTCGTCGAGAATCTGGTCGGCCTTGTTCAGCACCAGCCAGCGCTCGCGCTCGGCCAGGGAAGGACTGAACTTGGTCAGCTCGTCGACGATGGTGGCCGCCGACTCCGCCGGATCGGTCAGATCCAGTGGCGCCATGTCCACCAGGTGCAACAACAGACGGGTGCGCGCCAGGTGCTTGAGGAAGCGAATGCCCAGACCGGCACCATCCGAGGCACCCTCGATCAGCCCGGGAATGTCGGCAACGACGAAGCTCTTGTAGCGATCGACACTGACCACACCCAGGTTTGGAATCAGGGTGGTGAACGGGTAATCGGCGACTTTCGGCTTGGCCGCGGACACCGAACGGATAAAGGTGCTCTTGCCGGCATTCGGCAAACCGAGCAGCCCGACATCGGCCAACACCTTCAATTCCAGCTTGAGGTCGCGCGCATCGCCCGGCTTGCCCGGCGTGGTCTGCCGCGGAGCCCGGTTGGTGCTGGACTTGAAGCGGGTGTTACCCAGACCATGCCAGCCGCCCTGGGCGACCAGCAGGCGCTGACCGGCCCGAACCAGATCGCCAATCACTTCCTGGGTACCCGCATCGATCACGGTGGTACCAATCGGCACCGGCAGGATCAGATCCTCACCCTTGGCTCCCGTGCAATCAGTACTCCCACCCTTGTCACCATTCGGCGCCTGGAAGCGACGGGTATAGCGGTAGTCCACCAGGGTATTGAGGTTCGCAAAAGCCTCGATATAAATCGAGCCGCCATCACCACCATCGCCACCGTTGGGACCACCGTTTTCGATGAACTTCTCACGGCGGAAGCTCATCATGCCGTTACCACCATCACCGGCCTTTACAGAAATCGATACTTCATCGACGAATTTCATAGGTACGCCTCCCGCAATCAAGCGGGTTATCTAAGAACCGGCTCAACGTCTGCTGCGCGTCGGCCCTGCTGCGTTGAAAGCAGGACTCTAGCTCGCGAGACCTTGAACAGGTTCTAACGAGAAAACCAGGTTCTTGCAAAATTGACCTGCATTCAAATCGAACGCTACGCCCAGGACAGTTTGGCAAGAACCCCAAGAATACAGAAACAAAAAAGCCCCGTCGCAAGGACGGGGCTTTCCCAGCAGTCGCGCGATTAAGCGGCAACGACGCTCACGTAACGGCGGTTGAACGCGCCTTTTACTTCGAACTTGATCACGCCTTCGATTTTCGCGAAGAGGGTGTGATCCTTACCCATGCCGACGCCGTAACCGGCGTGGAACTGGGTGCCGCGCTGACGCACGATGATGTTGCCAGGAATGATCTTCTGGCCGCCATACATCTTCACGCCAAGGCGTTTGGCTTCTGAGTCGCGACCGTTGCGGGTACTACCGCCAGCTTTTTTGTGTGCCATGAGTTCAATACTCCTATAGAGGGATTAGACCGAAACGAATCAGGCCTGAATACCGGTGATTTTGATCTCGGTGTACCACTGACGGTGGCCCTGACGCTTCATATGGTGCTTACGACGGCGGAACTTGATGATGGTGACCTTGTCGTGACGGCCTTGTGCAACGACCTCAGCCACAACCTTGGCACCTTCAACAACTGGAGCGCCGATTTGCACGTCGTCGCCGTTGCCGATCAGCAACACGCGATCGAACGTAATGGCCTCGCCAGTGCCGAGCTCGAGCTTTTCGACCTTGAGGAATTCGCCTTCGGTGACCTTGTATTGCTTGCCACCAGTAACAATCACTGCGTACATGGTAAATCTCCGTTAATCCTGCTCACCCAGCGCTTTATAGAAAGAGTTATTGGCTGGCATGGCTGCTTGGGGCCGGATAAGACACCCTTGCAATTGCGTAAGTCAGGGAAATACCCAGGGGGGAAGTTCAGGGTGCGCGATTCTACGCAAGCCATCGTCACGACGCAAGGCCCTCGAGCACTCGCCTTGACAGCCCCCACCCTGCCCCATAGCATGCCGCGCAACCTTTGAGGAGCACGTGACGCTGATGCAACCCCAGGCTTTCTACCATGTGGTGGCGGATGACTTCACCGCCGTCGACGGCATCATCCGTCAACAACTCGTCTCGCGCGTGCCGCTGGTGGGGAAGATCGGCGACTACATCATCTCCGCCGGCGGCAAACGGCTGCGCCCGCTGCTGGTGCTGCTCAGCGGCAAGGCCCTGGGCCTGCAAGGCGACAACCTGCGCTTGCTCGCCGCCACCATCGAGTTCCTGCATACCGCCACCCTGCTGCACGATGACGTGGTCGACATGTCCGACATGCGCCGCGGCCGCAGCACCGCCAATGCCCAGTGGGGCAACGCTCCCAGCGTACTGGTCGGCGACTTCCTCTATTCACGCTCGTTCGAGATGATGGTCGAACTCGGCTCGATGCCGGTGATGAAAATCCTCTCCCGCGCCACCCGAGTCATCGCCGAGGGCGAAGTGCTGCAACTGTCGAAGATTCGCGACGCCAGCACCAGCGAAGAAACCTACATGGAAGTCATCCGCGGCAAGACCGCGATGCTGTTCGAGGCCTCGACCCACAGCGCGGCAGCCCTGGCCGGCGCCTCGGCCGAACAGACCGAAGCCCTGCGCACCTTTGGCGATAACCTGGGCGTGGCCTTCCAGCTGGTCGACGACCTGCTCGACTACCGCGGCGATGCCACGACCCTGGGCAAGAACGTCGGCGACGACTTGGCCGAGGGCAAGCCGACCCTGCCGCTGATCTACTGCATGCGCGAAGGCACTGCCGAACAGGCTGCCCTGGTACGCCAGGCGATCCAGAAAGGCGGCATCGAGGACCTGGAAAGCATTCGCCATGCCGTGGAAGCCGCTGGCGCCCTGGACTACACCGCCCAGCAAGCCCGCGACTATGCCGAGCGCGCCATCGCCTGCCTGGACGCCCTGCCCGCCGGCGAATACCGCGACGCCCTGATCGAACTGAGCCGCTTCGCCGTCGCCCGCACCCACTGACGCCTGTCGTGACCAGAAAAACCCGTCCCTGCGACGGTTTTTTTGTTGGCTATGCGTGCTGCATGAGAGATAACGCTTATGTAGGAGTGGCTTTAGCCGCGAATTCTTCGCTGCACAGCACAACTTCGCGGCTAAAGCGCAACGCCGCCCGGCCGCTCTTACAGGGGGACGGATACCCATACAACACGTAACCGCTACCTGGCCTTTTTCTTGGCTATGTAACCTGGTAACTGTTGCGAGCACTGCATGCGCGAAGGCCACCTGTGGGAGCGGCTTCAGCCGCGAAATTCGCGGATAAATCCGCTCCCACAAAAGCGCTGCCTCTTTACCAACACATATCTGGGACATAGCCTTTCTGCTGGCCTTGTACCCCGCCATACCCTGCAAACGGGACTCGCGCAGGCGCCATGGTCGCGCGCCATGCGAGAACCTGTCGGCACGCAAACCATTCCCCCCGCCCAGACAGGAGGAGCAATTAAGACTTGCTATTAACGTAATAAGAATTATTCTCATCTAACCACTTGAAGGGAGATGAGTCATGACCTACTTGATCGATGCCTGGCTGGACCGGCCACAGCCTTACCTGCGCATCCTCAATCGCAACACCGGTGAAGTCTGCGCGGTACTGGAAGAACAGGCGCTGGATGAACTGCGGGACCAGGGCGATCTGGACATGCATGAACTGAATTCCACCGAGCCGCTGGTGCTCAAGGAGCTGGTGCGCAACCTGTTTCTTTACTGCTATGCGCGGGCCTTGCGCCCATGATGCAACCGCGCCGAACAGGTTGCTTGGCGCAGCAGCGCCCGGCCGCTCCAGCTAACCTGTACCCGGCCGGACCGCAGCAAGCTGGCTCGCACAAAGGCGGGGCACAACGCCCTGCCTTGTGAGCAGAAAGCCCCGCCCTACAACTCCCCGCGCAGCGCCCGGCCGAACAACCGACTGTACTCGCTCGCGCTAAAACTAATCGGATTGCTCCCCGCCGAGGGGTCGACCTCGGCCATCTGGCCGATCTGGTCGATACGGCTGTCGTCGATGCCGATTTCGCTGAGGCTGTGGGGGATGCCGACTTCGTTGCACAGGTGCAGCACCCAGTCGAGCACGCCGGTGAAGCCCGGCTTGGCCAGGTTGAGGTAGCGGGCCAGGCGTTCCATTTGTGGCTCGATGCGGGTGCGGTTGGCCTGTAACACATAGGGCATCAGCACCGCATTGAGCAGGCCGTGATGGGCGTCGTAGAGCGCGCCTAGGGGATGGGCCAGGGCGTGCATGGCGCCGAGGCCGCGCTGGAAGGCGGTGGCGCCCATGCACGAGGCCACCAGCATGTGCAGGCGCGCCTCGACATCGCTGCCCTTGCTCACCGCGCGCGGCAGGTACTGCTGGACCAGGCGCATGCCTTCCAGGGCGATGCCTTCGGCCATGGGGTGGAACAGCGGCGAGCAGTAGGCTTCGAGGCTGTGCGACAGGGCGTCCATGCCGGTGGCGGCGGTGATCTTCGGCGGCAGGCCAATACTCAGTTGCGGGTCGAGGATGACCAGGGCGGGGAGCATCCGCGGGTGGAAGATGATGCGCTTGATGCGCGCAACGTCGTCGGTGATCACCGAGGCGCGACCGACTTCCGAGCCGGTGCCGGCGGTGGTCGGCACCGCCACCAGCGGCGCCATGCCGGCGACGTCGACGCGGCTGGCGTTGTCGCCGATGTCCTCGAAATCCCACAGTGGACGGTTCTGCCCGACCATCAGGGCGATGGCCTTGCCGGCGTCCAGTGCCGAGCCGCCGCCGAAGGCGATTACCCCGTCGTGGCCGCCGGCCTTGAAGGCGGCGACGCCGTCCATCACGTTCATCCCGGTGGGGTTGCCCTTGATCGCCGAGAACAGCCCGGCCTTGAGACCGTCGTCGCGGCATTGCAGCAGGGCGTGGTCGATCAGCGACAGGGCGGCCAGACCGGGGTCGGTGACCAGCAGCGGCGCACGCATGCCGAGCTCGCGGCAGGCTTGCGGCAACTCGCTGATGCGTCCGGCGCCGACGCGGATCGCGGTCGGGTAGTTCCAGTTCATGCGGTAGTGATTCAGGTCCATGGCGCGCCTCACAGCTGGGTCTTGAAGTGGAAGGATTTAGGCCGGGTCAGGTGCTCGTAGCCGAGGCTCGACAGGCTGCAGCCGCGCCCGGAGTGCCTCACCCCGGTCCAGGCCAGGGCCGGGTCGAGGTAGTCGCAACGGTTGAGGAATACGGTGCCGGCCTCGACCCGCTCGCCCAGGGCCAGGGCGGCGTCGACGTCGCGGCTGAAGATGGCGGCGGTGAGGCCGAACTCGCTGTCATTCATCAGTTGCACGGCCTCCTCGTCGTCCTTGACCTTCTGGATGCCGACCACCGGGCCGAAGGATTCTTCGCTCATCACCCGCATGCCGTGGTAGACGTCGGTCAATACCTGTGGCGCCAGGTAGGCGGAGCCGGGGCGATCGAGGGCGAAGCGGGTCGGGTCGATATGGGCGACCGCGCCCTGGGCCACCGCCTCGCTGACCTGCCGGCGGACGAAATCCGCCGCCTCGGCGCGCACCAGCGGACCGAGGGTGGTTTCCGGATCGTCGGAGCGGCCCAGCTTGTACTGTTTCACCAGTGCCACCGCCTGTTCGACGAAGGCCTCAAACAGCGACTCATGCACGTAGATGCGCTCGATGCCGCAACAGGATTGCCCGGAGTTGAAGAAGGCGCCGTCGATGCAGGTTTCCACCGCGTGGCTGAGGTCGGCGTCGGCACGCACGTAGGCCGGGTCCTTGCCGCCCAGCTCCAGGCCAACGCTGATGAAGCGCCCCGCCGCTGCCCGCTCGACCATGGCGCCGCCCGGCACCGAGCCGGTGAAGGACACATGCTGGATCGCCGGCGCCTTGATCAATTGCTCGGTATCGGCGTGGCTCAGGTGCAGGTACTGGAACACGCCATCGGGCAGGCCGGCCTCGGCGAAGGCCTCGACCATGCGCTCGGCGCACAGCGGGGTCTGCGCCGAGTGCTTGAGCAGCACCGCATTGCCGGCCAGCAGCGCCGGCATCACCGCGTTCACCGCGGTCAGGTAGGGGTAGTTCCAGGGTGCGACGACCAGCGCCACGCCCAGCGGTTCGCGGCGGATGAAGCGGGTGAAGCCGGGCTTGTCCGGCAGGCGGATATCGGCCAGGGCGCTCTCGGCGATATCGGCCATGTGGCTGGCACGCTCGACGAAGCCGCGGATCTCGCCGGCAGCGTAACGGATCGGTCGGCCCATCATCCAGCACAGCTCTTCGGCCAGCTGATCTTCCCTGGCGGCGAAGGCGGCGACGGCCCGGCGGCCGATGGCCACGCGCTCGACCACCGGGGTGTGCTTCCAGGCTTGCTGCGCCCGTTCGGCCTTGGCCAGGGCAGCCTGGATGTCACTGGCCGAGGCCAGCTCGCGCTCGACATACAGCGAGCCGTCGATGGGGGATATGCATTGCAGCTTGCTCATTACTCACTCCGTAGGATGTTGCGATCAACCCGTAGCCCGGATAAACCGCGGCACGCGGTGCAATCCGGGAAGCGTGGCCCAGCCCGTAACCCATGGATTGCCGGTTGTTCAGATGATTTCGAAGTAGCGATCCAGCTCCCAATCGCTGACATGCCGACGGTATTCACGTTCCTCCCATTCGCGGCTGGCGACGAAATGCTCGACGAACGGATCACCGAACAACTCGCGCGCCGCCGTGGAGCCTTTCAGGCGCTGCGCCGCGTCCCACAGGGTGCGCGGCAGGGCCAGCTCCTCGGGGTGCTTGACCGCGTAGGCGTTGCCGGACACCGGCTCGCTCGGTTGCCACTGCTGCATCACGCCGTACAGGCCGGAGCCGATGGCCACGGCGAGGGTCAGGTAGGGATTGCCGTCCGCCGCGCCGAGGCGATATTCCAGGCGCTGCGACTTGTCGCTACCGGGAATCACGCGCAGCGCCGCGGTGCGATTTTCCACGCCCCAGGTGGCGTCGGTCGGCGCCCAGAAGCCGGGGATCAGGCGCCGGTAGCTGTTCACAGTCGGCGCCATCATGCACAGCAACTCGGGCATCAGGCGCTGCTGGCCGGCGAGAAACTGGCGCTGGATCTGGCTCATGTTGTGCGCCTGGCTCGGGTCGTGAAAGACCGACTTGCCGCTGGCGCGGTCGCGCAGGGAGACGTGGATGTGCCCGCTCTGCCCCGGGTACTTGCCCGACCACTTGGCCATGAAGGTGGCCATCAGGCCGTTGCGCTGGGCCAGCACCTTCATGAAGGTCTTGAACAGCGCACCCTTGTCCGCCGCGGCTTCGGCACGGTCATAGGCGATGGCCGCCTCGAGCACGCCGGGACCGGTCTCGGTGTGCAGGCCTTCGATGGGGAAGTCCATCCGCTCGGCCAGCTCGAGAATCTCGTGGTACAGCTCGGCATGCACCGAGTTGCGGATGGTCGAGTAGCCGAACCAGTCCGGGGTGAAGGGCTTGAGGTTGCGATAACCCTTCTCGCGGGCCGACTCCGGGGTTTCATCGAACATGAAGAATTCGTACTCCAGTGCGGCGTACGCGTCGAACCCCATCTCCTGGCAGCGTTGCAGCACCCTGCGCAGGGTGCCGCGCGGGCAGACCTGCTCCGCCGCCTCGGCGAATTCGCAGATGAACAGGAGCATGCCGTTCTCGAAGGGAATGTCGCGGCAGGTATGCGCCAGCACGCGCACTGGCGCGTCCGGGTAGCCGGTATGCCAGCCGGTGTAGCTGGCGTTGTCGTAGAGCTGATCCTTGACGTCCCAGCCCAGCACCACGTCGCAGAAGGCGAAGCCGCTGTCGAGGGCGGAAAAGAACTTGCTGCGGCTCAGGTACTTGCCGCGCATCACCCCGTCATTATCGAACACCCCGACCTTGACGTGACTGAGGCCACGTTCTTCGACGATGCGCTTGGCGTCTTCGCTGGTCTTAACATCCCGCGGATTGAGCATATGCACCCCTGTTTTTTGTTATGGCTCTGTGGCCGTTGCCTGTTGGCCTCGTAGCGCCAGCTATGCCTGCGATTCGCGGCCATCGGACTGGGCGCCTCTGCCGCTTTTATAGAGCTGAAATAACTATTTGTTTCTATATCTATAAATTTAAATATCCGCGAATTCTTGTAGGAGCTGATAACCGTAGGATGGTGCGGGCGGCGATCCGTCGGGCCGCGTAGGATGAGCGCAGCGATACCCATCGAGCGATTTAATACCTGTATCCGGTTGCCGTGGCTGAAATCCATGATGGGTTACGGCGCGTTTGTTCTGCCGGGAGCAGGTCAATTTGCGGGCGCCTAACCTACGCGGCCCCACCTAGGCGGCCCCACCCGTCCTACGGTCTTGACCCTTGAGTGCCCCCCGGTTTGCTGTGCAACAGCACTGCCTCGAAGACGGGCGGCCACTCCTACAGGGCCGGGGCATTGCGTAGATACGCGTTGCCCCAGCCGACGTGGAGCCGGGAACCTGCCGTGGTATGGGCACGCCGGCCTGCCCGCGCCCGTCAGGAGTAGCGATAGGGAGGTCCGGCCTTGGCCATCAGCGCGTTGTACTTCTTGAATATCTCCACCACCTTGGCGCTGCGCGGGCTGGTCTTGGCGATCTCGTCCCAGAATTTGTGTGCCTCGTCTTCGACGGTTTTCCACTCCGCATCGGGAATGGTGGTCAGCTGCAGCTTGCCACCCTCGACCCGCAACTGCGCCTCGCCACCCCAGTACCAGTGCTGGCGATAGTAGTGGGAGCTGTCCATGCACAGCTTGAACAGGGTCTTGAGGTGCTCGGGCACTTCGGCCCACTTCTCCGAGTTGGCGAAGTAGGAGCCGATCCAGGCGCCGGAGATGTTGTTGGTGAGGAAGTACTTGGTCACGTTGGCCCAGCCGACGGTGTAGTCCTCGGTGATGCCCGACCAGGTGATGCCATCCAGTTCGCCGGTCTGCACCGCCACCTCGACGTCCTCCCAGGGCAGGGTCACCGGGATCACGCCGAAACGGGAAAGGAACTTGCCGGCCGTGGGGAAGGTGAAGATGCGCTTGCCCTTGAGGTCGGCCAGGCTCCTGATCGGTTCGACCGTGGCGAAATGGCACGGATCCCAGGCGCCGGCACCGAGCCAGGTGACGCCCTTGACCTCGCCATAGGCCTCCTCCCAGATCTGCCGCAGGCCGTATTTTTCGAACAGCACCGGCACGTCCAGGCTGTAGCGGGTGGCGAAGGGGAAATAGCCGCCGAACACCGAGACGTCCACCGGCGCGGCGATCGAGTCATCGTCGCTCTGCACCGCGTCGATGGTGCCGCGCTGCATGGCGCGGAACAGTTCGCCGGTGGGCACCAGCTGGTCGGCGTAGAACAGCTGGATTTCCATCTGGCCGTTGGCCGCCTGATTGAAGGCATCGATCGAGGGTTTGATCACATGCTCGCCGAGGGCCGGGCCGGCATAGGTCTGCAGGCGCCAGGTGATTTTCTTCGGCTCCTCGGCATAGATGTGCGCCGAGCCCAGGGCCGTGGCGCCTACCGCGCCGGTGGTCACCGCCGCGGTCTTGAGGAAGCTGCGTCTCGTAGTCATGCTGGTATCTCCAATAATGTCGATTCAGATGTCATGCATCAGCACCACTGCGACCCGGCAGGTCGGTGCAACGTTTTCAGGTGGGCAACTCGATCCTCAGGGGTGGCTGTACCCTTCTGGTTCGTATCGACAAGCCAATCGTTATTTACTGCCGTTCCTGAATTCTTGGGTTCAACGTGCGTAGTGCCACTGCGGCAGCCACAGGGCGATCTGCGGAAACACCATCACCAGCACCAGGGCCAGGACCATGACCAGCACGAAGGGCGTGACCGAGACGTAGATGTCGCGCAGCGACACCTCCGGCGGCGCCATGGCGCGCATGAGGAACAGGTTGTAGCCGAAGGGCGGGGTCATGTAGGCGATCTGGCAGGTGATGGTGTAGAGCACGCCGTACCAGATCAGGTCGAAACCGAGGGCGCCGACCAGGGGCACATAGAGCGGCGCGACTATCACCAGCATGGCGGTGTCGTCGAGGAACATGCCCATCAGGATGAACGAAAGCTGCATCATGATGAGGATCTGCCAGGGGCCCAGGTCCAGGCGGTCGATGAAGAAGGACTCGATGGCCTTGACCGCGCCCAGCCCATCGAACACCGCGCCGAAGCACAGGGCGGCGAGGATGATCCACATGAACATGCAACTGATGCCCAGGGTCTTGCGCAGGGTTTCCTCGAACACCCTGGCGTTCAGCCGGCGCTTGACCAGGGCCACCAGGGTGGCGGCCGTGGCGCCCACCGCCGAGCTTTCCACCAGGCTGGTGATGCCCATCAGGAACAGGCCGGTCATGGAGAAGAAGATGAACAAGGGCGCGATACCGGCCCTGAGCAGGCGCAGCTTCTCGCCCCAGCTGATCTGCTCGCGCTCCTCCTCGGGCAAGGCCGGCCCGAGTGCGGGGTTCAGGCGGCAACGGATGACGATGTAGAGGACGAACAGGGTCGCCATCATCAGCCCGGGAAAGACCCCGGCCAGCCACAGTTGGCCCACCGGCTGGCGCGCGATCATGCCGTACAGCACCAGCACCACGCTGGGCGGGATGAGGATGCCCAGCGAACTGCCGGCCTGGATCACTCCGGTGACCATGACCTTGTCGTAGCCACGCCGGAGCAACTCGGGCAGGGCGATGCTGGCGCCGATCGCCATGCCGGCGACGCTCAGGCCGTTCATCGCCGAGATCGCCACCATCAGGGCGATGGTACCGATGGCCAGGCCGCCGTGCAGCGGCCCCATCCAGACGTGGAACATGCGGTAGAGGTCTTCGGCCAAGCCGGACTCGGAGAGCATGTAGCCCATGTAGACGAACAACGGCAGAGTCAGCAGCGGGTACCACTTCATCAACTTCATGGCCGCGCTGAAGGCGATCTCCGAGCCGCCGTCACCCCACAGCCACAGGGCCGCGGCCACCGCGACGAAACCGATGGCGCCGAACACCCGCTTGCCGGTGAGCAGCAGCAACATCATGGTGGAGAACATCAACAGCGCGATGAGTTCGTAACTCATTACAGCGTCTCCCCGCGTGCGCTGGCGAGGTCCTTGAACAAGGTGGCGATCGCCTGCAGCAGCATCAAGGCCACGCCGACGGTCATGATGATCTTGATCGGCGCCATGGGCGGCGACCAGGACGAGTAGCTGGTCTCGCCATACTCGAGGGCATAGAGCGTCGAGGAGACGCCGCCGTAGAGCAGAAAGACCAGGTAGAAAATCAGGAAGCCGATGGTGATGGCATCCATGGTCGCACTGGTGCGCGGCGACCAGCGGCTATAGAACAGGTCCATGCGCACATGGGCATCGAGTTGCATGGAGTAGCCGCCACCCAGAAGGAAGTAGGCGACCATCAGGAACTGCGCGGCTTCCAGGGTCCAGATCGCCGGATCGGCGAAGGTCTTGCTGATGGAGGAATAGAGCAAAACGCCAATCATGGCGAAGATCAGGTACATGGCGAAGCGGCCGATGAGCCGATTCATCGCGTCCACCGCTCGCACGAACACTCGAATGGCCCTAGGCATGCAAATCTCTGCGCATTAGTTGTTATCTGGTCAGACTAGTCGAAGATTCGATAATGCCAACTTGCCTGTACCTGCCGTAGCCCGGGCGTAATCCGGGAAGCGCTGACTCGGATGTAAGCTGGTGCTAATCCGGGCTACCAAACTGTCCAACCCTGTCGCGACCACGGGCTCGCCCTGCCAGGCGCCATTCCTGGAGGGAGCGGCCTCGACCGCGAATGGCGGCGCCAGCATCGGCCACCGAGTCGCCCGGGTTCGCGACCAATGACTAGGCGCCCCCGCCCCTCCTACAGGTTCGCGGCATGCCCCGGAAAAGTGTCCAACCACTCGATTCCTAGCGCGGCTGGCCTACAACCCGGCGTCGTGCAGGCGCCGGGCATGCTCGACGAACAAGCCCACGGGGTCGGCGCCCTTGCCGACCAGGCCGAAGCTCTGGTTGACGATGTCGAAGTGGTCGAGCGGAAAGTCATCACCGATCACCGTTCCCAGGTGCGAGCTGTAGCGACCGACCATGCCGTCACACTGGCCGGCTTCGCGGCGAAAGGTGCGAGCGAACAAGCGGCAGGCCCGGTTCGGCCCGTCGAAGCGGTTGCCGCCACGATCGGTGATACCGGGTTGCAAGGTGCCGGACCAGGAGTAATAGCGCACGCCATTGACCTCGGCGGCGCCCTCGCCGCCCCATGTCTCCGGCAGGCCTTGGGGGAATTGCCGGTTGAAGGCGGCGACACCCTCAGTGGTCAGCGATTGCTGGGCGGCGGCGACATCGATGGGCAGGCGCGGGCCCTTGTAGTCTGTCTCCAGCCAGGCCAGGCAGAACGCCACGACGCGCAACAGCAGCGTCAGCACGCGCTCGCGCAGGCTGCCATGGGGCGCCTTGCGCTGGAGATAGTCGGCCAGCTCCGAGCCATGGTTGGGACCGGCGACCGAGGTCACCGAGGCCACCCACTCGGGCTTCAGCGCGGCGACGTAGCGCGCAGTCAGTGCGCCCTGGCTATGGCCGATCAGGTGCACCTTGGCGGCACCGGTTTCCTTGAGCACCTGGGCGATGCGCTCGAGCAATTGCTCGCCACGCACCTCGCTGGAATTCACCGAGGACACCAGCACCGGAAAGACCCGGGCGCCCTGCCGGCGTAGCGCCGAGACGATGCCGAACCAATAGGAATAGCCGAGCAAACGAATGAAACCGAGCAAGCCCGGCACTAATACCAGGGGGTAACGTGGCGCAGCAGTATTCGACATCAGATCATCCCTGTTTGAACTCTATGGATCGGCAGCGCCAGTAACCTCGGCAAACGCGCAACCTGCGGCCAACCATACGCCAAAGTCGGCGAAAACATGGATAACGCTGCGCCGGCGCCATAATCACCAAGATCGATGGTCACTATCAGGTCGTTCAACTTCTTATTAACAGCCAAGTCCCTAGTATTGCCTCCAATAGCCATTGAGCCCCACCTGGAGGAGCCGATCATGAAAAGCACATTCGTTATCAGCCTGGTTTTGAGCCTGCTCGCCAGCAGCGTCTTCGCCCTGCCGAGCAACAACCCGCCACCGCTGCTCGGTGAAGTGAAAGACAGCCAACAACAGGTCCTGCCGCAGGATCGCCATGTCGCCGAGGGTGGCGCCGGGCGCAGCCCGGAGCAACGCCTGCGCAGCGCGGAAAATGGTTCCGCGCGGACGCCCGGCCAGCAACCTCTGCAGCTCGCCGAAGGCGGCTCCGAGCGTCTGCTGGAACAGCGGCACAACGGCTGATAGCCGCGAGTCAGAGCACCGCAAGCATCCACAACGGCAACGTCAGCGCCGCCAGTACAGTGGAGAGGAATACCGCCGAGCTGACGTTGCGGGTGTCTTCCGGGGTTTTGGCGAAGGCCAGGATATTCACCCCGCTGGGACAGGCAGCCAGCAGCACCAGCACGCTGCGAGCCGCCTCGTTCAGCCCGGGCAACTGGCCACTCAGCCACCAGACCATGGCCGGGAACAGCAGCAGCTTGGCCAACGCCAGCCCCAGCACCGTACGGCTGGGGCGCAGGCGATAACGTGACAGGCTGGCCCCCAGCACGATCAAGGCGCAGGGCAGCGCCGCCTGGGCCAGCCACTCGATCACCCGCCACAGCGGCTCCGGCACCCGCAAGCCGGACAGGTTCAGCAGCGCCCCCAGCAACAAGCCGATAATCATCGGGTTGGCCAGGTTCTTCAGCAGCGCCCAGCCATCGACCCGCTCCCGCCCGCCGAACGCGGCGTAGAAACTGTGCAGGGAAAACAGCGTGAGGCTGTGGAACACCAGGATGGCGAAGACATAGACCAAGCCCTCCGGCCCCATCAGGCTGGTCACCAGGGGAATGCCCACCAATACGTTATTGGAAAAGGCGGCGGTCAACCCCAGCGGCGTAGCCGTGCCGCTCTGCTTGTGGGCGAACAGGTTGACCAGGCCGAACACCAGCAGCACCGGCAGGTAATAGGCCAATAGCAGCATCGGCGACAGACCATCGCCCAGGGAGGCCCTGGCAATGCCGGCGAACAGCAGCGTCGGCATGAACAATTTGAAGGTGATACTGGCCAACCCGGCCGCCGACTCGGCACTCAACCATTGGCGCCAACCCAACAGGTAGCCGAGCACGATCAAGGCGAAGATCGGCAGAATCGCCAGAACAGCCACCATAATTCCAGACACTCCCGAACCACGTGAGCAAACCGCCAACGCTCATTTTGAGGGCGCGCAGCATACCTGCGTGCCTGGAGAATTACGACAGAACGGACGCCAGGCAGCGTAGCAACCTGCAGGAGGTGCGACCCGCGCCGGTAGCGGACAGAAGTCCGCACCATAAGACACAAGCATCGCGTCGGCGCCCCTCCTGCAAAAGCGGTTTCGCCGTTGGGGTAAACACCTCGACTGCGCACCAAAATAAAGCAGCCACCCCGGCCACGCACCAAAACAACCCCGCCTGACACCTCGACTCTGGCCGTCACGCACCGCGCAAGCCGCGACCGGCCTGCGTGCGCAGCGCTTGGCAAGGCCCTTGCTCTATCGCCAACATCATCCCGCCGGAAACTGCCCCCATGCTGGTGATCCATCAACGCATCGCGGCCCAGGAGCACTGGGACGCGGAACTGGAACTGAGCTTCGAGGCCCGCAGCAAAAGCCGCCTGCGCTGCTTCAGCCGCAGCGGCGAAGACGTCGGCCTGTTCCTCGAACGGGGCCAGCCGCCCTTGCATCACGGCGAATGCCTGAGGGCCGAAGATGGCCGCATCGTGCGGGTCTGCGCCCGCGCCGAACGGTTGCTGCACGTCACCTGCGCCAACCCCTTCGAGCTGATGCGCGCGGCCTATCACCTGGGCAACCGCCACGTCGCCCTGCAGTTGGGCGATGGCTGGTTACGCCTGCCCGACGACTACGTGCTCAAAGCCATGCTCGAACAACTGGGCGCCCAGGTCACGCCGATCGAGGCACCCTACCAGCCCGAGCAAGGCGCCTACGGCGGCGGTCACCACCATTCCCACGCCGGCGATGCCGAATTCAGCTACGCGCCACGCCTGCATCAGTTCGGGGCGCGCAAGTGAGCGAGGCCTGGGCACTCCCCGGACTCGCCAGTCTGCAGTTGCCGAATCGCCGGCCGGTTACAGCTCGGAGCGCCTCTTCCCGCTTGGTGCGCCAACTATGAATAAGGCCTGGGCACTACTCAGGTTGGCCAGCCCGCAGTTACCAATTGGCGGCTACAGCTATTCGCAAGGGCTGGAAATGGCGGTCGAACAGGGCCTGGTCGCTTGCCCGGACAGCGCCAAACGCTGGATCGCCGATCAACTCCTGCTCAACCTGGCACGCTTCGAGGCGCCGCTGTTGCTGGCTCACTGCGCGGCCGCAGGCGCCGGCGACTGGGCGACCCTGCAGCATCTCGCCGCCCAGCAACGCTCCAGCCGCGAAACCCGCGAACTGCGCCAGGAAAGCCGGCAGATGGGCTATTCCCTGGCGCAGCTGCTGAGCGGCTTGCCCGAGCTGGACGCAACGGCCCGCACGCTGTTCGCCGAACTGGATGAACCCGGCCTGGCCGTCGCCTGGGCGCTGGCCGCCCGTGCCTGGCAGATCAGCCCACAGGACGCCCTAGCCGCCTGGCTCTGGGGCTGGCTGGAGAATCAATTGGCGGTACTGATGAAGACCCTGCCGCTCGGCCAGCAAGCCGCCCAACGCCTGACCTCGCAGCTGTTGCCCTTGCTCGATCAGGCGCAGCAACACGCCAGCCAACGCAAACCCGAACACTGGGGCAGCGCCGCCTTCGGCCTGACCCTGGCGAGCATGGCGCACGAACGCCAGTACAGCCGCCTGTTCCGCTCTTGATAAGGAAAAACACATGAACAGCCAACCCCTGCGCATCGGCATCGGCGGACCGGTCGGTTCCGGCAAGACCGCCCTGACCCTGGCCCTGTGCCTGGCCCTGCGCGAGCGCTACAACCTCGCGGTGGTGACCAACGACATCTACACCCAGGAGGACGCCCAGTTTCTCGTGCGCAATGAAGCCCTGGCGCCGGAGCGGATCATCGGCGTGGAAACCGGCGGCTGCCCGCACACGGCGATCCGCGAGGACGCCTCGATCAACCTGGAGGCGGTCGACCAGCTCAACCGGCGCTTTCCCGGCCTGGACCTGATCATCGTCGAGTCCGGCGGCGACAACCTATCGGCCACCTTCAGCCCGGAATTGTCCGACCTGACCATCTACGTGATCGACGTCTCGGCCGGCGACAAGCTGCCGCGCAAGGGCGGACCGGGCATCTGCAAATCCGACCTGCTGGTGATCAACAAGATCGACCTGGCACCGCTGGTCGGCGCCTCTCTGGCAGTGATGGAGCGCGACACCCTGAAGATGCGCGGCGACAAACCGTTCGTCTTCAGCAACCAGAAGATCGGCCAGGGCCTGGAGCAGATCATCGCCTTCATCGAACGCCACGGCATGCTCAACGTCGCCTGAAGCCTTTCGTAGGAGCGGGGGCGACACCGAGTCCCCGTTCCTACACGCAACCAAGCCTCGACCCGCACCACCGGGACACCAAGGAGATCCACCATGAGCCTGCATAAATCGCTGTTCGCCCTCGCCCTGCTCCTCGGCCCGGCCGCGGCCTTCGCCCACAGCGGGCATGACCATGCCGGCGTGCTGGCCGGCATGGCCCACCCGGTATTCGGCCTCGACCATTTGCTGGCGATGCTTGCCGTTGGTCTCTGGGCCGCGCAGCAGGCCGGCGCGGCGCGCTGGGCACTGCCCCTGACCTTCGTCGCCAGCATGCTGCTCGGCGGCCTGCTCGGCTTCGCCGGCATGCAGATCCCGCTGATGGAAACCGGCATCGCCGGCTCGGTACTGGCCTTCGGCCTGCTGGTGGCGGTCGCGGTACGCCTGCCGATGGCCCCGGCACTCGGCCTGACCGCGCTGTTCGCCCTGACCCACGGCGTGGCCCACGGCCTGGAACTGCCGGCGCTGTTCAGCCCCTGGAGTTACACGCTCGGTTTCGTCATCGCCACCGCCGCCTTGCACGCCAGTGGCTACCTCATGGTGCGCATGCTGCCGCAAGCGGCGGCGCCACTGCTGCGCCTGGTAGGTGGCGCCTCGGCGCTCGCCGGCGTATGGCTGCTGGCCAACTGACAGAAGCATTGCGCAAGGGTCTGCAATGACGGGCAAGCCCCTGCGCAGCTAACGCGCGAACTGGTCAGCAGAGGGCCACGCCGACCTGTTCGGGCATAAAATGCTCCCGACACATCCTGAATAGCAGGACAGAGCAATGAACAACACTCCCTGGCTGGCACCGCTGCTGACGACAGGGATGATCTCGGCGTGCATGACGCTGGCGACGAACCCGCCGGTGGTCAACGTGCCCCTGAACGCGACCCGGCATAACGCCGGGCACATAGCCCGGGTGTCCCTTTCCGCCCAAGGCGAAACAACCAGCATGGCGTTCTTCATCGGCGGCGTACCGCAGTCGGTCACCCGCCCCGTTCGCCTCTACACCTTCGTCTATCCGGGCACCTGCGATCATCTGGGGCCATCACCGGCCTACGCGATGAATCAAAACCTGATCACCTACCCGGTTGCCAAACAGCGCGGCTGGACCCTTGCGAGATCAGCGCCCGTGCCGCTGGGAGAACTGCGTGCCGGCACCTATGCCATCGTAGTTCGCACCACGCCGCCGAACGGCCGCCTCGACATCTTCTGCGGCGATATCGACTGACGCGCCAAATCGAGCTCGACGCAGATCGATGCACGGGATCGGTGGCGAATGCGGCAATTGAGCAAAAAACCAGCAACGACGGTCAGGCCTAGTCCTGTGTGGTCTGGGTACAAGCGCGCTCAGCTTATCCACAGATCGCTCCACAGCTGCACTGGATAACTATCCTGGCAGGGTCAGGCACACCGGACAAACCCTTGAAATAACTCGATTATTGCTTGACCAGAAGCGACTCGCCCTGTCCTTTCCAGGTGCCTGCGCGAATTGATCAAAAGCTGATCAAACCGTGCAAAGCCAGGACTACCAAGGCCCTCAGCCAGGCATACAGAGTTACCCACAGGCCTACCCACAATAGTCGTGGACAACTTCCGGGCTTTATCCCCAGGCCCTGAATAAGTTTCCCAAGTACCTGTTTTATCGATAAAAACCAGAGTGATCAAAAAACGTACAAGCAGCCCGAACAACCGTACAACTAGGCCTGCGTACGCCTACACCCACCTTATCCACAGCTCGCTCCACAGACTTTGTGGGCAACTCGATCGAATACTTATCCACTTGCCCAGCGCCTTCTGAAGCTATCGCCGTCATCGAGACAATCAACCAGCCTGAACCCCTCCAGGGTTGTAGCCTGAGCACCAGGCAACAGGAGAAAAACCATGCCCCTAAATGAACTGCTACGCAGCCTGCTCGCCGCCTATGCCGCAGGCGCCTGCGGCAACAGCGCCGAATGAACAGCCTGATCGCTTGGTAGTCGCCCGCCGACTGGCTAACCTGTGAACCCTTTCACCATCAGGAAGCCAGCATGACTTTGCGTTCGATCTGCGTATTCTGCGGCGCCAGCCCCGGCGCCCAGCCGATCTACCGCCAGACAGCAGCAGACCTCGGCCGTCATCTCGCGGAACAGGGCCTGCGCCTGATCTATGGTGGCGGCGCGGTTGGCCTGATGGGGGTGGTCGCCGATTCGGCCCTGGCCGCCGGCGGCGAAGTCATCGGCATCATCCCGCAGAGCCTGGAACGCGCCGAAATCGGCCATCCAGGACTGACCCGCCTGGAAGTGGTCGATGGCATGCATGCACGCAAAGCCCGCATGGTCGCGCTCAGCGACGCCTTTATCGCCCTGCCTGGCGGACTCGGTACCCTGGAAGAGCTGTTCGAGGTATGGACCTGGGGGCAACTCGGCTATCACCGCAAGCCGCTCGGCCTGCTCGATGCGGGTGGTTTTTACGGCAAGCTCGGCGAGTTCCTCGACCACCAGGTCAGCCAAGGTTTCGTGCGCGCCCAGCACCGCGCCATGCTGCAACTCGGCGAATCGCCACAGGCACTGCTGCAGCTGTTGCGTAACTGGCAACCGAGCGTCGCGCCCAAGTGGGAGGAGCGCGAACCCGATTGAGTGGCTGCTAGAAGGGCGAATGCAGCTGGACTTCCACCACTGCATCGGCACGGGTTGGCTGCGGCTCCCCGGTCAGCTGGCTGATCAGCGCCCAATGCTGGTCGAGTTCCTTGCTGACCGCCTCCAGCCTGACGATCATCCGCGAGCCGGCGCCGCGCACACTGGGGTCGGTGCTGCGCATCAGGTCGAATGACAGGGTGGTTATTGCGGCGGTCAGGTGCGTGAGGCTGCGCGAGGTGAGCGCGAGGAGTTCGCTGAGCTGCTGTTCTTTGGACGACATATGGGGCCTTTCCTTGGCAGGTCAAACAGTGTGTATAAAGCGCAGCGAGGTCTCTCGCAGGCGCTAGCCGCTGCAGTCGACAAGATATAACCCCAGCGGTTCACCAGTGCAAGCAGCGTAGGCGCCCCGGCACGCCTGATGGTTTGGCCGGATGCCTGCGGCAATCTTGCCCCGGCAAGCAGCCTCGGCCTACGCAGGCCGGCGCGCATCCGTTACCATCGCGCCACTCACGCAAAGAGATGCGGCATGTATATCTATCGATTGGTTCTGATCCTGGTAGTGGGGATCTACCTGTTCTCCCCGGCGATCATGGACTGGTGGATCGACCCCAACGGCGCCTGGTACCGGCCCTATTTGCTCTGGCTGATCCTCATCGTGGTGACCTTTATTCTGCAGAGTCAACGTGATGCTGACGAGCTTTAGCCTTAGCCAGCTGATCCTGATCAGCGCCGCCTACCTGCTGGTGCTGTTCGGCGTCGCCTGGGTCAGCGAACACGGCCTGATCCCGCGCGCGATCATTCGCCACCCACTGACCTACACCCTGTCGCTCGGCGTGTATGCCAGCGCCTGGGCCTTCTATGGCACCGTGGGCCTGGCCTATCAGTATGGCTACGGTTTTCTCGCCAGCTACCTCGGAGTGTCCGGGGCCTTTCTGCTGGCGCCGGTGCTGCTCTATCCGATCCTGCGCATTACCCGCACCTACCAATTGTCGTCGCTGGCCGACCTGTTCGCCTTCCGCTTCCGCAGCACCTGGGCCGGCGCCCTGACCACCGTCTTCATGCTGATCGGCGTGCTGCCCTTGCTCGCCCTGCAGTTCCAGGCGGTGGCCGACTCGATCGGCATTCTCACCCACGAGCCGGTGAAGGAACGGGTGGCGCTGGCCTACTGCGGGCTGATCATCCTGTTCACCATCCTGTTCGGCGCCCGCCATATCGCCACCCGCGAGAAACACGAAGGCCTGGTGTTTGCCATCGCCTTCGAGTCGGTGGTCAAGCTGACCGCCATCGGCATCATCGGCATCTATGCGTTGTATGGCGTGTTCGATGGGCCGCAGGACCTGGAGCGCTGGCTGGTGCAGAACCAGGCCGCCCTGGCCAGCCTGCATACGCCGCTGCAGGAAGGTCCCTGGCGCACCCTGCTGCTGGTGTTCTTCGCTTCGGCCATCGTCATGCCGCACATGTACCACATGACCTTTACCGAAAACCTCAACCCGCGGGCGCTGGTCAGCGCCAGCTGGGGCCTGCCGCTGTTCCTGCTGCTGATGAGCCTGGCGGTGCCCTTGATTCTCTGGGCAGGCCTCAAGCTGGGCGTCACCACCAACCCGGAATACTTCACCCTCGGCCTGGGCATCACGGTCAACAGCCAGACCCTGGCGCTGATCGCCTATGTCGGCGGCCTGTCGGCGTCCAGCGGCCTGATCATCGTCACCACCCTGGCGCTGTCGGGCATGGTGCTCAACCATGTGGTGTTGCCGCTCTATCAGCCCCCCACCGAAGGCAATATCTACCGCTGGCTGAAGTGGACCCGGCGCGCGCTGATCTTCGCCATCATCATGGCCGGTTACGGCTTCTATCTGCTGCTGGGTGCCGAACAGAGCCTGGCCAGCCTGGGCATCATCGCCTTCGTCGCCACCCTGCAGTTCCTCCCCGGCGTGCTCTCGGTGCTGTACTGGCCGACGGCCAACCGCCGCGGCTATATCGCCGGCCTGCTGGCAGGCATCGGCGTCTGGACCGTGGGCATGCTGCTGCCGATGCTGGGCAACCTGCAAGGCTTCTACATCCCCTCACTCAACCTGATCTACGTGCTGGACGACAGCAGCTGGCACCTGGCGGCCATTGCCTCGCTGGCGGCCAACGTGCTGGTGTTCACCCTCGTCTCGCTGTTCACCGAGGCCAGCGCCGAGGAAAAGAGTGCCGCCGAAGCCTGCGCCGTGGATAACGTGCGCCGCCCGCAACGGCGCGAACTGCTGGCCCAATCGCCGCAGGAGTTCGCCACCCAACTGGCCAAACCGCTGGGAGCCAAGACCGCCCAGCGCGAGGTCGAGCAGGCCCTGCGTGACCTGCACCTGCCGTTCGACGAAAGCCGCCCCTATGCCCTGCGCCGCCTGCGCGACCGCATCGAGGCCAACCTCTCCGGCCTGATGGGGCCGAGCGTGGCCCAGGACATCGCCGAGACCTTTCTGCCCTATAAATCCGGCAGCGAAACCTTCGTCACCGAAGATATCCACTTCATCGAGAACCGCCTGGAGGATTACCACTCGCGCCTCACCGGCCTGGCCGCGGAACTCGACGCGCTGCGCCGCTACCACCGCCAGACTCTGCAGGAGCTGCCGATGGGCGTCTGCTCGTTGGCCAAGGATCAGGAGATCCTGATGTGGAACAAGGCCATGGAGGAACTCACCGAGATTCCGGCGCACCGCATCGTCGGCTCGCGCCTGTCGGCACTCGGCGAACCCTGGCGCGGACTGTTGCAGCATTTCATCGAACTGCCCGACCAGCACCTGCACAAACAACGCCTGGGCCTGGACGGCCAGACCCGCTGGCTCAACCTGCACAAGGCGGCGATCGACGAACCGCTGACACCGGGCAACAGCGGCCTGGTGCTGCTGGTCGAAGACCTCACCGAAACCCAGTACCTGGAAGACAAGCTGGTGCACTCCGAGCGCTTGGCCAGCATCGGCCGCCTGGCTGCCGGAGTGGCCCACGAGATCGGCAACCCGATCACCGGTATCGCCTGCCTGGCGCAGAACCTGCGCGAGGAACGCGAAGGCGACGGCGAGCTGACCGAGATCAGCGAGCAAATTCTCGAGCAGACCAAGCGGGTCTCGCGCATCCTCCAGTCGCTGATGAGCTTCGCCCATTCGGGCGGCCATCAGCAGGCCGACGAACCGGTGTGCCTGGCCCAGGTGGCGCAGGAGGCCATCGGCCTGCTGTCACTCAATAGACGCAGCGTCGAAGTGGAATTCTTCAATCTGTGCGACGCCGATCACTGGGTTGAAGGCGACCCGCAGCGCCTCGCCCAGGTCCTGATCAACCTGCTGTCCAACGCCCGCGACGCCTCGCCTCCCGGTGCGGCGATCCGGGTCAGAAGCGAAGCCAGCGAGCACACCGTCGACCTGATCGTGGAAGATGAAGGCAGTGGCATTCCCAAGGCCATCATCGACCGCCTGTTCGAACCTTTCTTCACCACCAAAGACCCAGGCAAAGGCACCGGACTCGGCCTCGCGCTGGTCTATTCCATCGTGGAAGAGCATTATGGACAAATAATAATCGACAGCCCGCTCGACTCCGAGCACCAACGCGGCACCCGGATCCGGGTGACGCTGCCGCGGCATGTCGAAGCGACGTCCAAAGCGAATTGAACCAGCGACCTGAGACCGTCGAGAGACCGAATTAATGCCCCATATTTTGATCGTCGAAGACGAAACCATTATCCGCTCTGCCCTGCGCCGCCTGCTCGAGCGCAACCAGTACCAGGTCAGCGAAGCCGGCTCGGTACAAGAAGCGCAAGAACGCTTCAGCATTCCCAGTTTCGACCTGATCGTCAGCGACCTGCGTCTGCCCGGCGCACCGGGCACCGAGCTGATCAAGCTCGCCCAGGGCAAGCCCGTGCTGATCATGACCAGCTACGCCAGCCTGCGCTCTGCCGTCGACTCGATGAAGATGGGCGCGGTCGATTACATCGCCAAACCCTTCGACCATGACGAGATGCTTCAGGCCGTGGCGCGTATCCTGCGCGATCGCCAGGAGGCCAGGCAGGCGCCGAGCGCACCCGCCGGCGCCACTGCCGGGCGCAGCAGCGAAAAAGCCGTCGACAACAGCAATGGCGAGATCGGCATCATCGGCTCCTGCCCGGCCATGCTCGAGCTGTACAGCAAGATCCGCAAAGTCGCGCCGACCGACTCCAACGTGCTGATCCAGGGCGAATCCGGCACCGGCAAGGAACTGGTCGCGCGCGCCCTGCACAACCTGTCCAAACGCGCCAAGGCCCCGCTGATTTCAGTGAACTGCGCGGCCATCCCGGAAAGCCTGATCGAGTCCGAACTGTTCGGCCACGAGAAAGGCGCCTTCACCGGCGCCAGCGCCGGCCGCGCCGGCCTGGTCGAAGCCGCCGATGGCGGCACCCTGTTCCTCGACGAGATCGGCGAGCTGCCGCTGGAAGCCCAGGCTCGCCTGCTGCGCGTGCTGCAGGAAGGCGAGATTCGCCGGGTTGGTTCGGTGCAGTCGCAAAAAGTCGATGTGCGGCTGATCGCCGCCACCCACCGCGACCTCAAGAGCCTGGCCAAGGTCGGCCAGTTCCGCGAAGACCTCTACTACCGCCTGCATGTCATCGCCCTGAAACTGCCGGCACTGCGCGAGCGCGGCAGCGACGTCAGTGAAATCGCCCATGCCTTCCTCAAGCGTCAATGCACGCGCATGGACCGCGACCTGCATTTCGCCCCGGATGCCGAACAGGCCATTCGTCATTACGCCTGGCCAGGCAACGTGCGCGAACTGGAGAACGCCATCGAGCGCGCGGTGATTCTCTGCGAAAGCACGGCTATCTCGGCCGAGCTGCTGGGCATCGACATCGAGCTGGACGACCTGGATGACGACGACTTCCCCGGCCTGCCGGGACAGGCCAGCAGCACCAGCCACGAGCCGACCGAGGACCTGTCGCTGGAAGACTATTTCCAGCATTTCGTCCTCGAACACCAGGATCACATGACCGAAACCGAACTGGCGCGCAAACTCGGCATCAGCCGCAAGTGCCTGTGGGAACGCCGCCAGCGCCTGGGTATTCCTCGGCGCAAGACCGGCGCGGCCGCCAGCTAGCAGGCCGAGCACAGAGCGGTTGCGAAACAAAACCCCCGCCTGCCGCGACCGCTGCAGGCGCCCTACGCGCCGCCCCATTACCCAGCGTAAGCCGCGACCCGCGATCCGTAGATTGTCGTTCGCCGCAGTAGTGCAACCCGTGGTTCTCCGGCGCGGCGCAAAAGCTGGCGGGTTGTCGCTTCGCTCCGAAGCCGCCCTACCTCCGATCGAAACGCCGCCCGGACCGGCCTGCGTTGCGCTCCACATCCTACAAAACGCTGCGGCCGCCGGCGGTTATGCAACTGATAGATGGGTATCGCTACGCTCAACCGCGCCGCGCTCATCCTACAAAAGCCCGATCACGCTGGGCCGACATGACCTTGAGCAACCGGCGCGCCATAGGCCGTCGCGCCTGCGCGAGAATGACTGCAGCGCGCTTTCGCCGAGCAGCCGGCCAAGACGAGGCGACAGACTGCCGAGCGCAAGGTTCCCCTCGCTGTTACCGCTTCAACACTTCGTAACAAAGTCCGGGTCCTACGGTAACGAGAACCGGCCTGTCGCGTACCCCTCGCCCAGCCACAAGGCGGCCTAAGCCTTTGTTTTAAAAGGATTCACAAAAACTGGCACGGGTCATGCTATATCTCTTGAACAACAACAATAACAAGCACTGCCCACGATAATAAAAACAAGACGTAACGACTCCAGCACAATAAAAACAACACGGCGGAGGCGCAGCTAACTGATTCTTTTGGAAAGGAATTGCCGTTGGGGCTTGCCCCACAACCAGACAGAGAACAACAAAACTGCCTCGAGGCAGATCCCGTACTGGTTGGGTCATAACACGATCATGGCAGCGTCAGCATTCAAAACAATCCGTTTGCTATTTACTCCCGGCTTGGGAGGTTTTCAGACAGTCTCTGACTTAATGGAACGGGCAAATCAACAAAAACAACAAGCCCGCCATAATAATAAAAATAAAGCACGCACCTGCTTTGGGGGGGAGCTTCGGCTCCCCCAGTCGCTTGCGCGAAACACCTCTCTCCCGCTGCTTCCTACACCATCTCCCCACTCAATGCTAGAATCCGCGCCATTCCAGTGGTCAGCGTTTATCCTGGCCTGTCATTTCGTCAAACAGTGCATCCCATGCTGAAAAAGCTGTTCAAGTCTCTACGCTCGCCCCTGCGCCGCGGCAAACACCCACACAGCACTCCAGAAGTGCTGAGCAGTAGCCAGCACCCGATCAACCGCGGCGAAATCAGCCGCTACGCCATCAGCGTGGTCGAACGCCTGCAACATGCCGGCTACCAGGCCTACCTGGTCGGCGGTTGCGTGCGTGACCTGCTGCTCGACATCGATCCCAAGGATTTCGACGTGGCCACCAGCGCCACCCCCGAGCAGGTACGCGCCGAATTCCGCAACGCCCGCGTGATTGGCCGGCGCTTCAAGCTGGTCCACGTGCATTTCGGCCGTGAAATCATCGAAGTCGCCACCTTCCGCGCCAATCACCCCGAGGGCGACGAGGAAGAGAACAGCAACCTGTCCTCGCGCCACGAGAGCGGACGCATCCTGCGCGACAACGTCTACGGCAGTCTGGAGAACGACGCCCAGCGCCGCGACTTCACCATCAATGCGCTGTACTACGATCCGGCCACCGAACGCATTCTCGATTACGCCAATGGCGTGCACGACATTCGCAACCACCTGATCCGCCTGATCGGCGACCCGACCCAGCGCTACCAGGAAGACCCGGTACGCATGCTGCGGGCCGTGCGCTTCGCCGCCAAGCTGGACTTCGATATCGAGAAACACAGCGCCGTGCCGATCTACAAGCTGGCACCGATGCTGCGCGATATCCCCGCGGCACGCCTGTTCGACGAAGTGCTCAAGCTGTTCCTCGCCGGTTATGCGGTCTACACCTATGAACTGCTGGTCGATTACGGCCTGTTCGGCCAACTGTTCCCCGCCAGCGCCGCGGCACTCAAGCACAACCCGGACTACACCGACTGCCTGATCCGCAGCGCCCTGGCCAACACCGACCTGCGTATCCAGCAGGGCAAGACGGTGACGCCCGCCTTCCTCTTCGCCGCCCTGCTCTGGCCGGCGCTGCCGGCACGCGTTATCAAGCTGCAGGAGCGTGGTCTGCCCGCCATCCCCGCGATGCAGGAAGCAGCCCAGGAGCTGATCAGCGAACAGTGCCAGTTGATCGCCGTGCCCAAGCGTTTCACCCTGCCGATCCGCGAGATCTGGGATATGCAGGAACGCCTGCCGCGACGCAGCGGCAAGCGTTCCGATCTGCTCCTGGAAAACCCGCGCTTTCGTGCCGGTTACGACTTCCTCCTGCTGCGCGAGAGTGCTGGCGAGGAGACCGGTGGTCTCGGCGAATGGTGGACGGCGTATCAGGACGCCAGCGACAGTGAAAGACGTGGCATGATTCGCGACCTCAGCAGCCAGGACGACACCAGTGGCGCACCGCGCAAACGGCGGCGCAGCGGCAGCAAGCGCAAACGTGCGCCAGGCGCCGAGGGCGCGTCCAAACCTGCTGCCGGCGAATAATGCAGCGGGTGTATCTTGGCCTCGGCAGCAACCTCGCCGAGCCGCTCGCCCAACTGCACGACGCCCTCAAGGCGCTCGCCGCGCTGCCGCAGTCGCAGTTGGTCGGGACGTCCTCCTTCTATGCCAGCGACCCGCTCGGCCCGGCCGATCAGCCGCGCTATGTCAACGCCGTCGCGGCGCTGGACAGCGAACTGCCCGCGCTGCAACTGCTCGACGCCCTGCAGGCCATCGAACTGAACCAGGGCCGTGAGCGCAAAGCCGAACGCTGGGGGCCACGCACCCTCGATCTGGATATCCTGCTATTCGGCGACCTGATGCTGGACGAGCCGCGCCTGCGCGTGCCGCATTACCACCTGCACGCCCGCGCCTTCGTACTCTACCCGCTGGCCGAACTGGCACCTGACCTGCGCCTGCCGGACGGTCGCGCCTTGAGCGACCTGCTCGCGGCCTGCCCCTTCGAAGGCTTGGAACGCCTGCCTGACGGTCCGTAGGATGAGTTAGCCGCCCAGGCGATGCCCGGCAAGACCGCATTTTCTGCGCGGCGTAACCCATCATTGCGGCGTACCTGCTGACGCCCTGTTGGGTTACGCGGCGCCTCGAATCTGTGACTAGCTCGGGAGTGCAGCCGCCGCTAACCCAACCTACGACGTCCCGGCCCTACCTACCGGTTCGGATGGGTGACAACCCATCCTCCGACCCGCACCAGCACTCCAGCCCCGACTCTATGCGAGCCCATCGGCGGTAGCGCCAGTAACAGAGCGGTAACACCTGCAATTGACTTCGAGCCCCCCCATCAGGACTATAGGCGTCCCGTTGCCCCGCACCGGTGCACACCGAGGCCAATGCAGGCCATTTTTAAGCAGCCTGACTGCGCAGCAGATTGACTGCGCGGCAGATCGACGGCTTGCTGAACGCCTGAGTAAGGATGATTGTTATGCCTGACGTTACCCTGACTACCCTGCAAAGCCTCAAGCAGAGCGGCGAGAAAATCGCCATGCTGACCTGCTACGACGCCACCTTCACCCAGGCTGCCTGCCAGGCCGGGGTCGAGGTACTGCTGGTCGGCGACTCACTCGGCATGGTGCTGCAAGGCCACGACAGCACCTTGCCGGTCAATGTCGCCGACATGGCCTACCACACCGCAAGCGTGAAACGCGGCAACCAGGGTGCTCTGATTCTCGTCGACCTGCCCTTCATGGCTTACGCCACCACCGAACAGACGCTGCACAACTGCGCGGTACTGATGCAAGCCGGTGCGCATATGGTCAAGCTCGAGGGCGCGGCCTGGCTGGCCGAACCGATCCGCCTGCTGGCCGAGCGCGGCATACCGGTCTGCGCACACCTGGGCCTGACCCCGCAAGCGGTGAATATCCTCGGTGGCTATAAGGTCCAGGGTCGTCAGGAAGCCCAGGCGCGGCAGATGCGCGCCGACGCCATGGCCCTGGAGCAAGCCGGCGCGGCCATGCTGCTGCTCGAGTGCGTCCCCAGCGAACTGGCTGCGGAAATCAGCCAGGCGGTGAAGATCCCTGTCATCGGCATAGGCGCCGGCGGTGCCACCGACGGCCAGGTGCTGGTCATGCACGACATGCTCGGCTTGTCCCTGAGCGGTCGCATACCCAAGTTCGTGAAGAACTTCATGACCGGGCAAAGCAGCATCCAGAACGCGCTCGGCGCCTACGTCAGGGCAGTCAAAGACGGCAGTTTTCCTGCAACCGAACACGGATTCTCTGCATGAACACGGTTAAAACCATTCGCGAACTGCGGGCAGCCGTTGCCTTGGCCCGCGCCGAGGGCAAGCAGGTCGGTTTTGTCCCGACCATGGGCAACTTGCACGCCGGGCATATTGCCCTGGTCGAGAAAGCCGCTCAGCGCGCCGACTTCGTGGTCGCCAGCATCTTCGTCAACCCGTTGCAGTTCGGCCCCAGCGAAGACCTGGGTAGCTACCCGCGTAGCCTGGCCGCCGACCAGGAAAAACTCCTCGATGCCGGTTGTCATCTGCTGTTCGATCCGGACGTGGAAGAGATGTACCCCAACGGTATGGCCAGCCAGACCCGGGTCAGCGTGCAAGGTGTCTCCGAAGGCCTGTGCGGCGCCAGTCGCCCCGGCCATTTCGAAGGTGTCGCCACCGTAGTGACCAAGCTGTTCAACCTGGTGCAACCCGACCTCGCCGTGTTCGGCCAGAAGGACTTCCAGCAACTGGCGGTGATTCGCACCCTGGTGCGCGACTTGAACATGCCGATCCAGATTATCGGCGAGCCGACCATTCGTGCCGAAGATGGCCTGGCATTATCCTCGCGCAACGGCTACCTGAACGCCGAACAACGCGCCGTCGCGCCAACCCTGTATCGCAGCCTGCAACAGATCGCCACCGCGCTTGGCGCCGGTGAGCGCGATTTCGCCAAGCTGGTCGAGGCGGCGTGCCAACAACAATTGGCCGTAGGCTTACGCCCGGACTATGTGGAAATTCGCGAAGCGAACAGCCTGCGCCCGGCAACCGCAGCGGATCGACAGCTGGTGATTCTGAGCGCAGCCTTTCTCGGCAACACCCGCCTGATCGACAACCTGACACTCGACCTCGACGCACCGGCTTGATCGTGCGCCTGCGCCGCGCTCGACGGCGCAGACGCTCGCGTCGGCAGACAGACCGGTTAAGCGGTGGGCCGCAGCCTTAATGCGAATGCGCGCCCACTTGCCTGATCCAGGCTCACGCCAGCTACACTGAGGCCCTGCCTTGCCCGGTTCTTGCGCTTTTGGTTGACCATGCCCTGTTGCCTGGGCTGAAGCTTCTACGGACGGCGCATTTAGACCATTCAGCCAGCAACCAAATGGGTAAAGCGCAATAGGCCCACAGCCCTGTCGTTGCCCGGCGTCGATTCATCAAAGACTGCTCAAGCACAAGGAAGCCACCTCACATGGCGTACTACCAGCACCCCCTCGATGTCACCGCCCTGCCCACCTGGAAGGCCCTCGAGTCACACCGCGCCAGCCTGCAGAGTTTCAGCATGCGCGAGGCGTTCAACCGGGACGCGCAGCGTTTCGAACACCTCTCGTTGAGCAGCTGCGGCCTGTTTCTCGACTACTCGAAAAACCTGATCACCCTCGAAACCCGCGACCTGCTGGTCAGCCTGGCCAAGGAATGCGGACTGGAGCAGGCCATTCGTGCGCAGTTCGACGGTGAGCCGATCAATGCCTCGGAAGCCCGTCCCGCCCTGCATACCGCGCTGCGCCGGCCGATCGGCGACAAGGTACTGGTCGATGGCCTCGACGTGATGCCCGAGGTGCAGCGCGTGCTGCACCAGATGACCGAACTGGTCGGGCGGGTACACGACGGCCTGTGGCGCGGCTACAGCGAGAAGCCGATCACCGACGTGGTGAATATCGGCATCGGCGGCTCCTTCCTCGGCCCGCAGCTGGTGTCCGAGGCCCTGCTGCCGTTCGCCCAGCGCGGCGTGCGCTGCCATTACCTGGCCAATATCGACGGCAGCTCGTTCCACGAACTGGCCGCCAAACTGCGCGCCGAAACCACCCTGTTCATCGTGTCCTCGAAATCCTTCAGCACCCTGGAGACCCTGAAGAACGCCCAGGCCGCGCGCAGCTGGTACCTGGCCCAGGGTGGCTCCGAGGCCGAGCTGTATCGGCACTTTATCGCCGTATCGAGCAACACCCAGGCGGCGGTGGCCTTCGGCATCCACGAAGAGAACATCTTCCCCATGTGGGATTGGGTCGGCGGCCGTTATTCGCTGTGGTCGGCGATCGGTCTGCCGATCGCCATGTCGATCGGCATGTCCAACTTCAAGGAGCTGCTGTCCGGTGCCTACAGCATGGATCAGCACTTCCTGACCGCCCCCTTCGAAAGCAACATGCCAGTGCTGCTGGCCCTGCTGGGCATCTGGTACGGCAATTTCTGGGGCGCGCAAAGCCAGGCGATCCTGCCGTACGACCATTACCTGCGCAATATCACCAAGCACCTGCAGCAACTGGACATGGAGTCCAACGGCAAGAGTGTGCTGCAGGATGGCCAAGCGGTCGCCTGCGCCACCGGCCCGGTGATCTGGGGCGGTGTCGGCTGCAACGGCCAGCATGCCTATCACCAGCTGCTGCACCAGGGCACCCAACTGATCCCGGCGGATTTCATCGTCCCGGTGGTCAGCTACAACCCGGTGGCCGACCACCACCAGTGGCTGTATGCCAACTGCCTGTCACAGAGCCAGGCGTTGATGCTCGGCAAGACCCGCGAAGAAGCCGAGGCCGAACTGCGCACCCAGGGCCTGAGCGAGACTGAAGTGCAGCGCCTGGCGCCGCACAAGGTGATCCCCGGCAACCGCCCGAGCAACACCCTGGTGCTCGAGCGCATCAGCCCGCGCCGCCTCGGCGCCCTGGTGGCGATGTACGAGCACAAGGTGTTCGCCCAGAGCGCCATATGGGGCATCAACGCCTTCGATCAGTGGGGCGTCGAACTGGGCAAGGAGCTGGGCAAGGGGGTGTACCAGCGCCTGATGGGCGAGAACGAAGGGGCCGCCGAGGATGCCTCGACCCAAGGCCTGATCGAGTATTTCCGCGGCCGTCACCGCGGCTGAAGTGGTAAGCAGTAAGCAGCCGCTGATCGGCGTATGGCCGCCCCGGCCCGGCGCTTTTTCGCGGTTGCTCTTACTTGCAGCTTATGACCTGAGGCTTAGGGCTGCGGCTCCGTCCGCTGCTACTCTTATCTCCATCGCGGCCAGACAAAAATAAGGAGCCGGTATGTTCGAGATCACCCGCCACCCCGTCACCGAGGCCATGCGCCAGCGCGCGCACCTGAACGATGACGACTACCAGCGCCTGTATCGGCAATCCATCGAGCAACCGGATACCTTCTGGGCCGAGCAGGCCAAGGCCTTTCTCGACTGGTCCAAGCCCTGGGACAAGGTCTACAGCGGCGACCTGAAGAAGGGCCAGGTCAACTGGTTCGAGGGCGCTCAACTGAACGTCAGCTACAACTGCATCGACCGGCATCTGCAGCAGCGCGGCGAGCAGGTCGCCCTGATCTGGGAAGGCGACAACCCCGTCGAATCCGCCCACATCACCTATAACCAGTTGCACCACCACGTCTGCCGCCTGGCCAATGTGCTGAAGAGTCGCGGCGTGGGCAAGGGCGATCGGGTGTGCATCTACATGCCGATGATCCCGGAGGCGACCTACGCCATGCTCGCCTGCACGCGCATCGGCGCGGTGCATTCGGTGGTGTTCGGCGGCTTTTCCCCGGATGCCCTGCGCGACCGCATCCTCGACGCCGATTGCCGCACGGTGATCACCGCCGACCAAGGCGTGCGCGGCGGCAAGTACGTGCCGCTCAAGGCCAACGTCGACAAGGCGCTGCAGAGCTGCCCGAACGTCAGCACTGTGGTGGTGGTCGAACGCAGCAAGGGCGAGATCGACTGGGTGCAGGGCCGCGACATCTGGTACCACGAGGCGCTGCACACCGCCGACGGCGACTGCCCGCCGGAACCGATGGATGCCGAAGACCCGCTGTTCATCCTCTACACCTCGGGCAGCACCGGCAAACCCAAGGGCGTGCTGCACAGTACCGGCGGCTACCTGCTGATGGCCGCCATGACCCACAAGTACGTGTTCGACTACCACGAAGGCGACATCTACTGGTGCACCGCCGATGTCGGCTGGGTCACCGGCCACAGCTACATCGTCTACGGCCCGCTGGCCAACGGCGCCACCACCCTGGTGTTCGAAGGCGTGCCCAACTACCCGGACGCCTCGCGTTTCTGGCAGGTGATCGACAAGCACCAGGTGAACATTTTCTACACCGCACCGACCGCCATCCGCGCACTGATGCGCGAAGGCACGGCCCCGGTCGAGAAGACTTCACGCAGCAGCCTGCGCCTGCTCGGCTCGGTGGGCGAACCGATCAACCCGGAAGCCTGGGAGTGGTACTACCACGTGGTCGGCGAGATGCGCTGCCCGATCGTCGACACCTGGTGGCAGACCGAAACCGGCGCCATCCTGATCACCCCGCTGCCCGGCGCCACCGACCTCAAGCCGGGCTCGGCGACCCGGCCGTTCTTCGGCGTGCAGCCGGTGTTGCTGGACGAACAGGGCCAGGAAATCGACGGTTCCGGCAGCGGCGTGCTCGCCATCAAATCAAGCTGGCCAAGCCAGATCCGCAGCATCTACGGCGATCATCAGCGCATGGTCGACACCTACTTCAAACCCTACCCCGGCTACTACTTCACCGGTGACGGCGCGCGTCGCGACGAGGATGGCTACTACTGGATCACCGGCCGGGTCGACGACGTGATCAACGTCTCCGGCCATCGCATCGGCACCGCCGAGGTGGAAAGCGCCCTGGTGCTGCACGACGCGGTCGCCGAGGCGGCGGTGGTCGGCTACCCGCACGACATCAAGGGCCAGGGCATCTACGCCTTCGTCACACCGATGAACGGGGTAGAGCCCAGCGACGAGCTGAAAAAACAACTGTTCGACATGGTCAGCCAGGAAATTGGCGGCTTCGCCAAACCGGACATGCTCCAGTGGGCTCCCGGCCTGCCGAAAACCCGCTCGGGCAAGATCATGCGGCGCATCCTGCGCAAGATCGCCTGCAACGAACTGGACACCCTCGGCGACACCTCGACCCTGGCCGACCCGACGGTGGTCGACAACCTGGTCGACCAGCGCCTGAATCGCTGAAAGCGGCAAGCGCATCGGCGTGTCAGTCGGCCTGGAGCGGCAAGCTTTTGCTTGAAGCTTGTCGCTTAAGGCTTGAAGCTAAGGCGATGGAATTTATTCGCCGCCACATCGAAACCCAGGTATTCAGCCTCAGCGGCATCGCCCTCGGCCAGATCGACTTCGAGAACCCCAAGGGCGACCCCGGCCTGTTCGGCCCCGATTCCGTGAGCTGGCAGGTGCACGGCGACTTCACCAGCATGCTGATCGGCGGCATCAGCGCCCTGCTGCTGCAGGCG
>NZ_JBFIIG010000025.1:0-36310 GCF_041601375.1 Pseudomonas sp. | reverse complement strand
GCGGCGCGGCCATGGCCAGTTGATAGCGGTAGGGCGTTTCGCCGCTGATGAACAGGCTGGCCAGCTTGAGCTGGCGCAGGCTCCAGGCGCTGGAGGCGAGGTCGCCGATCATGGCGTCGGCCTGGCCGCTGGCGAGTGCTTGCAGGGCGGCGCCGACGCTCGGTAGCGGAAGCAGGTGAAGGTCCGGGTGCCGGCTGCGCAGCAGTTCGTGGGGCGCATAATCGGCGACCACGGCAATTTTCAGGTCATGGAGGTCCTTCAGCGCTCGCGGTTGCGGGCCGCCATCGCGCGCCAGGATGATGATCGGGAAGTCCAGGTAGGGGCGGGTGAAGGTCAGGTAGGCCTGGCGCTCTGGGGTCGCCATCACGGCGGGGAGCAAATCGAGTTGGCCGGCCTTGGCCTGTGCCAGTACCTGGCTCCAGCTGGCTGTCTCGCTCGGCTGCAGGCTCACGCCGAGGCGTTGCTCGAGCAGGGCGATGTAGTCGGCGGCGAGGCCCCGGTAGCGACCCTGGGCGTCGCGAAACTCGAACGGCGGCCAGGCGGCATCGATGCCCAGGCGCAGCACGGGGTGTTCGGCAAGCCAGTTGCGCTCCTCATCGCTGAGCGGCAAGGCGGCAACCGGACTGACCCAATACACCAGACACGACAGGAGAATGGCCGGCAATCGCGGCATGGCGGCCTCGTTACGGAGCAGGTACTACTCCGAGTGTAGACCGGGCTTGGCAGTCGGCTAGGCAGATAGCAAAACCCCCGGTGTTGGCCGGGGGTTCTGGGTTACTCGTCGAGGAATGAGCGTAGATGCTCGCTTCGCGTCGGGTGGCGCAACTTGCGCAGCGCCTTGGCCTCGATCTGACGAATTCGCTCACGGGTGACATCGAACTGTTTACCAACCTCCTCGAGGGTGTGGTCGGTGTTCATGTCGATGCCGAAGCGCATGCGCAGTACCTTGGCTTCACGAGCGGTGAGGCCGGCCAGTACTTCGCGGGTGGCTTCCTTGAGGCTTTCCACGGTCGCCACGTCGATCGGCGACTGTGTTCCGGAATCCTCAATGAAGTCGCCCAGGTGCGAATCTTCGTCGTCGCCGATCGGGGTTTCCATGGAGATCGGCTCTTTGGCGATCTTCAATACCTTGCGGATCTTGTCCTCGGGCATTTCCATGCGTTCACCCAGCTCTTCCGGGGTCGGTTCGCGACCCATCTCCTGCAACATCTGCCGGGAGATACGGTTGAGCTTGTTGATGGTCTCGATCATGTGCACCGGAATACGGATGGTGCGGGCCTGGTCGGCAATCGAGCGAGTGATCGCCTGACGGATCCACCAGGTGGCATAGGTCGAGAACTTGTAGCCGCGACGGTATTCGAACTTGTCCACCGCCTTCATCAGGCCGATGTTGCCTTCCTGGATCAGGTCGAGGAATTGCAGGCCGCGGTTGGTGTACTTCTTGGCGATCGAGATCACCAGGCGCAAGTTGGCTTCAACCATCTCTTTCTTCGCGCGGCGGGCCTTGGCCTCGCCGATCGACATGCGCCGGTTGATGTCCTTGATCTCGGCCAGGGTCAGGTCGCTCTCGGCTTGCAGGGCGACAAGCTTCTGCTGGCAGCGCTGGATGTCGGCTTGCAGGCCGCCGATGGCTTCGGCGTACTTGGCTTTGCCCTTGGCCAGTTGCTCGGACCAGGTGAGATCGACTTCATTGCCCGGGAACAGGCGCAGGAAGTCGGCGCGCGGCATCCGTGCATCACGTACGCAGAGTTGCATGATGGCGCGTTCCTGGGCGCGCAGGCGCTCCAGGGCACCACGTACGCGGACCACCAGTGCTTCATATTGCTTGGGCACCAGCTTGATCGGCATGAACAGCTCGCCCAGGGCTTTCAGCTCGGCGATGCCTTGCTTGCTGCCGCGGCCATGCTTGCTCACCGCCTGCTTGGCGATCTCCAGTTGCTCGGAGATGGCCGTGAAGCGGCGCAGGGCTTCTTCCGGATCCGGACCGCCGTCGCCTTCTTCTTCCTCTTCGGCGTCGTCCTCGTCCTCGTCCTTGTCGTCGGCATCGTCGGCAGTGCCGTCTTTGACCGGCACAGGCGCGGCGGCTTCGGCAGGAACACTGCCGTCGTCCGGGTCGATATAGCCGTTGAGGACTTCAACCAGGCGGCCGCCTTCGGTGGTCACGCGGGTGTATTCGGCGAGGATGCTGTCGACGGTGCCAGGGAAGTGGGCAATAGCGCCCATGACTTCACGGATACCCTCTTCGATACGCTTGGCGATTTCGATTTCGCCTTCGCGGGTCAGCAGCTCCACTGTGCCCATTTCACGCATGTACATGCGCACCGGGTCCGTGGTTCGGCCAATGTCGGTTTCGACCGCTGCCAACGCAGCCGCTGCTTCTTCCGCAGCCGCTTCGTCGGTATCGGCGTCGGCCAGCATAAGAGAATCCTTATCTGGCGCAACCTCGAATACGTTGATCCCCATGTCGTTGATCATGCGGATGATGTCTTCCACCTGTTCCGGATCTGAAATATCCTCCGGCAGGTGGTCGTTGACCTCCGCGTAAGTCAGGTAGCCCTGCTCACGACCAAGGGTGATCAACTCTTTGATACGAGACTGCTGTTGCGCTTTTCCGGACATAACACCCTATCCACTGAAGGTCTTGGCGGGCTAAAAACAAGCCGCGGATTATACCCGAATAAGACCCCTATGCGCCAGTTGGGCTCGGGATTACCGGTGATGCATTACGGCTTAGCAGGTTACGCAGTTGGTTTTTTTCCTCTGCACTTAACTCACTTTGACGGGCTTTGTTGATCAAATGTTCCAGGCTGCGCTCACGTTGGCGGGCCACAAGACTAGTTATAGTGTCAAAAAACTGTTGTTCAAGGTTGTCGGCTGAAATCAGCCACTCTTTTTCCGCCAGGGCCCGTAACAGACGGCCCTGCTCGGTACCGTGCCAGCGCGCGATCAGTTGCAGGGCGCGCAGTTTCGGGTTCTTTTGCAGGGCGCCGAGCAGGGCTACCAGCAATTGTGCGTAAGTGTCGTCTTCGGCGGCGAAGTGGCTGACGTCTTCGACGTTCTGGGCCAGTTCGGGGTGGTGCAGCAGCGTGCGCAGCGCGCTCAGGTGCGGCGATTCGACGCTGACGGCGGTGCGCGGTGCGCGCGGGGTGAAGTCGTCGCGCCCCTTTTTACTCCATTTTCCGCCTTCTTTCTTCCAATCGCTCTTGCCCTTGCTGCGCTCGAAGCCCGCCGTGGGGGTGGGGTTTTCATATTCATTGGGGCTGACGGCGACATCGTAGTAGGCACTATCGGGAATTTCACCATGATCCGGGTAGTAATCGCCGGAGGCCGGGTTGGGGCTGGAGTGGGCGCCGCTCTTGACGGCGGGCGCCATCTGGCTCAGGGCTTCGCCGCTGAGGCCGGTGATTTCGGTGAGGCGCTGGCGCATCAGGGTGCGCAGGTTGTTGCCGGGGATCTTGTCGATCAGTGGCGCGGCCAGGGTCACCAGGTGGGCTTTGCCTTCGAGCGAGCGCGGGTCGGCCTCTTCGCTGAGTTGCTGGAAGAAGTAGTCGGCCAGCGGTTGCGCCTGCTGGTTGATGCGGGCGCGGAAGGCGTCTGTGCCTTCGCTGCGCACCAGGGTGTCCGGGTCCTCGCCGTCGGGGAGGAACAAAAAGCGCGCACGCCGGCCATCCTGCAGGCTGGGCAGGGTCGCTTCCAGGGCGCGCCAGGCGGCATTGCGTCCGGCGGCGTCGCCGTCGAAGCAGAACAGCACGCTGGGCACGATGCGGAACAGGCGCTTGAGGTGCTCTTCGCTGGTGGCGGTGCCGAGGGTGGCGACGGCGTTGCGCAGGCCTTGCTGGGCCAGGGCGATGACGTCCATGTAGCCTTCGACCACCATGATCTCGTCGAGGTCGCGGTTGCTCTTGCGTGCCTCGAACAGGCCGTAGAGTTCCTGGCCCTTGTGGAATACCGGGGTTTCCGGGGAGTTCAGGTACTTGGGTTTGTCGTCGCCGAGGACCCGGCCGCCGAAGGCGATCACCCGGCCGCGGCTGTCGCGGATGGGGAAGATCACCCGGTCGCGGAAGCGGTCGTAGCGTTTGATTTTTTCCGGATTGTCGGCGTTTTCCACCAGCAGGCCGGCGTCGATCATGGCCTTCTGTTGCAGGCTGTCGCTGGCCAGGTGTTTGTGCAGGTTGTCCCAGCCGGGCGGGGCGAAGCCGAGGCCGAAATCGCGGGCGATCTCGCCGGACAGGCCGCGGCCCTTGAGGTAGTCGACGGCGGCCTTGCGCTGTGGATGGCTCTTCAGGGCCTGGCGGTAGTACTCGGCGGCGGCGGTCAGCAGCGGGTAGAGCGGTGAGTCGGTGGGTTGGCGCGGTTTGCTGCTGTTGCGTCCGCCTTCTTCGCGCGGCACGTCCATGCCGGCTCGCTTGGCCAGGTCCTCGACCGCCTGGGGGAAGTCCAGTTGGTCGTGGTCCATGATAAAACCCAGGGCGTTGCCGCCGGCGCCGCAGCCGAAGCAGTAATAGAACTGTTTGTCCGGGCTGACGCTGAACGAGGGGGTTTTTTCTTTATGGAAGGGGCAGCAGGCGGTGTAGTTCTTGCCGGCCTTTTTCAGCTGGATGCGCGAGGCGACCACGTCGACGATATCGGTGCGGTTGAGCAGGTCATCGATAAAAGACTGTGGGATCAGGCCGGCCATAGGCGCTCAGAATACTGCCGTGCGAGGCGGCTGGACAAAGATTACGGAAACTAAAAGACCCCGCGCCACCGGTGGGTGGTGCGGAGTCCAAAAGCGAAGCCCGGCCGAAGCCGGGCGTTCAGGCGTTGCGCTTGTACGTCTTAGTACAGGCGGACGCTGCGGCGCTGTTCGCGCTGAACTTTCTTGGCGTGACGCTTAACGGCGGCTGCTGCTTTGCGCTTGCGCTCGGAAGTCGGCTTTTCATAAAATTCACGGCTGCGAACTTCGGCCAGAACACCGGCTTTTTCGCAGGAGCGCTTGAAACGACGCAGAGCGACGTCGAAGGGTTCGTTCTCTTTAACTTTGACGGCTGGCATCCAGGGCGTACCTTCTTTATTACCGGGGGGTGTCGTACTCCTGGCAAATGGCGCTGGAGAACGTACGTTTTTAAGGGTTGCGAATGTTACCGCCTCATCGCAAGGAATGCAAAGCCTCTGATCGAAAAGCGCTGGTCTGAGTCCGTCGGCGCCGATTATCATGCGCGCCTTCAGGCGTTTAGCCCCTCGAACTCAAGGCGTTGCCCATGCTGGTACTGGGATTGGAAACTTCATGCGATGAGACCGGCGTCGCACTCTATCACAGCGAGCGTGGCTTGCTGGCCGATGCCTTGTTCAGCCAGATCGAACAGCACCGCATCTATGGCGGGGTGGTGCCCGAGCTGGCCTCGCGCGATCACGTCAAGCGCATGCTGCCCTTGATCCGCGAGGTGCTGGCCGAGGCCAAATGCACGGCCGGCGATATCCAGGCCGTTGCCTATACCGCCGGTCCCGGCCTGGTCGGGGCGCTGCTGGTGGGCGCCTCCTGCGCCCAGGCGCTGGCATTCGCCTGGGGCATTCCGGCGCTAGGTGTACACCACATGGAAGGCCACTTGCTGGCACCGATGCTGGAGGAAAATCCGCCGGCTTTTCCGTTCGTCGCTTTGTTGGTTTCCGGCGGCCATACCCAGCTGGTGAGGGTCGACGGCATCGGTCGTTACCAACTGCTCGGCGAGTCGCTCGACGATGCCGCCGGCGAAGCCTTCGACAAGACCGCCAAGCTGATGGGCCTGCAATATCCGGGCGGCCCGGAAATCGCGCGGCTGGCCGAGCAGGGCACGCCGGGGCGCTTTACCTTCCCACGGCCGATGACCGACCGGCCGGGGCTGGATTTCAGTTTCAGCGGCTTGAAGACCTTTACCCTGAATACCTGGCAGCAGTGCCGCGCCGCCGGTGATGATGGCGAGCAGACTCGCTGTGACGTCGCCCTGGCGTTCCAGCAGGCAGTGGTCGAGACCCTGACCATCAAGTGTCGGCGGGCGCTCAAGCAGACCGGGCTCAACTCGCTGGTGATCGCCGGAGGCGTCAGTGCGAACAAGGCGCTGCGTCTGGGGCTGGAGAAAATGCTCACCGAGTTCAAGGGGCAGGTGTTCTATGCCCGCCCGGCGTTCTGCACCGACAACGGCGCGATGATCGCCTATGCCGGCTGTCAGCGCCTCAAGGCCGGGCAGCACGAGGAGCTGAACATCAAGGTGCAGGCGCGCTGGCCGATGGAGCAGTTGCCGGCGCTCTAGTCGAAAGCCATAGAGGGGTCGTCCCGTCTTCGACGGAGCGCTGTCGCGCAGCCAACGGGGTGTTCGGGCCCCCTGTCGTAGGAGCGGCTTTAGCCGCGAAGCTTTGGCTGTGCCGCGAAGAATTCGCGGCTAAAGCCGCTCCTACACAAAGCGTCATAACCCATAGAATCAATGAGATGCGGTTTTTTCGATGCGAGAAATAGCGGGCGCGCCGCCGTCGAGCCGCACTTGTGGCTTGCCGCTGCTAGTTAAAAATGCCGCTCTCTGCCGTCGAACAGGTCGCGGAGATTGCTGCGGTGCCGCCAGACGATCAGGCCGGTCACTGCGCTCATCGGCAGCAATGCTTCGGGTTGTTGCCAGGCCAGCAGTGGCAGGCTCAGTGGCGTGGCGATCAGCGCGGCCAATGAGCTGGTGCGGGTCAGGTTGAAGCTCAGTAGCCAGGCGCAGATGGCCAGCAGTGCAGCCGGCGGGTAAAGTCCCAGCAGCATGCCGGCGGCAGTGGCGACGCCTTTGCCGCCGCGGAAGCGAAAATACAGCGGGTAAAGGTGGCCGATGACGGCGGCGAGGCCGAGCCAGGCCTGTTGTTGCAGGTTCAAGCCAAGCAGGGCGCCGGCCAGGACCGGAAGCAGGCCCTTGAGCAGGTCGCCGAGCAGGGTCAGGCCGGCCAGGCGTTTGCCGGCGACCCGCAGCATATTGGTGGCGCCGGGGTTGCCGGAGCCACTGACGCGTGGGTCCGGCCCACCGGCCTTGCGGCTGAGTAGAATGGCGAAGGACAGTGAACCGAGCAGGTAGGCGAGGATTGCCAGTAGCCAAAACATGGTGGCCATTCCACGGTCGAGGAGTGGCTGGATTCTAGCAGGCAGTTGAGAAGGGTAGCGAGCGCGGGCGATGGCTCGAGCGCAGTGCGATGGCGTGCGGGGTCAGAGCCTGGGGAAATATCGACGGTCGCAGCAGGCAAACGATTTTTTACAGCCTCGCCCGGCGCGGTAAAAGCGTGGCATAGGCGTCGCAAATGAGCATTTAAACCTGATTTCAACGCCGTATAGTCGTGCACGGTAGTTGTTACTCGGCCGGCCAGCGATATGCTGCGGCTTTGGCGTGTTGTGGAGAGAGCGCTTGGACACAGTTTTTATTGAAGGCCTGGAAGTGGATACGGTAATCGGTGCCTACGACTGGGAGCGCAGCATTCGCCAGTGCTTGCGTCTGGATCTGTGCCTGGGCTGGGACAATCGTCCGGCAGCGGCAGGCGATGACCTGGACAAGGCGCTCGATTACGCGGCGGTGTCGGCGCGTGTCCAGGCCTTCGCCAGCGAAGCGCAGTTCATTCTGGTGGAGACCTTTGCCGAGCGGCTTGCCGAGGTGTTGATGAGCGAGTTCCAGATTCCCTGGCTGCGCCTCAGGCTGACCAAGCCCGGCGCGGTACCGGCCGCGATTGGCGGTGTTGGCGTGGAGATCGAGCGCGGATGTCGCTAACTCCCGTTGTGCTCGGGCTGGGCAGCAATATCGAGCGAGAGGCGCATTTGCAGGCCGGACTCGATGCGTTGGCCGCCATGCTGAGCGACATGCGCTGCTCGCCAGTGTTCGAAAGTCAGGCGGTGGGCATCAAGAGCGGGCCCTTCTTCAACCTGGTGGTGGCGGGCTACAGCGAGCTGCCATTGGGTGAGTTGGACCGCCGGCTGAAATTCATCGAGGCCGACAATGGCCGTTACGCGCCCGAGCGCAGGGGGCTGCCGCTGGATATCGATGTGCTGCTGTATGGCGATTTGCTCGGCAATTTCGATGGCCTGATCCTGCCGCGGGCGGAAATCCTCAAGAACGCCTTCGTGCTCTGGCCGCTTTCGCTGTTGCTGCCGGAGCGTTTGCACCCGGGCGAGCAGCGCAGTTTCGCCGAGCTGTGGCAGGGTGCGCAGATCGAACAGCAGCTGTGGCCGGTGGCCTTCCAGTGGCGCGGCAGCGAGCTGACCCCGGCCGAACTGCTCGCGGCATTTCCCAGGTCCGCCTAGTAGCCTTTCGGGTTGCTAGGGTTGGCTGCGCGTATCCTCGGAGACCGGCGCAGGGCTCGCCTTGTAGGCCTTGAGCGCCTTGAGGCGCTCGCGCTTGAGCGCCTCGCCCAGTTCGGGGCCTTGCAAGCCCTGCTCCAGTAGCGGCTGTACCGTCACGGCACGGGCCGCCTGCATGGCGCCGCGCAGGTAATCGGCCTGCGGGTAGGCGCGTTGTTCCAGGCCGGCCCGTCCACGGGCATCCATTTCGCAGGCGGCGATGAACGCCTCGAAGCGCTGCGGGCGGCGAAACACATCGAAGTGCTGCAGCAGCTCCAGCAGGGTCGAGGCTTTCAGCTCCAGGGCGCGGTGACCGTGGGTGTGGTATTCGCCGACCAGCAGGGCCAATTCCTGGCAGTCTTTGGGCGCCTTGCTGCGCTGGTTGATCGCCCGGATCAGCTTGAGGCCTTTGTGCTCATGGGCGATATGCCGCGGCCACTCGGCCTCGGGCGTCAGGCCCTTGCCGACATCATGCAGCAGGCAGGCCCAGCGCACTGCCAGCGGTTGCCGGTGTTCGGCGCACTGACGCAGCACGCTGAGTACATGCGCGCCAGTGTCGATTTCCGGGTGATGGGCGGCCGGCTGCGGCACGCCGAACAGCGCGTCGATTTCCGGCAGGAGTGCCTTGAGGGCGCCGCAGTCACGCAGGACCTGGATGAACACATCGGGACGAGGTTCGAGCAGGGCGCGGGAGATTTCCTTCCAGCTGCGTTCGGCTGTCAGCGCCGACAGTTCGCCGGAGTCGCTCAGTTGCTGCATCAGCGCCAGGGTCTCGGGCGCCACGCGAAAATCCAGTGGCGCATAGCGTGCGGCGAAGCGGGCGACCCGCAGGACGCGCAGCGGGTCTTCGGCGAAGGCCGGGGAGACATGCCGTAGCAGCTTGGCTGCAAGGTCGCGTTGGCCGCCATAGGGGTCGATCAGGCGGCCCTGTGTGTCTTCGGCCATGGCGTTGACGGTGAGGTCGCGGCGGATCAGGTCTTCTTCGAGGGTGACCTCCGGGCTGGCATAGAAGGTGAAGCCGCCATAGCCGCGCCCGCTCTTGCGCTCGGTTCGTGCCAGGGCATACTCCTCGCCGGTTTGCGGGTGCAGGAACACCGGGAAATCTGCGCCCACCGGGCGGAATCCTTGCTCGAGCATCTGTTCGGCCGTGGCCCCGACCACCACCCAGTCGACTTCGCTGACCGGGCGCCCCAACAGGCGGTCGCGCACTGCGCCGCCCACTTTGTAAATCTGCATGCTTGCTCCTCCATTGCGGCACAGCATAACGGCTGGAGGGCCCAAATGTGCGGGCAATCGAGAGTGGCGGCGGGCTTGCACAGGGTTCGCGGCCAAGGCCCCTCCTGCGCTGTGGTGGTGTTCTTGCGAGGGCGGACTTGGCGGCGAGTCTTCGAGGTGGCCACGGCCGTTCGCGGTGCTCTGGCGAGAGGGGATTTGTCCGCGACTGGGCATTGCCGGGCCACGGTTCGCGGCCACGGCCCCTCCTGCGCTGTGGTGATGCTCTTGCAAGGGGGGCTGGCGGCAGCAGACCGCTGCCGGATTGCTTGCGGGCGACGTGCCGGGCGCCTCGCTTGCCTCTCCCGCTGTTGCTCAGGTCATCCAGGCCAATGGGGCACGGGCGGCGGGGCGCGCTCAGATGGGCGGAATCACCAGGTCGAGTCGCGGGTAGTCGCCGTCGGGGTCGGCCTCGCCCTTGGGCGGCACGTGCTGGGTGTCGATCAGTTTGTCGCCCTGCAGGGTTTCCAGGTGTACGTCGAAACCCCACAGGCGATGCAGGTGCTTGAGCACTTCTTCGGTGGAGTTGCCCAGGGGTTTGCGGTCGTGCTGCTGGTGGCGCAGGGTCAGTGAGCGGTCGCCGCGGCGGTCGATGCTCCAGATCTGGATGTTGGGCTCGCGATTGCCCAGGTTGTATTGGGCCGCCAGGGTTTCGCGGATGCTTTGGTAGCCCGGCTCGTCGTGGATGGCCGGGACCAGCAATTCATCCTTCTGGTCGTCATCGAGAATGCTGAACAGCTTGAGGTCGCGGATCACCTTGGGCGACAGGTACTGCAGGATGAAACTCTCGTCCTTGAAGCTGCTCATGGCGAACTTGAGGGTCGTCAGCCAGTCGCTGCCGGCGATCTCGGGGAACCAGTGCTTGTCCTCTGCGGTGGGCTCCTCGCAGATCCGGCGGATGTCGCGGTACATGGCGAAGCCCAGGGTGTAGGGGTTGATGCCGCTGTAGTAGGGGCTGTCGAACGGCGGTTGATAGATCACGCTGGTGTGCGACTGGAGGAACTCCATCATGAAGCCGTCGGTGACCAGGCCCTCCTCATACAGGTCGTTCATCAGGGTGTAATGCCAGAAGCAGGCCCAGCCTTCGTTCATCACCTGAGTCTGGCGCTGCGGATAGAAGTACTGGGCGATCTTGCGCACGATGCGGATCACCTCACGCTGCCAGGGTTCGAGCAGGGGGGCGTGTTTCTCCAGGAAGTACAGGATGTTTTCCTGCGGCTCCGGAGGGAAGCGCTTGTTGTCTTCCTCGCCGCGCTTGTCGGTGCCCTTGGGGATGGTGCGCCAGAGGTCGTTGATCTGTTTCTGCAGATGCTCTTCGCGCTCCTTCTGCCGGCGCCGCTCCTCTTCGGCGGAAATCGGATAGGGGCGCTTGTAGCGGTCGACCCCGTAATTCATCAGGGCATGACAGGAGTCGAGCAGGTCTTCCACCGCATCGATGCCATGGCGTTCCTCGCACTGCATGATGTACTGCTTGGCGAACACCAGGTAATCGACGATCGAGCTGGCGTCGGTCCAGGTGCGGAACAGGTAGTTGCCCTTGAAGAAGCTGTTGTGGCCGTAACAGGCATGGGCAATAACCAGTGCCTGCATGCACATGGTGTTCTCTTCCATCAGGTAGGCGATGCAGGGGTCGGAGTTGATTACGATCTCGTAGGCCAGGCCCATCTGTCCGCGTTTGTAATTCTTCTCGGTACTGAGGAAATGTTTGCCATAGGACCAATGGTGATAACCCAGGGGCATGCCCACCGAGGCATAGGCGTCCATCATCTGCTCGGCGGTGATCACTTCGATCTGGATGGGGTAGGTGTCCAGCGCATAGCGTTCGGCGAGCCGGCCGATTTCGCGGTCGTAGGCGCCAACCAGCTCGAAGGTCCACTCCGAGCCGGTGGAGATCGGTTGGCGTTTCTTTACGGGTACGCTGCTGTCGTGCGCTGTCATGTCGCAAGCCTCCGCTGGAACAGTTCGCGGAACACGGGGTAGATATCGCCTGCCGAGACCAGTTGCTGCTGGGCAAAGGTGTCGTCAAAGGCTTCGCTGACCTGCTCGTACTCGAACCACAGCGCCTGGTGCTCGCGCGGGGTGATCTCGACGTAGGTGAAATATTGCACGAACGGCATGATCTGCTTGATCAATATATCCCGGCAAATCGGTGAATCGTCGTTCCAGTTGTCGCCATCCGACGCCTGGGCGCCATAGATATTCCATTCGTGGGTGGGGTAGCGCGCGGCCATGATCTCCTGCATCAGCTTGAGCGCGCTGGAGACGATGGTGCCGCCGGTCTCGCGGGAGTAGAAGAACTCCTCCTCGTCCACCTCTTTGGCGCTGGTGTGGTGGCGAATGAACACCACGTCGATCTTGTCGTAGTTACGCTTGAGAAACAGGTACAGCAGGATGAAAAAGCGCTTGGCGATGTCCTTGGTGGCCTGGGTCATGGAACCAGAGACGTCCATCAGGCAGAACATCACCGCTTTCGAACTGGGATTGGGTTGTTTGACCAGCAGGTTGTACTTGAGGTCGAAGGTGTCGAGGAAGGGCACGCGTTTTATCCGGGACTGGAGCTTGCCGATTTCCGCTTCAAGCGCCTGAATATCGCCGAAGTTGTCCGGCTCTTCGCGCTTCAGGCGCTCCAGTTCGAGCTGCGACTCTTTCAGTTTGGTGCGGCTGCTGCCGGACAGGGCGATGCGCCGGGCGTGAGCCGAGCGCAGGGTGCGCACGATGTTGATCCGTGACGGATTGCCCTCGTTGCTGATGCCGGCGCGTACGGTCTTGAAGGTGTCGGCACCGGTCAGGTGGCGCTTCACCAGATTGGGCAGTTCGAGGTCCTCGAACATGAAGTCGAGAAACTCTTCCTGAGTGATCTGGAAGACGAACTCATCCATGCCTTCGCCGGTGTTGCTGGCCTTGCCGCCGCCTCGACCGCCGCCACCGCCCGGCGGCCGCGGAATGCGTTCGCCCGCAGTGAATTCCTTGTTGCCCGGATGGACGATGGTCTGCTTGCCGCCACGGCCGTGGTGAAATATCGGCTCGTCGATGTCGCGACCGGGAATGCTGATCTGTTCGCCATGCTCCATGTCGGTGATGGAGCGGCGGCTAACCGCCTCTTCGACGGCTTTCTTGATGTGCTCACGGTAACGCCGCAAGAAGCGCTGGCGGTTTACCGTGCTCTTGTTCTTGCCGTTCAGGCGTCGGTCGATCACATGGCTCATAGGGGCCCCTCCAGGGAGCTGCAAGCCACAAGCCACAAGCTGCAAGGGTGGTCCGGTCCCGGACCTCTTGCTTGCAGCTTAAAGCTTGCTGCTTATGGCTGCCTTACTGCGATTTACGAACCCGCAGATACCATTCGGACAGCAGGCGCACCTGCTTGTCGGTATAGCCGCGCTCGACCATGCGAGTGACGAAGTCGTTGTGTTTCTGTTGGTCCTCCTTGCTCGCCTTGGCGTTGAAGCTGATGACAGGCAGCAGGTCTTCGGTATTGGAGAACATCTTCTTCTCGATCACTACGCGCAGCTTCTCGTAGCTGAGCCAGGTCGGGTTCTTGCCGTTGTTGTTGGCCCGGGCGCGCAGCACGAAGTTGACGATCTCGTTGCGGAAGTCCTTCGGGTTGCTGATGCCGGCCGGTTTCTCGATCTTCTCCAGCTCCTCGTTGAGCGCGACGCGGTTGAGGATCTCGCCGGTTTCCGGATCACGGTATTCCTGATCCTGGATCCAGAAATCGGCGTACAGCACGTAACGGTCGAAGATGTTCTGTCCGTACTCGCTGTAGGACTCGAGGTAAGCGGTCTGGATTTCCTTGCCGATGAATTCGATGTAGCGCGGCGCCAGGTATTCCTTGATGAAGCGCAGGTAGCGTTCGCGGGTTTCTGCAGGGAACTGCTCCTGTTCGATCTGCTGTTCCAGCACATAGAGCAGGTGCACCGGGTTGGCGGCCACCTCGTGCGGGTCGAAGTTGAACACCTTGGACAGGATCTTGAAGGCGAAGCGGGTCGACAGGCCGTTCATGCCCTCGTCGACACCGGCATTGTCGCGGTACTCCTGGATCGACTTGGCCTTGGGGTCGGTGTCCTTGAGGTTCTCACCGTCATAGACGCGCATCTTCGAGTAGATATTCGAGTTTTCCGGCTCCTTCAGGCGGCTCAGCACCGAGAACTGGGCCAGCATCTTCAGGGTGTCCGGTGCGCAATGGGCCTTGGCCAGCGAGCTGTTGGTGAGGAGTTTCGCGTAGATCTTGATTTCGTCGGTGACGCGCAGGCAGTAGGGCACCTTGACGATGTAGATACGGTCGATGAACGCCTCGTTGTTCTTGTTGTTGCGGAAGTTGTGCCATTCCGACTCGTTGGAGTGGGCCAGCAGGATGCCGCTGTAGGGAATTGCGCCGAGGCCCTCGGTGCTGTTGTAGTTGCCTTCCTGGGTGGCGGTGAGCAGCGGATGCAGCACCTTGATCGGCGCCTTGAACATCTCGACGAACTCCATCAGGCCCTGGTTGGCCCGGCACAGGGCGCCGGAATAGCTGTAGGCATCGGCGTCGTTCTGCGGAAATTCTTCCAGTTTGCGGATATCCACCTTGCCGACCAGGGAGGAGATGTCCTGGTTGTTCTCGTCGCCCGGTTCGGTCTTGGCGATGGCGATCTGGTTGAGGATCGAGGGGTACAGCTTGACCACGCGGAACTGGCTGATGTCGCCACCGAACTCGGTCAGGCGCTTGGTCGCCCAGGGCGACATGATGCTGTTCAGGTAGCGCTGCGGAATGCCGTATTCCTCTTCGAGGATGGCGCCGTCCTCGTCGACGTTGAACAGCCCCAGCGGTGACTCGAACACCGGTGAACCCTTGATCGCATAGAAGGGTACCTTTTCCATCAGGTGCTTGAGTTTTTCCGCCAGCGACGACTTGCCGCCGCCAACCGGACCGAGCAGGTAGAGGATCTGCTTCTTCTCTTCCAGGCCCTGAGCGGCATGGCGGAAGTAGGAGACGATCTGGTCGATGCATTCTTCCATGCCGTGGAAGTCGGCGAAGGTCGGATAGCGGCGGATCACCTTGTTGGAGAAGATCCGCGACAGCCGCGAGTTGCTTGAGGTATCGATCAATTCAGGCTCGCCAATCGCCAGCAGCAGACGCTCTGCTGCCGAGGCGTAGGCGCCGCGATCCTGTTTGCACAGTTCGAGGTATTCCTGCAGGGAGTATTCCTCCTGCCGGGTCGCCTCGAAGCGTTGCTGGAAGTGGCTGAAAATGCTCATGACTTCACCTCGCTCGATGCTTAGAGCCGCCGTGGCATCGGTCGTGCGGGTGCGGGTGATCGGCTGATACTTCAGCCTGGAAAATCCCCCAGAACACCTAAAGGTCTTACCGATGGCCCGGATGCCGGATAACCGACTCTACCTTGATTTTGGATGGCCTGAGCTAAAGGATAGTTCGGAATCGGTAAGGTCAAGTGGCGACGAACGATAACAGGATATTACCGCTGCTTAGGGGCGGGCGATAGCCCAGTGTTGGCGTGGTCTGACGCGGTGAAATAAATTTTCAGTCGTCTGGCGTTTGCGCGGTTTCTTCCGGGAAAGTCGCGCGCCACAGTTCGAAACCGCCATCCAGACTGTACACGGCGCTGAAACCTTGGCCGACCAGGTAGGCGGCGGCACTCTGGCTGGAGTTGCCGTGGTAGCAGGTGACGATCAGCGGCAGATCGAGATCGGCCTTGGCGATGAAGTCATGCAGCGAGTGATTGTCCAGGTGCTGCGAGCCTTTGATATGGCCGGCGGCAAAGCTCTGCGGGTCGCGGATGTCGACCACGGCGGCGCCTTGCTGGCGCAGAACCTGGGCCGTGGACGGGGGGATACGTGTGAACTCGCTCATGCGTGCACCTCATTGCAGTCACAGCGGTGGCGTTCGCCGCTGTCGATATTTAGCAGGGTCAGGGCGCCACCCCAGACACAGCCAGTGTCCAGGGCGAACAGGCCGGGCTCTTCGCAGCGACCTTCCAGGGCCGCCCAGTGGCCGAAGATGATCTTCTGTCCGCGGGTCTTGCGCTGTTTATGGCTGAACCAGGGCGCATAACCGGACGGCGAACTGCCGGCGTCTTCCTTGCTTTTCAGGTCCAGAGTGCCATCTGCCGTGCAGAAACGCATGCGCGTGAAGTAGTTGGTGATCACCCGCAGGCGGGTCACGCCATGCAGATCCTTGTCCCATTTGGCCGGCTCGTTGCCGTACATGCCATCGAGGAACAGTGGGAAGCGGGCGTCGTCGCGCAGGGCCTCCTCGACCTCGGCTGCACGCCTGAGGGCACTCTGTAGCGACCACTGCGGCGGTATACCGGCATGTACCAGGACGATGTCGCGCTCGGCGTCGTAATGCAGCAGCTTCTGCCGACGCAGCCAGTCGAGCAGTTCGGCACGATCCGGGGCGTCGAGAATCTCCTGCAGGGTGTCGCTCTTCTTCAAACGTTCGATATTGGTGGCGACGGCCAGCAGGTGCAGGTCGTGGTTGCCCAGCACGCAGGTCAGCGCATCGCGCATCTGATAGAGGAAACGCAAGGTGGCGAGCGATTGCGGGCCGCGGTTGACCAGGTCGCCGACCAGCCACAGACGATCTTTGGCCGGGTCGAATGCGACGCGCTGCAGCAGGCATTGCAAGGGTTTCAGGCAGCCTTGCAGGTCGCCGACGGCATAGGTCGCCATCAGTGCAACGAGCCTGGTACCGCCAGGCGGAACGGTGCGATAAGGGCGTCGAACTGCTTGCCGTCTTCGGCGAGCATCTGGTAACTGCCTTGCATGGTGCCGACGCGGGTGGCCATGACGGTACCGCTGCTGTAAGTGTGGCGCTCGCCGACCGCGATCAGCGGTTGTTGGCCGACCACGCCGGCGCCACGCACCTCCTGCACGTGGCCGTCGCCATCGGTGATGAGCCAGTGGCGTGACAGCAGTTTGGCCGGCAATTGACCCTGGTTGACGAGGGTCACGCTATAGGCGAAGGCGAAGCGGTTCTGCTCCGGCTGCGACTGTTCCGGCAGGTAGCGGGTGGTGACGCTGACGTCGACCTGGTAACGGGGATCTGACATTGACTCGTACTCGGTAAGCTGAAAACCAGTCTAGCTGGGTCGCTCGCTGCTGGGTTGCTCGGCCAGCCGATCGGCCAGGCGGACGAAGGCGGCCAGGTCCAGTTGTTCCGGGCGCAGGCTGCCGTCGACACCGGCCGCTTCGATCTCATCGGCACTGAGCAAGGCCTTGAGCGTGTTGCGCAGGGTCTTGCGCCGCTGGTTGAAGGCCTCGCGCACCACGTTCTCGAGCAGGCGGTGGTCCTTGGCCGGATGGGGCAGCACGTCGTGCGGCACCAGCCGGACGATCGCCGAGTCGACCTTGGGCGGCGGATTGAACGCGCCGGGGCCGACATTGAACAGATGCTCCACCCGGCAGTGGTACTGCACCATGATCGACAGACGGCCCCAGTCCTTGCCGCCCGGGCCGGCGGCCAGGCGCTCGACCACTTCCTTCTGCAGCATGAAGTGCATGTCGCGGATCAGCGCGGCGTTGTTCAGCAGGTGGAAAATCAGCGGGGTGGAGATGTTGTACGGCAGGTTACCGACCACGCGCAGGCTATGCGGCGCGGGGTCGAGGCTGCTGAAGTCGAACTTCAGGGCGTCGCCCTGGTGCAGCTGGAAGCGCGGCTCGGCGGCGAACTTGGCATTGAGCAGCGGGATCAGGTCGCGGTCCAGTTCGATCACGTCGAGCTGCGCGCCGCTGTCGAGCAGGCCTTCGGTGAGGGCGCCCTGACCCGGGCCGATTTCCAGCATGCGCTCGCCTTCGCGGGCATGAATGGCGCGCAGGATGCGGTGGATGACGCCGGCGTCGTGCAGGAAGTTCTGGCCGAAACGCTTGCGCGCGCGGTGGTGGTCGGACATCTGGGGCAGCTCCAAGCCTCAAGCTGCAAGCATCAAGCAAGCGCTGAAAGCATTAATGCAAAGACGCGCAGCTTACCAGTTGCGCTCGGCAACGGCACCCCGCCTGGCTTGCGGTGTGCGGCTCAGCGCCGGCTGTCCGCCATCTGATAGGCGGTTTCCAGGGCGACCTGCAGGCTGCCGCTGTCGATCCTGCCGCTGCCGGCCAGATCCAGGGCTGTGCCATGGTCGACCGAGGTGCGGATGATCGGCAGGCCCAGGGTGATATTGACGGCGGCGCCGAAGCCCTTGTATTTGAGCACCGGCAGGCCCTGGTCGTGGTACATCGCCAGCACGGCGTCGCAGTGCTCGAGGTGCTTGGGGGTGAACAGGGTGTCGGCCGGCAGTGGGCCGGTCAGGTCAATGCCTTCGCCGCGAAGCAGTTCGAGGGTCGGCTCGATCACCTCGATTTCTTCGCGGCCGAGGTGGCCGCCTTCGCCGGCGTGCGGATTGAGGCCGCAGACCAGGATGCGTGGTCGGGCGATGCCGAATTTAGTGCGCAGGTCATGGTCGAGGATGCGGGTAACCCGGGCCAGGCGCTCGGCGGTTATGGCGGCGGCGACATCCTTGAGCGGCAGGTGGGTGGTCACCAGGGCCACGCGCAGGCCGTGGGTGGCGAGCATCATCACCACCTGCTCGCTGTGGGTCAGTTCGGCGAGAAATTCGGTGTGCCCGGAGAAGGCGATGCCGGCCTGGTTGATCACGCCCTTGTGCACCGGCGCGGTGATCATGCCGGCGAAATGCCCGTCGAGGCAGCCCTGGGCGGCGCGGTTCAGGGTTTCCAGGACATAGCCGGCATTGGCCGGGTCCAGTTGGCCGGGCAGCACGGCTGCCGTCAGCGGCGTGTCCCAGACGTACAGGTTGCCCGCCGGTGCGGGAGCGCTTGGCCAGTTGCCGGGGCCGACCTCGATCAGCCGAATGGCCAGGTTCAGGCCGTGGGCGCGCTCGGCGAGCAGGTCGCGGCTGGCAATGGCTATCAGCGCATGGGGTTGCGCCTGGCGAGCGAGCAGCAGGCACAGGTCGGGGCCGATGCCCGCCGGCTCGCCGGGGGTCAGTGCGAAGAGGTGTGGTGCAGTCATGGGCAGGTTCTCGGTTGTGCCTTGCGGGTGAGCGTCGAGGCGGGCAGTGCCAGTTTACGCCGCGCCCGCTACGGAACGAAAAAGCCCGGCGCTGCGAGGGGGCAGGCGCCGGGCTTTAATTGGCTCGGTGTTATCTACAGCTTGATTTCGACGTAGGCCTCGTCGCGGATCTGCCGCAACCAGGTCTGCAGTTCTTCGTCGTACTTGCGGTTGCGCAGTACGGTCAAGGCCTGTTGCTCGCGGAACTGTGCGCTGCCGTCGGTGGCGCGGCGGCCTACAACCTGCAGCACGTGCCAGCCGTAAGGGCTCTTGAACGGTTCCGACAGTTCGCCGCTGGCGGTGTTGCTCATCACCTCGCGGAACTCCGGCACCAGCGCGTTGGGGTCGATCCAGTCGAGGCTGCCGCCGTTGAGCGCCGAGCCCGGGTCTTCGGAGAAGTTCTTCGCCAGTTCGCCGAAGTCTTCGCCGGCCAGGAGGCGTTCATGCAGGCGTTCGATCAGGCGTTTGGTTTCCGCTTCGCTGCGAATCTCGCTGGGCTTGATGAGGATGTGCCGAACGTTGACTTCTTCGAGCACCTGGGTGCCGCCGCCGCGCTTTTCCAGGAGCTTGAGCATGATGAAGCCGCCGGGCGTGCGCATGGGTTCGGTGACATCGCCGACCGCCATTGCACCAACCATGGCGTCGAATGGCGGTGGCATCTGTGCCGCCTTGCGCCAGCCCATTTCGCCGCCTTCAAGGGCGGTCTCGCTGGCCGAGTGGGCGATGGCCATCTGGGCGAAGTCGGCGCCGTCGCGCAGCTGCTGGTACAGTTCCTGTGCCTGGCGCTCAGCGGCCTGGATAGCTTGCGGGGAGGAGCCGTCCGACAGTGGAATGAGGATATTGGCCAGGCGGAATTCTTCCGACAGTTGCAGCTTGCCGAGGTCGGAGGCGAGGAAGTTCTGCACTTCCTGGTCGGTGACCTGGATGCGCTCGGCTACCCGGCGTTGACGCACACGGCTGATGACCATTTCGCGACGCACCTGATCGCGGGCGTCGGCATAGGACAGGCCGTCCTGGGCCAGGGCCGCGCGGAACTGTTCGAGGCTCATGCCGTTGCGCTGGGCAATGCTGGCCAGGGCCTGGTTGAGTTCTTCGTCGGTGATGCGAATGCCGGAGCGGTCGCCGATCTGCAGCTGGATGTTCTCGATGATCAGGCGATCGAGCACCTGCTGGCTTAGGACATCCTCGGGCGGCAGTTCTGCACCGCGTTTGGCGATGGTTTGCTGCACCTCGCGTACCCGGGTGTCCAGCTGGCTCTGCATGATCACGTCATTGTCGACGATGGCCACGACACGGTTGAGGGGTTGTACCTCGGCTTGCGCCGCGGCACCCAGAAACAGTGCGCCCAGCAGTAGCGGGCGCACGCAATCAGAAAGCTTGATCTTCACGTTCACGATAACCTTGAATGCCTTGGTCGAGGAAAGTCTCGACCTTGTTGCCTGTCACGCCTCCCAAGCCTTTGAGGACGATTTGCAGGAAAATGCCGCGGTCCGGCTCATCATTCAGCGCTGGATTCAGGCTGACTTCGTCATAGTCGATCCAGTAGCGGTTGATCAGGCGCAGCTTCCAGCAGCAGTTGTCGTATTCGAAACCGCCGAAGGCTTCGAGGGTGCGATCACGGGCGTAATCGTACTGCCAGCGGGAAATCACGCTCCACTGCGGGACGATCGGCCAGATCACCGAGAAGTCATGCTGGCTGACCTTGTAGTAGTCCTTGATGTAGTTCGGGCTGCCCGGGGTGCCGAAGTCACCGCCACCGATCACCCAGTTACCGCTGGCCTGGTCGAAGCGTATGGTGTCGTTGCGGTAGCGGTAACCGGCATTGACCACCTTGTTCGGGTTGTCTTCCGGCTGGTAGTGGAACATTGCGCTGCCCGAGCGGGTACTGCGGGTGTCCGGGTCCCAGTTGAAGTCCGAGGAGAAGCGCCAGTCGCGGTTGAAGCGATACAGGTACTCCAGGGCATAGGGCGATTGCGAGGCCTGGGCGTCAGCGCGAGTGCGGTAGTCGATGCCCGGCATCTGCACCTGGCGGTCTTCGAAGTAGAAGGCCTGGCCGATGCTGAAGCGTTGACGCTCGAAACCGTTGCTCTCGATCCAGCGGTTGGTCAGGCCCAGCGACAGCTTGTTCTCGTCGCCGATGCGGTCCTTGCCGGAGAAACGGTTCTCGCGGAACAGCGATGCATAGCTGAAATTGCTCTCGCCAGTGTCGAACACCGGAATATCGGTCTGGTCTTCCTCGGGGACATAGAGGTAGAACAGCCGTGGCTCCAGGGTCTGGCGGTAGGATTTGCCGAACAAGGTGGTGTCGCGGTCGAAGTACAGGCCGCTGTCGACGCTGACGATGGGGACGCCGCGATCCTGGCTGCTGTCGAACTGCTGTTCGGCCAGCAGGCTGTTCTTGCCCTGCTGGTCGAGGCTCAGGTCGTAATTGGTCTGCAGGTACTTGACCTTGGGCGTCAGGAAGCCCCAGCTCCAGTTCAGCGGTAGGCTGACCGCCGGCTCCAGGTGCAGGCGCGTGCCGTTGGCGCGGGCCAGGCCGCGCAGGCGCTCGTCATACCAGAGCTGTTCGGCCACGCCCTCTTCGTTGATGAAGCTGCCATCGCGCAAGTCGCGGTCGAAGCGCACCAGCTCACTGCCGTAGCTGATGTTCAGGCCACCCGGCTGGAACGGCAGGGCGCCATCCAGGGTGATCTGCGGCAGGCGGTTGTACGGGGTGATGTCGGTGATATTGGCCAGTTCGTAAGCATGGGCGTTCAGCCGCGCGGTGTAGCTGCCGCCGCGATAGGTCAGGGTGCCGCGCTGGTTGACGTAGCTGGTGGAGTCGATGCCGAGATCGGTGTCCAGGTCCTGGAAGTAATAGGGGTCGCTGATGTCGGTGTAGTCGACTTCGGCCAGCAGGCGCGAGTCGAGGCCGCCCTTGTGCTGCCAGCTGTAGAGCCAGCGCTGGTCTTCGTAGTCCGACTGCAGTTTGCGGTCGTCGTTGCTGTCGTCGAGGTAAGCCGCGCCAAACTGGCCTTCGCTGCTCTTGGTCAGGTAGCGACCTTCGCCTTCGATGAGCAGACCGCGGTCACTCATGTAGGTCGGATAGAGCGTGGCGTCGTAGTTCGGCGCCAGGTTGAAGTAGTAGGGCGTCTGCAGCGTCATGCCGTTATCGCTGGAGCTGCTGATGCTCGGCGGCAGGAAGCCGGACTGACGGCGGTCGTCGATCGGGAAGTAGATGTAGGGGGTGTAGAAAACCGGGAAATCCTTCACCCGCAGGGTCACGTTGGTCGCCGTGCCGAAGCCGGTGGCCGGGTTCAGAGTGACGTTGTTGCCCTTCAGGTGCCAGGCGTTGCTGCCCGGTTCACAGGAGGTATAGGTGCCGTCTTTCAGGCGGATCACCGCGGTCTCTTCGCGCTTGGCGTAGAGCGCGCTGCCGCGCACATGGCTTTTGTGCAGCACGTATTCGGCGTTGTCGACCTTGGCTTCGCCGTTGTCGAGTTGCAGTTCGGCGCGATCGCCGACCACCAGGACGCCCTGGTCGCGCAGGCGCACGTTACCGATCAGTTCGCCGCGGTTTTCCGCCTGGTGCAGGCTGGCTTCGTCAGCCTCGACCTGCATGCCGGCCTGGCGCAACACGACATCGCCGGCCAGGGTGGCGACCTGTTGTTCCTGCTCGTAGCGCGAGGCTTTGGCGGTAATGAACAGCGGCGCCTGACTCATCGGCGTCTGGTCGTACATCCCTGGCCGGCTCGGCTCGACATAGCCGCCCGCACAGTAGGGACCGACTTCCGCCAGCTGCGCTTCGCTCAGGTTCTCGCGGGGCACCCAGTCGAGGTGGCTGTAGTCGGCGCTGCGCGAAGCCAGGGCCTTGCCGCCACTCTCCGTGACCAATGTGGCGCGGGAAGCGCGACTCGCGTCAGAATCGTCCGGGCGCTGGGCCGTGGCCGAATCTTTCTGCACAGGCCGCTCCGGCACTGCAGCGCTAGGGGTTTTCGGGGCGCATGCCCAGCCACCGGTAGCGGACGCCTGGCAGTCGTATTGTTCGGCCGCGCCAGCGAATTGGCTGGTCAGTGGCTGCAAGGCCAACAGGCCGCCAGTTACCAGAAGGGGGAATTTTTTGCGGAACCTAGGGTATTTTACTGCCATCTTGTTATCCGGGCTTCCTGCGCGCATTGGGCCCAGAGGCCGCACGCCTCTCGATGGGCTGAAAAAGATGCTGGATAATAAAGCATGACCCGCGCAACGGCTAGCGCCGTCGGAGACCCTTGTAATGCCTGATGAAGATATACGTCTGCAGCTCCTCAATCATTGGCTCGACCAGCAACTGCCGGCCTTGTTCGCCGCCCGCGGTTGGGGGGAGGTGCCGCCCGCTACCCTGACGCCCGCCAGCAGTGACGCCAGTTTTCGCCGTTATTTCCGCTGGCAGGGCGATGGCCGCAGCCTGATCCTGATGGATGCACCGCCGCCGCAGGAGGACTGCCGACCCTTCGTCAAGGTCGCCGAGCGGCTGGCCGTGGCGGGGGTCAATGTGCCGCAGATTCTCGCCGAGGATCTGGAGCGGGGATTTCTCCTGCTCAGCGATCTGGGGCGCCAGACCTACCTGGACGTGATCGATGCGCAGAATGCCGATCGGCTGTTCGACGATGCCGTGCAGGCCTTGCTGGCCTTTCAACGGCTGCCGATGGATGCGCCGCTGCCCAGCTATGACGACGCCCTGCTGCGCCGCGAGCTGCAGCTGTTTCCCGAGTGGTATGTGCGGCGGCACCTGGGCGTCGAGCTGAGCGAGGCGCAGCAGGCCGCCTGGCAGCGTATCTGTACGCGGCTGATCGACAGCGCCCTGGCCCAGCCCCAAGTGCTGGTGCACCGCGACTACATGCCGCGCAACCTGATGCTCAGCACCCCGAACCCGGGGGTGCTGGACTTTCAGGATGCGGTCTACGGTCCGGTGACCTACGACGTCACCTGTCTGTTCAAGGATGCCTTCCTCAGTTGGCCCGAGGCGCGGGTGCGCGACTGGCTCGCGGGTTACTGGCAGCAGGCGGGGGCGGCGGGGATTCCAGTGCAGGCCGAACTGGACGAGTTCCTGCGTGCCAGCGACCTGATGGGCGTGCAGCGGCATCTCAAGGTGATCGGCATCTTCGCGCGGATCTGCCACCGCGACGGCAAACCCAGGTACCTGGACGATGTGCCGCGCTTCTTCGCCTACATAGACGCCGTGCTGGCGCGCCGTCCGGAGTTGGCCGAACTGGCGCAGCTGTTCGCCAGCCTGCCCCAGGCCGCCGCGGTGCCGGCATGAAGGCGATGATCCTGGCGGCCGGCAAGGGCGAGCGCCTGCGCCCCCTGACCCTGCATACGCCCAAGCCGCTGGTGCAGGCCGCCGGCGTGCCCTTGATCGAGTACCACGTGCGCGCCCTGGCCGCCGCAGGCTTCCGCGAACTGGTGATCAACCATGCCTGGCTCGGTCGGCAGATCGAGGATTACCTGGGCGATGGCGCGGACTTTGGCCTGAGCATCGCCTATTCGGCCGAGGGCGAGCCGCTGGAAACCGGCGGCGGAATTTTTCGCGCGCTGCCGCTGCTGGGCGATCAGCCTTTTGTGCTGGTCAATGGCGACATCTTCACCGATTACCCCTTCGCTCAACTGCGTCGACCCTTGGCCGGGCTGGCTCATCTGGTACTGGTGGATAATCCGCCGCATCACCGCACCGGCGATTTTGCCTTGTGCGCCGAGCGGGTCGGCGAGGCGCGCGCCGAGCAGCCGAGTCTGACCTACAGCGGTATCGCCGTGCTGGCCCCAGCCTTGTTTGCCGGTTGCCAGCCGGGCGCATTCAAGCTGGCGCCGCTGTTGCGCCGGGCCATGGGCGAAGGCCAGGTCAGCGGCGAGCGTTTCGCCGGGCGCTGGGTCGATGTCGGCACCCATGAGCGCCTGGCCGAAGTCGAGCGTTTGCTCGCCGCGGGGCATTGAGATGCTCTGGCCGGCGACGCTGCTCGGTGCCGTTGGCGGCCTGGCCCTGGCCAGCATTCCCGGTGCCCTGCTCGGTGGGCTGCTCGGCCAGGTGGTGGATCGGCGCTTGCGCGTGCACAGCTGGGCGGCGCTACGCGAGCGCTTGGGCGGCAAGCCATACCCGGGTGACGAGGAATTGCTGTTTGTCCTGCTCGGTCGCCTGGCCAAATGCGATGGCCGGGTGCTGCAGGCGCATATCCTCCAGGCGCGCGCCGAGATGCAGCGCCTGGGCCTGGATGCGGCGGGCCAGCGGCGCGCGGTCGCGGCCTTCGCCCGCGGCAAGATCGGCCGCGAAGGCCTGCGCGCGCCCTTGCGCCGCCAGCGCGCGCAGGCCGAAGCCCTGTTGCATGCGTGCTGGCGCATGGCCTGGGTGGACGGCCGGGTCAGTCAGACCGAGCGCGAGTTGATTCTGCTCTGGGGCAAGTGGCTGGACGTGTCGACGGCGACCCAGCAAGTGCTGAGCGCGGCCTATGCGCCGAAGCAGGGGCCGGTGGCTGCCACGGGCGGTAGCTATCAGCAGGCGCTACGCTTGCTCGGGGTGAGCGCCGATAGCGAGCCGGCGCAGATCAAGCGCGCCTACCGGCGGCTGTTGAGCCGCCACCATCCGGACAAGCTGGCCGGCAGCGGGGTATCGCCTGAGCGGCTGCGCGAAGCCACGGAGAAGACCCGCGAACTGCACCAGGCCTACGGCCTGGTGCGCCAGCGGCGCGGTTTTCGCTAGCAGGCTGTTCAACCTGCCGGCAGTTGCAGCGTCAGCCAGCCGCGCAGCCGGCGGTACAGCTGTTCCTGTTCGACTTCGGGGTTGCCCGGCAAGGCCTTGAGTGCCACCTGGGTATAGGCCGGGTGTTTCTGGCGTTTGCTGGCCTGGGCGCGTTCGGTGGCCGCACTGCGCTCGAGTGGCCGATCCTTGTAGTAGAAGTCGCCGGTGGCCAGCTTGAGGCTGGCTTGCAGCTCGTCCAACCCGGGGCTGGCATCGGCTGCCGGCTTGACGTCCACCAGCAGCAGGCCGCGCACGTCAGAGGGTTGTTCCTCGCTGAGATAGCGCATGCTCCAGTAGCCGCCACTGCCATGACCGAGCAGGACGATCTGTTTGGACTGCTGCTGGCGGGCCAGTTCCAGGGCCGCGGCGATGCGCTGCTTGATACGTCGGGCGTGACGTTCGCTGGCGTCTTCCTTGGGCTGGTCAGCCTGGCCATCCGGATCGGGTTGCGCAGTGTCGGTGGCTGGCGGCGACTCTTCAGTCTTAGCGTCGAGCGGTGGCCCATCGGTCGCTATGGCTGCGCTTGTGGCCTGGGGGGCTAGTGGCGGGTCGTCCTGCGGATCGGGCAGGCTCAGGGTCAGGCTGTGCCAGCCGGCATCCGGCAGCTTGCGGCGCAGCGGGCCAATTACTTTGGGCCAATCGGCGCTTTCGCCATCGCCCGCCACCAGCACCACCACGCCATGGGCCTCGGCGGCATTGGCCGGTAGCCACAGGGCCAGGAAGGTCTCATCCCCGGCGTGCAGCTGCTGCTGTTCCTGATCGGGTAGCTGGCGGATCAGCGCGCTGGCGGCAGCCGCACTGCGTTCGGCTGGTGGCAGGCGGCTCAGGTCTGTCGCGGGCGGCTCGGCCGCCAGGCTTTGCTCGTCGCTGGCCGCGCTCATCGTACTGGACTCTGCGGCCTGCAACGGTGAGCCGAGCGGCAGTGCCAGGCTCAGGCTCAGGGCTGCCAGCAGGGGGCGGATGGCGCAGGGCATGGACGACTCCAGGGGCAGTGTGAGCGCCCCAGCCTACTGCTTGTGCGGCGTTTTGTCAGTGCCATCCCTTGGCGAGGCGGGCCTCGACTGGAGTAAGGTATCACCCTTGTGAAAAGACTCCTGCCAGTGGCGGCTGCCTCGCGACGGCGTTCGAGCTTCTGACTCCCTCGGAATATTATCCCGCTGCCCTGGCAGAGTAATTTTGGCAATGAGTCCTATGTGGTCGCGCATCCTCTTTCTGCTCCTGCTGTGGCCGCTGTTCGCCTGGACCGAAGACTCGCTGGTGCCCCTGCGTCCGCTCTACACCGCGGAGCAGCAGGCCTGGCTCGCCGAGCACCGGCAGCTGCGCGTGGGCCTGCTCATGCAGGCGCCCTGGGCCTTGTACGACCGGCGTCTGCAGCGGCTTTCCGGGGCCAATGTCGAGCTGATGACGCGCGTGCTGCAGGGCATGGGTGTCGAGCCGCTGTGGCTGCGTTTCGCCGATCAGGACGCGCTGGATGCGGCGCTGCGGCGCGGCGAGGTCGACCTCGCGCCGGGACTGCAGCAGACCCCGCGCGGCCTGCGGTTGTGGCTCTACACCGCGCCCTATATGCGGGTGCCACACCTGGTGGTGAGCGAGCAGCGCGGCATCAGTGCGGTCGACCTCGATCGCCTGGGGCACGATGAGCCGGTCGCGGTGCGCGAGCCGAGCGCTGTGTTCGAGTACCTGTACAAGACCCACAACAACCTGCAACTGCAGGCGGTGAGTTCTGAGCGGGTGGGCCTGTTGCGCCTATTGCGCCAGGAGGTCAGCTATGCGGTGGTCGACGAGGCGCGCCTCAGCCTGCTGCTGCGCGAGCCGCAGTTCGCGGCCCTGAGCATCGTCGGCGATATCGGTCTGCCGCAGTTGCTGCGCATCGCCAGTCGGCGCGACGAGCCGCTGCTGGCGGAAATCCTCGAGCGGACCCTGGAGGCCATGCCCGGGCGCGAGATCGAGCGTCTGCGCGAGCGCTGGCTGCCGTTGAAATACCCGCAGATCGGCGAGTCCCTGGCCTTCTGGCGCGGCCTTGCGCTGCTATTGCTGTTGGCCTTGCTCAGCGCCGCGGCCATCGTCCTGCACCTGCGCCAGCAGCGCCGCGGCCTGGAGCGTCAGCTGCTCGGCGTGCGTCAGGAGTTGAGCCAGCGCGAGGTCGCCGAGCAGGCCCTGCGACTCAGCCAGTTCTCCATCGACCACAGCACCGTGGGCATTCTCTGGGTCAATTGGGACAGCCATGTGCGTTATGCCAACCGCGCCGCCGAGGACATGCTCGGCTACACCAGCGGGGCCCTGGTAGATCGGCCGTTACAGGCGCTGGAACCGAGCCTGGATATGGATCGCTGGTTGAGCCTGTGGAAGCTGGCGCGCAGCAGCGGCGAGGCCTTGCCGGGTTTCGAGACCGAGTGCCTGCGCGCCGATGGCAGCGGCTTGCCGGTGGATGTGTCGCTGAGCTTCCTGCGCTTCGATCGGGCGGAATACCTGGTGGTGTTCCTCGCCGATGTCACCGAACGCCGGCGCGCCCGCGCCGCCCTGCAGGAGAGCGAGGCGCGGTTCAAGGGCATCGCCGGCAATGTCCCCGGGCTGGTGTTTCGCCTCGAGCGTAGCGCGCTCGAGCAGCAGGTGGTGTTCGCCTATATCAGCGAGGCCAGCGCCGAACTGGTCGGTTATCCGGCCGTCGAGTTGCAGCGCGCCGACCGCGGTCTGCGCAGCCTGGTGCACCCCGACGATCAGGCCAGCTACCGGCGCAGCCAGGGCGCGGCCTTGGCCGGCGATAGCGACTGGCAGTGGCAGGGGCGCATCCTCACCCGCGCCGGCCAGCTGCGCTGGGCCGATATCAAGGCCACCGCGCGGCGCCTGGGCGAGGGCCGGGTGGTGTGGGACGGGGTGGTCTGGGACATCACCGAGAACAAGCAGGTGGAGCTGGCGCTGGGCGAGTCGCGGGCGCGCCTGCGTGAGCTGTCGGCGCATCTGGAGAGCGTGCGCGAGGAGGAAAAGGCGCGCATCGCCCGCGAGGTGCACGACGAGCTGGGCCAGGTGCTTACCGTGCTCAAGCTGGAAACCGCCATGTGCGAGCTGGTCTGCTCCGGCCAGTTGCCGGTGCTGGATCAGCACCTGCAGAACATGAAGCGCCTGATCGCTCAGCTGTTTCAGCTGGTGCGCGATGTGGCCACCGCGCTGCGCCCGCCGATTCTCGATGCCGGCATTGCCTCGGCCATCGAGTGGCAGGTGCGCCGCTTCGAGGCGCGCACTCAGATCCCGTGCATGGTCGAGGTACCGGAGAACCTGCCGACACTCAGCGATGCCAAGGCCATCGGTCTGTTTCGCATTCTTCAGGAGGCGCTGACCAACATCATGCGCCACGCCGGCGCGCACAGCGTACAGGTGAGTCTGCGCCTGGAGGGCGGCGAGCTGTGCCTGTGCGTCAGCGACGACGGCAAAGGCTTCGCGCCCGAGCAGCGCAAGCCGGGGCAGTCGTTCGGCCTGGTCGGCATGCAGGAGCGAGTATTGATGCTCGGCGGCCGGTTGCAGATTGACAGCCAGCCCGGCGAGGGGACTACGCTGTGCGCACGAGTGGCGATGGCCGAGGAGGAAGTGGCGTGATTCGGGTAATAGTGGCTGAGGACCACGCCATTGTGCGTGAAGGCATCAAGCAGTTGATCGGCATGGCCCGCGACCTCGAGGTGGTGGGCGAGGCCGGCAATGGCGAGCAGTTGCTCGAGTGCCTGCGCAAGACCGCCTGCGACGTGGTGCTGCTGGATATCAGCATGCCCGGGGTCAATGGCCTGGAGGCGATTCCACGGATCCGCGCGTTGGCCAACGGGCCGGCGATCCTGGTGCTGTCGATGCACAACGAAACGCAGATGGCCGCCCGTGCGCTCAAGGTCGGCGCCGCCGGCTATGCGACCAAGGACAGCGACCCGGCGCTGCTGATCAGCGCCATCCGCAAGGTGGCCGGCGGTGGCCGCTACATCGATCCCGAGCTGGCCGACCGGATGGTCTTCGAGGTCGGCCTGACCGATTCGCGGCCGCCCCATGCCCAGCTCTCCGAACGCGAGTTCTCGGTGTTCGAGCGCCTGGCGCGCGGCGAAGGGGTCAACGACATCGCCCTGCACCTGGCGATCAGCAACAAGACCGTGAGTACCCACAAGGCGCGCCTGATGCAGAAGCTCGGGGTGCACTCGATGGCCGACCTGGTGCGCTATGCCATGGAGCACCGCCTGGTCTGAGCCGCCTGCCAAGCCTCCGCTGGCCGACGGATACCCTTGGCCTTTGTAGGGCGATTCCTACACGAAACTCTCCGTCGATCTGATGACAGGTCGTCATCCTGCCCGATTCTTTCACTGCCGCGCTGCCCCTAGTCTGTAGCCAACGACGTACAGACAACAACAAAGGGTGCGGTGATGTCCGAGTCTCAGGCAAACGATGTGTTGGTGAGTTTTCGCGGTGTGCAGAAGAGCTATGACGGCGAGAATCTGATCGTCAAGGACCTCAATCTGGACATCCGCAAGGGCGAGTTCCTCACCCTGCTCGGGCCGTCCGGCTCGGGCAAGACCACCAGCTTGATGATGCTGGCCGGTTTCGAAACCCCCACCGCCGGGGAAATCCTCCTCGGCGGTCGCTCGCTGACCAAGCTGCCGCCGCACAAGCGCGACATCGGCATGGTGTTCCAGAACTATGCCTTGTTCCCGCACATGACGGTGGCCGAGAACCTGGCCTTTCCCCTGACCGTGCGCGGCCTGTCGCGTACCGACACCAGCGAGCGGGTCAAGCGCGCGCTGTCGATGGTGCAACTGGACAGCTTCCGCAATCGCTACCCCGGGCAACTCTCCGGCGGCCAGCAGCAGCGTGTGGCCCTGGCCCGCGCCCTGGTGTTCGAGCCGCAACTGGTGCTGATGGACGAACCCTTGGGCGCCCTCGACAAGCAGTTGCGCGAGCACATGCAGATGGAGATCAAGCACCTGCACCAGCGTCTGGGTGTGACCGTGGTCTACGTCACCCACGACCAGGGCGAGGCGCTGACCATGTCCGATCGGGTTGCGGTGTTCCACCAGGGCGAGATCCAGCAGATCGCCGATCCGCGCACCCTCTATGAGATGCCGAGCAACACCTTCGTCGCCAACTTCATCGGCGAAAACAATCGCCTCAGCGGTCACCTGATCAGCCGCGACGGCGAGCGCTGCGTGGTCGGCCTGGCCCGTGGCGAGAGGGTCGAGGCGCTGGCGGTCAATGTCGGCCAGCCGGGCGAGGCGGTGACCCTGTCGGTACGCCCCGAGCGGATTCGCCTGAACGGCCACAGCGAGGCCTGCCCGAACCGCTTCTCCGGGCGCGTCGCCGAATTCATCTACCTGGGCGATCACGTGCGCATCCGCATGGAGGTCTGCGGCAAGAGCGATTTTTATATCAAGCAGCCGGTGGCCGAGCTGGATACGGCCCTGGCCGTTGGCGATCTGGTGCCGCTCGGCTGGCATGTCGAGCACGTCCGCGCCCTCGATCCACAGCAGCCGGACTGAACCCGGGGTCTGTTGACGTTGCGTTGCCAGCCGCAACGCAACGACAACAGACCCTACAGGCAGTGCTTCATCCTTACCCATGTGACACAGAGGAGATAACAACAATGTCGAAATCCCTGAAGTTTGCGGCCCTGGCCGTTGGGGTGGCCCTTGCAGTTCCGGCGATGGCGGCCGACCTGACTGCGATTTCATTCGGCGGTGCGAGCAAGGAGGCGCAGGTCAAGGCCTTCTACGAGCCCTTCGAGAAAAACACCGGCAACAAGATCCTGGCCGGCCAGTACAACGGCGAGATGGCCAAGGTCAAGGCCATGGTCGACACCAACAGCGTGAACTGGAACCTGCTCGAAGTGGAATCGCCCGAGCTGGCCCGCGGTTGTGACGAGGGCTTGTTCGAGCCGCTCGATCCGGCGCTGTTCGGCAACCCGGACGACTTCATCGACGGCGCTATCCAGCCGTGTGGCGTGGGCTTCTTCGTCTGGTCGACGGTCCTGGCCTACAACGCCGACAAGCTCAGCGGCGCACCGACCGGTTGGGTCGATTTCTGGGACGTGGAGAAATTCCCCGGCAAGCGCGGCCTGCGCAAGGGCGCCAAGTACACCCTGGAATTCGCCCTGATGGCCGATGGCGTGGCGCCGACCGAAGTCTACAAGGTGCTGGCGACCCGTGACGGCGTCGACCGCGCCTTCCGCAAGCTGGATGAGCTCAAGCCGCATATTCAGTGGTGGGAAGCCGGCGCCCAGCCGCCGCAGTACCTGGCCTCGGGCGATGTGGTCATGAGTTCGGCCTACAACGGTCGGATCGCCGCGGTGCAGGCCGAGAGCAACCTGCAGGTGGTATGGAACGGTGGCATCTACGACTTCGATTCCTGGGCCATCCCGCGCGGTGCCAAGAATCAGGAAGAAGCCAAGCAGTTCATCGCCTTCTCGGTGCAAGCGCAGCCGCAGAAAGTTTTCGCCGAAAACATCGCCTACGGCCCGGCCAAGAAACAGGCCATCGACCTGCTGGCGCCCGAGCGCCTGAACCTGATGCCGACCACGCCTGAAAATATCAAGGATCAGGTGGCCATCGACGTGACCTTCTGGGCCGACTACGGCGAGCAGCTGGAACAGCGCTTCAATGCCTGGGCTGCGCGCAACTAGAGCCACCCTGACCCCGGCCGCAAGGCCGGGGCCTTGCCTTTACTCGTCGCCCCGTGCGGCCGTTGCATGCGGAGTTTTCCATGGCCAGCGTAATGCCTGTCACCGACCTGCCAATCACCAGTCCCAGCTCCAGTCTCAAGCAGCGTCTGGCCCGCGCCGAACGCTTCAATCGGCTGAAGTCCAAGGCGCTGATCCTGCCCCTGCTGGTGTTTCTCCTGCTGACCTTCCTGGTGCCCATCGGTGCCTTGCTCTGGCGCAGCGTGGACAACCCGGAAGTGGTCGCCAGTCTGCCGCTTACCGTGGCGGCCATCGCCGAATGGAACGGCAAGGCACTGCCGGGCGAGGCGGTCTATCGCGCCATGGCCCTGGATATCGTCGAGACGCGCAAGCAGCGCAACCTGGGAGACCTGTCCAAGCGGCTGAACATGGAGCTGGCCGGTTTTCGCAGCCTGATCGGCAGCACCGCTCGCGCGTTGCCCTTCGCCAGCGAACCTGCGTCCTACAAGGACGCCCTGGAAGGCCTGGACGAGCGTTGGGGCGACCCGGCCTATTGGCAGGTGGTCCGCCGCAACGGTTCGAACATTACCCCCTATTACCTGCTGGCCGCCCTCGACCATCGCATCGACGATCTCGGCGAGCTGGCCAGCGCCACCCCGGACCAGGCCATCTACCTGGACATCTTCGTGCGCACCTTCTGGATGAGCCTGGTGATCACCAGCATCTGTCTGGTGCTGGCCTACCCGCTGGCCTACCTGCTGGCCAACCTGCCGACCCGGCAGAGCAACCTGCTGATGATCCTGGTGCTGCTGCCGTTTTGGACCTCGATCCTGGTGCGGGTCGCGGCCTGGATCGTGCTGTTGCAGTCGGGCGGCCTGATCAACGGCGCGCTGCTGTCGCTGGGCATCATCGACGAGCCGCTGCAGCTGGTGTTCAACCGCAGCGGGGTGTACATCGCCATGGTGCATATCATGCTGCCGTTCATGATCCTGCCGATCTACAGCGTGATGAAGGGCATCTCGCCGACCTACATGCGTGCGGCGGTGTCGCTGGGCTGTCACCCCTTCGCCAGCTTCTGGCGGGTGTACTTCCCGCAGACCCTGGCCGGGGTCGGCGCCGGCTGCCTGCTGGTGTTCATCCTGTCGATCGGCTACTACATCACCCCGGCGCTGCTGGGCAGCCCGAGCGACCAGATGATCAGCTATTTCGTCGCCTTCTATACCAACAACACCATCAACTGGGGCATGGCCACGGCCCTCGGCGGCCTGCTGCTGGGCGCCACCCTGGTGCTTTACGTGGTCTACAGCTGGCTGGTCGGCGCAAGCCGGCTGCGCCTGGCCTGACCCTGTCGTCCTCGCCCGCCGGGCGAGGACAACCTTAGGATGGAGAGAGATCTATGCTGAGCCCCCACCTGTCACCCGTCGAGCGCGTCTGGTACTACAGTCTGCGCAGCCTCTGCGCGCTGGTGCTGCTGTTCCTGATCCTGCCGGTACTGGTGATCATCCCGCTGTCGTTCAACTCCGGCACCTTCCTGGTCTACCCGCTGCAGGGCTTTTCCCTGCGCTGGTATGAGGACTTCTTCATGTCCGCCGACTGGATGCGTTCGCTGAAGAACAGCCTGATCATTGCCCCGGCCGCCACCGTGCTGGCCATGGTCTTCGGCACCCTGGCGGCGATCGGCCTGACCCGCGGCGAGTTCCGCGGCAAGGCGCTGGTGATGAGCCTGCTGATCTCGCCCATGGTGGTACCGGTGGTGATCGTCGGGGTGGCCAGCTACCTGTTCTTCGCCCCGCTGGGCCTGGGCAACAGCTATTTCTCGCTGATCGTGGTGCACGCGGTGCTGGGCGTGCCCTTTGTCATCATCACGGTGTCGGCCACCCTGCAGGGCTTCAACCAGAACCTGGTGCGTGCTGCCGCCAGCCTCGGCGCCTCGCCGCTGACCGCGTTCCGCCGGGTAACCCTGCCGCTGATTGCCCCGGGGGTGATCAGTGGTGCGCTGTTCGCCTTCGCCACCTCCTTCGATGAAGTGGTGGTGACCCTGTTCCTCGCCGGCCCGGAGCAGGCCACCTTGCCGCGGCAGATGTTCAGCGGCATCCGCGAGAACCTGTCGCCGACCATCGCCGCGGCGGCGACCCTGCTGATCGGCTTCTCCATCCTGCTGTTGCTGACCCTGGAATGGCTGCGCGGGCGCAGCGAGAAACTGCGTACCCAGCAACCCACCTGATCGCCAAGAACAAAAGAGAGCCCGCATGAGCCTTGAGTTGAAGGACCCCGGCCTGCTGCGTCAGCAGGCCTATGTGAACGGCCAGTGGTGCGAAGCCGACAGCGGCGCGCGTACCGAGATCTTCAATCCGGCCAACGCTGAAAAGATCGGCAGTGTGCCCAATATGGGCCGTGACGAAACCCGCCGCGCCATCGAAGCCGCGCAAAGCGCCCAGCCGGCCTGGCGGGCGCTGACCGCCAAGGCGCGCGCACAATTGCTGCGCAACTGGTTCGAGCTGATCCTGGCCAACCAGGAAGACCTGGCGCGGATCATGACCGCCGAGCAGGGCAAACCGCTGGCCGAGGCCCGCGGCGAGATCGCCTACGCTGCCTCCTTTATCGAGTGGTTCGCCGAGGAGGCCAAGCGCGCCTATGGCGACCTGATTCCGGCCCATGCCATGGACAAGCGCATCCTGGTGCAGAAGGAACCGGTGGGCGTCACCGCGGCCATCACGCCCTGGAACTTCCCCAGCGCCATGATCACCCGCAAGGCCGGTCCGGCCCTGGCGGTGGGGTGCGCCATGGTACTCAAGCCGGCGCCGCAGACCCCGTTCTCGGCCCTGGCCCTGGTCGCGCTGGCCGAGCGCGCCGGCATCCCGGCCGGACTGCTCAGCGTGATCCCGGCCGACGTGGCCGCCAGCCGCGAGGTGGGCGCCGAGCTGTGCGACAACCCGATTGTGCGCAAGCTGTCGTTCACCGGCTCCACCGCAGTCGGCATCACGCTGATGCAGCAGTGCGCGCCGACCCTGAAGAAGCTCTCGCTGGAACTGGGCGGCAACGCGCCCTTTATCGTCTTCGATGACGCCGACCTGGATGCGGCCGTCGAGGGGGCGATCATCTCCAAGTACCGCAACGCCGGGCAGACCTGCGTCTGCGCCAACCGTCTGTATGTGCAGGACGGCGTGTATGACGCCTTCGCCGCCAAGTTGCAGGTGGCGGTGGCCAAGCTCAGGGTCGGTAACGGCATGCAGGAGGGCATCACCACCGGGCCGCTGATCAATGCCGAGGCGGTGGCCAAGGTCGAGCGTCACCTGCGTGACGCCCTGGACAAGGGCGCCACCCTGGTCGCCGGCGGCAAGCGCCTGGGCGGCAACTTCTTCGAGCCGACCATCGTCAGCGGCGTAACCGCCGAGATGGCCGTGGCGCGCGAGGAAACCTTCGGCCCGCTGGCGCCGCTGTTCCGTTTCAGCGACGAGGCCGAGGTGATCCGCCAGGCCAACGACACCGAATTCGGCCTGGCCGCCTACTTCTATGCCCGCGATCTGGGCCGGGTGTTCCGCGTGGCCGAGGCCCTGGAGTACGGCATGGTCGGCATCAACACCGGGGTGATCTCCACCGAGGTGGCGCCGTTCGGTGGCATGAAATCCTCGGGCCTGGGCCGTGAAGGCTCGAAATATGGTTTGGACGAGTATCTGGAAATCAAATACCTGTGCCTGGGCGTGTAGTCGCTACTGCGCTTTGGCGATGCCGCGTTGGCGGTATCGGGAAAAATGCTCATTGGCAAAAGCCAACTCCGCTTTTTCCCGACACCGCCGCCTTGCCTCCCCTTCGCTCGCTACGCTCCGTGAGAGTGGTGGATCGGTGAGGCAAAAGAGCTATTCCCCCGTGGCCGGGAGGGCTGTAGCAGTCGATCATCGTATGCTGCTGCCGCGCTAACCCGGTCTGAACCGCGCCGCACGATGAGCGGCCAATGAGGACACCATGAGCAAAACCAACGAATCCCTGATGCAACGCCGCACCGCCGCCGTCCCGCGTGGCGTCGGCCAGATCCACCCGATCTTCGCCGAGCGGGCGCAGAACGCCACGGTCACCGACGTCGAGGGTCGCGAGTTCATCGACTTCGCCGGCGGCATCGCGGTGCTCAACACCGGCCACCTGCACCCGAAAGTCATCGCCGCGGTGCAGGAGCAGCTGACCAAGCTCACCCACACCTGCTTCCAGGTGCTGGCCTACGAGCCCTACGTCGAGCTGTGCGAGAAGATCAACGCCAGGGTGCCGGGCGACTTCGCCAAGCAGACCCTGCTGGTCACCACCGGCTCCGAAGCGGTG
>NZ_JBFIIG010000024.1:0-37185 GCF_041601375.1 Pseudomonas sp. | reverse complement strand
TGTTCTGTCTTTTGAGGATTTACCGATGAAATTATCCCGCATTGCCCTGGCAGTGGCGCTGCTACCGCTGGCTGCCCAGGCTGAACCCGAAGAGCCTTACCAGGCGCCGCCGTTGGTAGTGACCCGCGGCACGCCCCTGCAGGCACCCGCCCCCAGCAGCGTCGCGGTGATCACCCGCAAACAAATCGAAACCAGTGCCGCCAGCAGCCTGGTGGAAGTGCTGCGCACCCAGGCCGGCCTGCAGATCCGCGACACCCTCGGCGACGGCAACCGCGTCGCCCTCAGCCTGCGCGGCTTCGGCGAGAACGCGGCGAACAACACCCTGGTGCTGGTCGACGGCCGCCGCCTGAACAACCCGAGCCAGCAGGCGGCGGACCTCAACAGCGTGCCCCTGGCCAACATCGAGCGCATCGAGATCATCCGCGGCGCCGGCAGCGTGCTCTATGGCGACCAGGCGGTGGGTGGGGTGCTCAATATCATCACCCGCACCCCGAGCGAAAACGAGGCCTACGTGGAGACCAGCCGCGGCAGCCATGACCTGGAAGCCTACCGCGGCCACGTGTTCCAGCAACTCGGCGCCGGCTTCTCGCTCTATGCCAATGGCGAGGCGCGGCATGCCGATGGCTACCGCGACAACAACAATGCCAGTTACAGCAACGCCTTCGCCCGCCTGCGGCATGACCACGACGGCGGCTGGCTGCTCGCCGAATACCAGAGTATCGATGACGAGTTGCGCCTGCCCGGCGCCCTCAGCGAGACCCAGCGCCGTGCCGACCGCAAGGCCAGCGTCAAGCCGCTCGACTTCAGCGACAGCAAGACCCAGGTCAACCGCTTCGCCGCCCGCCAGGCGCTCACGGAGAACTGGACGGCCGACTTCGACTACAGCTACCGCGACAGCGATGCCAAGGGCTTCCTCTCCGGTGCCTTCACCCAGGGCACCCGCGTGGAGACCTTCAGTCCGCGCCTGACGGCGCACTGGGACACTGGGCTCGGACGCAGCGAATGGCTGCTCGGCCACGACCACATCACCAGCGATTACGAACTCGGTTCGGCCTTCGGCGACACGCTGTTTCGCCAGACCCTGCGCGACTGGTACAGCCAGTTGAGCCAACCGTTGGGCCACGACCTCAGCTTGACCCTGGGCTACCGCGCCAGCGAGGTGGAGGACCGCAACCAGGGCCTCGGCCTGCGCCACACCGACCGCGAGGACAGCAGCAGCCTCGGCCTCAGCTGGCAGGCCAACGCCCAGACCCGCCTGTTCCTCAAGCGCGAAGATGTGCTGCGCTTCGCCAACGTCGACGACAACGGCTTCACCTCACCCGGCACCAGTTTTCTCGAGCCGCAGACCGGGCTGTCTTGGGAAGGCGGGATCGAATGGCAGGACGCCATCCAGCGCTATCAGCTGAGCCTCTATCGCCTCGATCTGCACAACGAGATCGCCTTCGACAGTGCAGCGCCGGGCCCCTTCGGCCCCGGCGCCAACGTCAACCTGGACGATACCCGGCGCGACGGTCTGTTGCTGGAAGGTCGGCGCCAGCTCAGCGATCGCCTGAGTCTGAACGGGCAGTACAGCTTCACCGATGCGCGCTATCGGGCCGGCAACTTCAAAGGCCATGACGTGCCCTGGGTAGCGCGCCACACCGCCGGCCTGAACCTCAGCTACCGGGTCCTCAACGGACTCACCGCCTACCTGGAAGCCAACTACACCGGGCCCCGCTACCTCTCCAGCGACGACGCTCATGTCATGCCCCGCGAAGGCGGCTACACCCTGTTCAATCTTGGCCTGAGCTACGACTACCAGCAGTTCAGCAGCCGCCTGCGGATCAACAACCTGACCGGCAAACGCTATGACAGCTTTGCCGGGCACAACGCGTTCGTCGCCGGCAACAAGGCGCTCTATCCGGCGCAGGAAGAAGAACTGCAACTAAGCGTCGGTTACCGTTTCTAGGCGTCAGTGTGTAGGGTGGGCTTCAGCCCACCACCAGCGTGCCGGTGGGCTGAAGCGGAACGCCGCCCGCCCCTACGCAAGGGGGAACCGTCAGAACGTAGCCCGGATGCAATCCGGGGATTCGCTGCCATAGATGAAGACCATTCCCGGATTGCCTCCGGGCTTCAGCGCGCCTCGGCTAACCGCTGGCACAGCCGCTCGGTCGCCGCCAGCATCTGGAAGCTGGGCCGTTCCAGGCCCTTGTCCGGCACCTGCCAGAGTTGCTCGCGGATCACCGCGGTCAGGTGCGGCCAGCTGCGCCAGACCTCCAGCTGCGCGCCCGAGCCTGCGAGGATCACCTCGGGATCGCGCTGCAGCACCGCCTCCACGCTGACCTGCGGCGCCGGCAGGTCGAGCTCGGCAAACACGTTCTCGCCGCCGCACACGCGCAAGGCATCGCTGATGATCTGCCGGCCACCGATGGTGTACAGCGGCACATCCCATATCTGGTAGAACACCCGCAGCGGCGGCTCACGCCGGTAGCGCGCGCTCAGTTCGGCCAGGCGCCGACTGAAGCGCCGGCGCAGCGCCTGCCCTTGCTCGTGGCGGCCGAGGCGGCTGCCGATGGCGGCGAACTGCTCGGCCAGGTGCGCCAGATCGTGCGGCTCGGTAATCAGCAGCGGGATGCCGAAGCCCTCCAGCTGCTGGCGCTGGGCGCGGCTGATGCTGTCCGGCCAGAGCAGGATCAGATCGGGTTGCAGCTCGAGCAGGCTTTCCATTTCCAGTTGACCGTAGCGTCCCACCGAGGGCAGGTGGGCCAGCGCCGCCGGCCGCTCGCCGCCATCCAGCACGCCGACCAGCAAATCGGCTGCGTCCAGCTCCACCACGATTTCACTCAGGGAGGGCGCCAGGCTGACCACCCGCTCGACTGCGCTCGCCGACCAGGTCAGCAAGGCGAGCAGGCAGGCGCCGAGACGGAGCATCAGCCGAGCTGACGGGGAATGCGGTAGAGGTAGAATAGGACGACGCTGGACAGCGCCAGGAGGATCAGCGGAATCGCCTCCAGCCCGGCGAACACCGCGATGGCGGCAACCCAGGCCGGCAGGCCGGCGCCGAGCAGGGCCAGCCGGCGACGCGCGGCCAAGGCCAGCCAGGCGGCCGGCTCTGCCGGGCTGTCGAGGGCTTTTCCGGTGGCAATCAATGCGTGCTTGTAGGCATGGAACAGCGGCAGGCTGACGAACATCGACGCCAGGCCGGCGATGAACAGCGGCATGCTCAGCACACCGACTTGCCGATCGGCGCCGAACAGCAGATTGAGCCCGAACAGCGGCGCCAGGGCCAGCCCCAGTTGCCACCACCAGACCCACGCCAGGCGACGGCGCACATCGCTGCGGGTCACAGACTTTCCTCGACCTCGCCCTGATGCAGGCTGCCGAGCATATGCCCGAGCTTGCCAGCCTTGGTCGCCAGGTACTTCTTGTTATGCGGGTTATGGTCGATCTGCAGCGGCACGCGCGTGGCCACATTGATGCCCATATCGCCCAGCGCCTTGACCTTGCGCGGGTTGTTGGTCATCAACTTGAGGGCCTTGATATGCAGATGTTCGAGCATCGGCAGGCAGATCGCGTATTCACGCAGATCGGCACCAAAACCGAGGAGTTCGTTGGCCTCCACCGTGTCGGCGCCGCCGTCCTGCAGTTCGTAGGCGCGGATCTTGTTCAGCAGGCCAATGCCACGGCCTTCCTGTCGCAGATAGAGCAGGACGCCGCGCCCTTCGGCGGCGATTGCGCGCAAGGCGGCTTCGAGCTGGAAGCCGCAGTCGCAGCGCAGGCTGAACAGCGCATCGCCGGTCAGGCACTCGGAATGCAGGCGCCCCAGCACCGGCTCGCCATCGGCGACATCGCCAAAGGTCAGCGCGACGTGCTCCTTGCCCGTGGCCGTTTCGAGAAAGCCATGCATGGTAAACACCCCGAACGGGGTAGGCAGCTGGGAGGCGGCGACGAACACGACAGACACCGGATGCTCCTAATAAATAGATAAGGGCTGGAAATTCGCGAGGGCGCATTGTAACAGCAGCCCCCGCCGGCGGGTCAGCCTGAATTACCGATGATAAGGATCGACAAGACGGCAAGCTGCATGCCAATAGCATGGCCTTGGGCTTTTCGCTCGAGGCTTATGGCTTGCCGCTGCCCTAATGCTTCGACTCCAGCACCAGCAGGTCCTGCTCCACCCGCCAGCCGACCCGACCGAGGAAGCTCATGCCGAGCAGCGCTTCGGTGGGCGAGCCGCCCTCCAGCACCACCGCCTCGACGCCCAGCACCTCCAGAGTGCCGACCTTGACGCTGTTGAGCTTGACCCGCCAGCCACGCACGGTGCCGCTGGCGGTACTGACCTGCAGCGGTCGGCCGACCACCCGGTAGTCGATGCCCAGGCGACGAGCATGGCCGTCGTTGAGGGCGACCGAGGTGGCACCGGTGTCGACCAGGAACTGCAGCGGATGGCCGTCCACCGAACCGGCGACCCAATAGTGCCCGCCGATGCCTTTGGCAATGCTCAGCTGCTGCGTGCTCGGTTCGGCAAAGCCGTTACTGTATTCGCGGCTCAGGGAATAGGCGCGCTCCACGCCATCCACTCGCAGCACGGCGCCGCGGCTGTCGGCACTGACCACCACCACCCCGCCGGGACCGGTCTGGCCGACTTTCACCAGCTTGCGCTGACCGTCGACATTGAGCACCGCGGCGCCGGGAAACAGGCCGACCACCAGCACCTGGGGCGCCGCCCCGCTCAGCCCGCAGGCCAACAGCAGGGCCCCGGCGCCGAGGACTTTCAGCCTGTTACGCAAAATTCTCACTCCTCATTCGAAGGGATAGGGCTGCTGCCAGTGCTCGAACAGCGGGCGCAAACCGCCCTGCTCGACCAGCTGAGCCATGCGTCGATCGAACACCTGGGCCAACGCCCGCCCACGCGGATTATCGGCAAAGCCCAGGTACATCGGCAAACGGATCAACCGGGTGACCCGGTAGCGGGCCCGGTCCGCCGCACCGTCGAGCACCTCATCGACCTCGGTCTGCGCATCGATGTAGAAATCCGCATGACCGTGATCGAGCATGGACAGGATACCGCCGCGGCGCTGAATTTCCCGGTAGTGCTTCAGGTTTGGCAAATAGCGCTGATATTCGTAGCCACGCATCCACACCAGACGAAACTCGCCTAGCGTTGCCTGTCTCGGCACCGGCTGATCGACCAAGCCCAGCGCACTGATCTGATCGGCGTCGTAGTGCCAGCGCGGGTAGAACACGCCCTCGTCCACCTCGTTGCGGTAGGAGCCGACCCAGGCATCGGCCTCGCCGCGCTGCACCAGGCCGATGGAGCGGGTATAGGGCACGCTCTGGATCACCAGCTCGATGCCTTCGGGCTCGAACACCTGACGCAGAATATCCCAGGCCAGACCACTGCCGTCGGCATGGGTATGGCCCTGCCAGACCTCGCTAGCCAGGCGAATCTCCTGCGGCTCAGTCGGCGCAGTCGGCGCGGCCAGGGCCCATGAGCAGCCCAGCACGCCCAGCAGTATCGCCAACCAGCATCTCGCCATGATCGATCTCGACACCTTTGGCAGGCCATGTTTAAGGCTATGTCTGGGTTAGCGGGTGAAAGGATTTTCTGGCAGCACATCTGCGCCGAAATTGCGCTTCAACCAATAACGGGTACATAGCCATCTTTAACGCCCCCCTCTTTTATCAAGAGGGGCAACGCAGCCAGTTTCTCAACGGCCGGCTACAGGCCCAGCCCGCTGGCCAGGCCATTGGCCCAGCCCCACACCAGCAACTGCATGGCCAGCCAGGCGAAGACCCCGGCCAGCACATCGTCGAGCATGATACCAACACCGCCATGCACGTGCCGGTCGATCCAGCTGATCGGCCAGGGCTTGAGGATGTCGAACAAGCGGAACATCAGGAAACCCACCAGCAGCCAGCCCCAGCCTTCCGGCACCAGCCACAGGGTGATCCACATGCCGACCATTTCGTCCCAGACGATGCCCTCATGGTCATGCACGCGCAGGTCTTCGGCGACCTTGCCGCACAGCCAGAAGCCGAACAGCATGGTGATGCCGAGCATCAGCCAGTAGCCCCAGTCCGGCAGCATCTGCCACAGCGGGATAAACGGCAGCGCCACCAGCGAACCCCAGGTGCCCGGCGCTTTGGGCAAGGTGCCCGAGCCGAAGCCGAAGGCGATGAAGTGCCACGGATTGCGCCATACCGATGGCGGCACGCTTAGCGGTTCAGTCACCGTCACTCCCAAAATGTTGATAGCCCCGCGCCTGCGGCTTGAGGCGTTGACCCTGCGGATCCAGTAGCTGCACGCCGGCCCCGGCCTCGACGCGACCGATCACATGCACCGGCCAGCCCTGCGCCTGCAAGCCGGCGAGATGCTCGGCCGGCAGGGTAAAGGCCAACAGGTAATCGTCACCGCCGCTCAGCGCGCAGTCACGCGCGCCAGCGGCGCCGAGCAGGGCCAGCAGCGCCTGCGACAGCGGCAGGCGCGCCTGCTCGATCAGCAGCGCCACGCCCGAGGCGGCGGCGATATGTCCGCAGTCGGCCAGCAGGCCATCGGAAATATCCAGCGCCGCCGTGGCCTTGCCGCGTAGCGCCACGCCCAAGCCAAGCTGCGGTCGCGGCGACCAGTAGCGCGCCAGCAAGGGCTCGGCAATCTCAGCCGGCGCCTGCCGCTGGCCGAGCACCAGCGCCAAGGCACCGGCGCCATCGCCCAGCTCGCCGCCCACGCAGAGCACATCGCCGACCCGGGCACCGGCCCGGGTCAGCGCCAGGCCATGGGGCACTCGGTCGAACACGGTCAGGGTCAGGCTCAGCGGCCCGCGCGAGGTATCGCCGCCGATCAGGCGCACGGCGCAGTCCTGCGCCATCCGATCGAGGCCGCCGGCGAAGGCTTGCAGCCAGGCCGGTTCCGCGCCGGGCAGGGTCAAGGCCAGGGTGAAGCCGATCGGAGTCGCGCCCATGGCGGCCAGGTCACTGACCGACACGCCCAGCGCGCGCTGGGCCAGCAGAAAGGGATCGGCTGATTCGGGAAAATGCACCCCGGCAACCAGGGTGTCGGTGGAAACCGCCAGCTGTTCGCCAGCCGGCAGTTCCAGCAGTGCGCAGTCGTCGCCGATTCCCAGCGCCACGCCTGCACCGGCCTGCGCACAGGCCGCCGCGGCGAAATAACGACGAATCAGCTCGAACTCACCCACGGGCGGCCACACCTGCCAGCTGCGCCGCGTGACGCGACGCGATCAGGCCGATCTCGACAGGGCCTGGCGGACGCAACCCGCAGCAGCCGTTCAAGAGACTGTCAGCGCCGGTTGGCGCGGACTTCGTCCGCCCGCAGGCGCGGCGCCAGTTTGTCCAGCACGCCGTTGACGAACTTGTGCCCGTCGGTGGCGCCAAACACCTTGGCCAACTCGATGCCTTCGTTGATCACCACCCGATAGGGGACATCGAGGCGGTTCTTCAGTTCGTAGGTGGACAGCCGCAGAATCGACAGTTCGACCGGATCGATCTCGGAGATCGGACGATCCAGCAGGATCTCGAAGGCACCGTCGATCTCGCTTTTCTGCCGCGGCACGCCGTGCAGGATCTCGTGGAAGTAGGCGCCGTCGACCGTGCTGAAATCGTTATCGACGCGAAACTGCGCCTCGATCTCGTTCAACTGCTGACCGGCCATGTGCCAGGAGTACAGCGCCTGCATGGCCAGGGTGCGCGCCTGACGCCGCGCCAGGGTTTTGCCACTGGGTGCTTTCTTGCCCGGCTGCGGCTTCTGCCCGGTGCTGTCGTTCTGGCTCACTTGGCCTCCAACTGCGCCAGCAGGCTGACCATTTCCAGGGCGGACAGTGCAGCTTCCGCGCCCTTGTTGCCGGCCTTGGTGCCGGAACGTTCGATGGCTTGCTCGATGGAGTCGACGGTCAGCACGCCGAAGGCCACCGGTACGCCGAACTCCATGGACACCTGGGCCAGGCCCTTGGTGCATTCGCCGGCGACGTATTCGAAATGCGGCGTGCCGCCACGGATCACCGCACCCAGGGCGATGATCGCGTCGAACTCGCTACGCTGGGCGATTTTCTGTGCCACCAGGGGGATCTCGAAGGCACCCGGCGCACGGATGAGGGTGATGTCGCTTTCGCTCACACCGTGGCGAACCAGGGTGTCGACGGCACCGCTTACCAGGCTTTCGACAACGAAGCTGTTGAAGCGGCCAACCACCAGGGCGAAGCGGCCCTTGGGGGCGATAAAAGTACCTTCGATGGTCTTCAGGGTCATAGCGAGTCTCGTCTATTTAAAGAGCCGGGCCGCGATTGGCGGCCCTTGGGATTATTCAGAGGGCAGGTATTCTACAACTTCCAGATCGAAACCGGATATCGCATTGAACTTCATCGGCGAACTCATCAGGCGCATCTTGCGCACGCCCAGGTCGCGGAGGATCTGCGAGCCGGCTCCGACGGTGCTGTAGGTGGTCGGATTGGCCGTCACTTTCGCCTCGCCGCCCAACTGCCGCTCCAGGTGCGCCAGCAAGTCCGGGCCGGTCAGCGGGTTGCCCAGCAGCAGCACCACGCCGCTGCCATCCTTGGCCACCTCGGCCATGGCCGCACGCAGGCTCCAGCGGCCAGGCTGCTTGACCATGAACAGGTCGCGCAGCGGGTCCATGTTGTGCACCCGCACCAGGGTCGGCTCATCGGCGCAGATGGTGCCCAGGGTCAGGGCCATGTGCACATCGTTCTCCACCGAGTCGCGGTAAGTCACCAGGTTGAACTGGCCCAGCTCGCTGTCGAGGAGCTGCTCGCTGACGCGCTCGACGGTGCGCTCGTGGATCAGCCGGTAGTGGATCAAGTCGGCAATGGTGCCGATCTTGATGTCGTGGGCCTTGGCGAACTCTTCCAACTCGGGACGGCGGGCCATGGTGCCGTCATCGTTCATGATTTCGCAGATCACCCCGCTCGGCTCGAAGCCACCCATGCGCGCCAGGTCGCAGGCCGCCTCGGTGTGACCGGCACGGGCCAGCACGCCACCGGGCTGGGCCATCAGCGGGAAGATGTGGCCGGGGCTGACGATGTCGTCGGCTACCGCGCTCCGGGCGGCGGCGGCCTGCACGGTGCGCGCGCGGTCGGCGGCGGAAATGCCGGTGGTGACGCCGACGGCCGCCTCGATCGAGACCGTGAACTTGGTGCCGAAGCCGGAGCCGTTGCGCGGCGCCATCAGCGGTAACTTGAGCAGCTCGCAGCGCTCGCGGGTCATCGGCATGCAGATCAGGCCCCGGGCGAAGCGCGCCATGAAGTTGATGTGCTCGGCGCTCACGCACTCGGAGGCGATGATCAGGTCACCTTCGTTCTCGCGGTCCTCGTCGTCCATGAGGATGACCATCTTGCCGGCGCGGATGTCTTCGATCAGTTCTTCGATGCTGTTGAGAGCCATGCTGGCGATTCCTTAATTCTTCAGGTAGCCGTGTTCGGCCAGAAAACTTTCCGTCATGCCCGAGGCATTCGGCTCGGCGGCCTTGTCGCCAAGCAGCAGACGCTCCAGGTAACGCGCCAGCAGGTCGACCTCGAGGTTGACCTGCCGGCCGGGGCGATAGTCGACCATGATGGTCTCGGCCAGGGTGTGCGGCACTATGGTCAGCTCGAATTCGGCGCCATTCACCGCATTGACGGTCAGGCTGGTGCCGTCGACGGTGATCGAGCCCTTGTGGGCGATGTACTTGGCCAGCTCGCGCGGCGCGCGGATGGTGAATTGCACGGCGCGGGCGTTGTCGGCGCGGGCAATGACTTCGCCGACACCATCAATATGGCCGCTGACCAGATGGCCGCCGAGGCGACTGGATGGCGTCAGGGCCTTTTCCAGGTTGACCGGGCTGCCGGGCTTCAAGTCGATAAAGGCGGTGCGCGCCAGGGTCTCGCGGCTGACATCGGCCCAGAAACCGTCGCCGGGCAGTTCCACCGCAGTCAGGCAGACGCCATTGACCGCGATGCTGTCGCCCAGCTTGACGTCGCCCAGGTCGAGCTTGCCGGTGGCCACATGGACACGCACGTCGCCGCCCTTGGGCGTCAGCGCACGGATGCTGCCAATGGATTCGATTATGCCGGTGAACATGGGTCCTCCGGTGCTCGAGTGAAGCTGATGTTGAACAGCATGAATGAACTCCTGTTTTGCACAAAACAGGGCACTGCCGATCGATAGGGATTTCACGGGTACGCACAGGGCACCCGAGGAGGGAATCCCGCTCTCTCTTTATCCGGACTATACCGTCGGCCCCGGAATCACACCGGGTCTGCTGTCCTTGCCGGGTTGCTTACGCAACCCGGACAAGCGCTCGCGGGCTAGGCACTCGAGCGCCATTACCGCCGGTGGGGAATCACACCCCGCCCTGAGAACGTTGCGGCCACCGCAGTGGCCGAGACGCGTTTTACCATAATTGCCGCGTGCCTGCATCGCCGCGCGACAAGTCGTGCTGGCACCTGGCCGATCCGTCGCATCCGCCAATGCCGGTGTCGCGAGAAGATCGGCGCGACACAGGCCCTAGTCGGCCGGCACCGCGATGATCCGCCAGTCGTCGCCGACCGCGCGCATCTCGACGATCTTCAGCGCCTGCGCCTCGGCCATGCGTGCCAGCGGCAGTTCGAGCAAGGGCCGCGCGCTGGAGCCGAGAAACTTCGGCGCGACGAACAACTGGTACTCATCGACCAGGCCCTCGCGGGCGAAGGCCCCGGCCAGGCGCGGCCCGGCCTCGACCAGCACTTCGTTGGCACCGCGCCCGGCCAGTTCGGCCAGCAGTTTGTGCAGATCGACATGGCCGCTACTGCCCGGTACAGCCAACAGTTCGTGACCGGCGTCCAGGTAGCGATCACGTGCCATAGCGGCCGCGCAGGTCGCCACCAGCGTCGTGCCGGCCTGAAAAAAAGGCGCCGCCAGCGGCACCCGCAGGCGTCCGTCGACCAGCACCCGCAACGGTGGCCGGGTCATCGCCAACGCCGTCAGCTCGGCATCCAGGCCCAGTTCAGCGGGGCGCACGGTCAGGCGGGCGTTGTCCGCCAATACGGTATCGGCGCCGCTCAGCACCACACTGGCGCGGGCCCGCAAGCGCTGCACCGCGGCGCGGGCAGCCGGCCCGGTAATCCACTGGCTCTCGCCGCTGGCCATGGCGGTGCGACCGTCCAGGCTCATCGCCAACTTGACCCGCACGAAGGGCAGGCCCTGTTCCATGCGCTTGATGAAGCCGGCATTGAGCGCCCGTGCCTCGGCTTCCAGCACACCGGCCTGGACTGCGATCCCGGCTTGCATCAGCCGCGCCAGGCCATTGCCGGCGACCTGCGGATTGGGATCCTGCATGGCCACCACCACCCGCGCCACGCCGGCCGCGATCAGTGCATCGGCACACGGCGGGGTGCGACCGTGATGGCTGCAGGGCTCCAGGGTCACATAGGCGGTGGCGCCACGCGCCTGCGCGCCGGCCTGGCGCAGCGCATGCACCTCGGCGTGCGGCTCACCGGCGCGCGCATGCCAGCCTTCGCCGACGACCTGCCCGTCGCGGGCGATGACGCAGCCGACCCGCGGATTGGGGTGGGTGGAATACAGGCCCTTGCCGGCCAGCTCCAGGGCGCGGGCCATGCAGGCATGATCGATGCTCATCATTGCTCTTTGGCGGGCTCGCGGGACAGCCGGTCGATTTCCTCGCGGAACTCGTTGAGATCCTGGAAGCGCCGGTACACCGAGGCAAAGCGAATGTAGGCGACCTCATCGAGTTTTTGCAGCTCGCTCATCACCAACTCGCCGAGCACCAGCGACTTGATCTCGCGCTCGCCGGTGGCGCGCAACCGGTGCTTGATATGGGCAATGGCCGCCTCCAGGCGCTCGATGCTCACCGGGCGTTTCTCCAGGGCGCGCTGCATGCCGGCCCGCAGCTTGTCTTCGTCGAAAGGCTGGCGGCTGCCGTCCTGCTTGATCAGCCGCGGCATCACCAGCTCGGCGGTTTCGAAGGTGGTGAAACGTTCTTCGCAGGCCAGGCATTCGCGCCGACGACGCACTTGCCCGCCCTCGGCGACCAGGCGCGAATCGATGACCTTGGTGTCGTTGGCACCGCAGAAGGGACAGTGCATAGGAGGGCAGCCGCCTTGAACAGGAAAGCGCCATGGTAGCGCATCCCGCCGGCAAGACAAGCCGAGGACTTTGCGCTATACAGGCGCGCGCCCAGCTACTCTTCAGGTTCAGGCATACGGTTTCTTTCGGATCCACCACCCAGATGATCATTACCATGCGACTGCTCGCTCCCCTCACCCTCGCCGGACTGCTCGCGGCCTGCGCCGGCGAACCCGCCGTGTCGCCCCAGCCGCCGACCACGTCGGCGCCCGCAGCCACGCCTGCACCTCTGCCGGCGCACCTGCGTGAGCTCAGCGGCAGCCTGCTCGGCGTCCCCAGTGGCAGCGAAGTCGAACTGGCCCTGCTGCTGATCGATGCCCGCGGCCTGCCCCAGGGCCTGCTGGGCAACGTGCAACTGAGCGGCAGCGGCGCGACGTTGCCCTTTCGCCTGCCGTTCAACCCCCAGGCCTTCATCCCCGGCACCCGGGTCGAACTGCGCGGACGGGTCAGTCAAGCCGGCCGCCTGATCCTGCGCCTGCCGCCACGACCGATTCGCCACCACGACAGCCAGCAACTCGGCGAGTTGCGCCTGGTGCCGGCGCCATGAGCCCAACTGCCACCCTGCAAGCGGCGCTGAGCGAGCTGCTCGGCGACGCCAGGCTGGTGGCCGAGCACTTGCCCGCTACCGAGCTGAAACTCTGGCTGATCGATGCCGCCAATATGGCGCGCGCCTTCAACCCCGAAGAAACCCGGCGCATTCTCGAGGAGCCGCCCTACTGGTGCTTCTGCTGGGCCAGCGGCCTGGTGCTGGCGCGCTGGCTGGCCGAGCATCCGCAGTGGGTGCGCGGCAAGCGCGTACTGGACTTCGGCGCCGGTTCCGGCGTCGCGGCGATTGCCGCGGCCAAGGCTGGCGCCCTCGAAGTGGTGGCCTGCGACCTCGACCCACTGGCCCTCGAGGCCTGCCGGGCCAATGCCGCACTCAACCAGGTGGAACTGGGCTACTCGGCGGACTTCTTCCAGGAAGCCGACCGCTTCGACCTGATCCTGGTCGCCGACGTACTCTACGACCGCGCCAACCTGGCACTGCTCGACCAGTTCCTCAGCCGCGGCCGTCAGGTGCTGCTGGCCGATTCGCGGGTGCGCGACTTCCAGCATCCGCTGTATCGACGCCTCGGCCTGCTGGACGCCTGTACCCAGCCGGATCTGGCCGAGCCGGCGGAGTTTCGCCAGGTCAGCCTGTATTACGCCCGGAGGGCGCAGCGGCAAGCTTTGCGCTCTCACTTGCCGCTTATGGCTTAAAGCTTGTGGCTCTTACTTGCAGCTTAGGGCTCGAAGCTTGAAGCTATAGCCTTTCCATCGACCAAAAGCCCATCCCATGAGCGACATCCCTTATATTTTCGACGTATCCGGCAGCGCCCAATTCGAACAGTTGGTGATCGAGAACTCCTTCCACAAACCGGTGTTGGTGGACTTCTGGGCCGAATGGTGCGCGCCCTGCAAGGCCCTGATGCCACTGCTGGCGCAGATCACCGAGGGTTACCAGGGCGAACTGCTGCTGGCCAAGGTCAACTGCGACATCGAGCAGGACATAGTCGCGCGCTTCGGCATTCGCAGCCTGCCCACCGTGGTGCTGTTCAAGAACGGCCAGCCGGTCGACGGTTTCTCCGGCGCGCAGCCCGAATCGGCGATCCGCGAACTGCTCAAGCCCCACGTGGCCGAGCCGGCACCCGCCGCGGCCGACCCCATGCAGGCGGCCCAGGCTTTGTTCGCCGAGGGCCGCATCGGCGATGCCGAAGCCCTGCTCAAAGAAGTGCTGGCGGAAAATAACCAGCACGCCACGGCGCTGATCCTCTATGCCCGCTGCCTGGCCGAACGCGGCGAACTGGCTGAAGCCGAGGCCGCGCTGGATGCGGTGACCGGCGACGAACACCAGCAGGCCCTGGCCAGCGCCCGCGCGCAGCTGACCTTCCTCCGTCAGGCGGCGGACCTGCCGGACGTCGCCAGCCTGAAAACCCGTCTGGCGCAGAACGGCGCAGACGATGAAGCCGCCTACCAACTGGCGATCCAGCAGTTGGCCCGCCAGCAATACGAGCCGGCGCTGGCGGCCCTGCTGCAGCTGTTCACACGTAACCGCACCTACGCCGACGGCCTGCCGCACAAGACCCTGCTGCAGGTGTTCGACCTGCTCGGCAACGAAGACCCGCTGGTAACCGCCTACCGGCGCAAGCTGTATCAGGCGATCTATTGAGCTCAGAACGTAGGGCGGGTGCAACCCGCAGTGTTTTATCGCCACTTGCAGCCATGGCGGGTTTCACCCGCCCTACGGGTATGGCTGTTGGGCTGAGCACCGCGAAACTCCACATCGCCCCGCCTGCTAGCCGACCCAGTGATAGATAGGCGCATCCACCCCGGTTTCCATGCGCACCAAGGCGCTATGGCGCAAACGCACCAGCAGGCGCTTGCCCGCCGCCTCGCTGCCGGCCAAGGCGGCCAGTTGAGCGAGTAGCTGCGGCCCTTCGATCTGCCCGGCCTGGTGCAGCAGGTCCAGAGTCGTCTGCCACAGGGCATCGGTTGCCAAGGCTGCGGCGGCCGGCGGTGGCTCGCCGGCAGCGGCAGCAGGCGTGATGTGCTGCGCCAGTTGCGCCCAATCCTGCGCGTCCAGCTCCACTGTCAGATCCACCGGCCAGTCGCCGACCCGTCCACGGATTCGCACCATCTTGCTGCCCTCGAGTAATCGACAGGCATGCTCCCACGTCAGCCGCAGCTCGCCAAGCGGAGCTGGTCAGACCCATATAAAAGTTGTTATAACGTAACAAGTAAATTGAATCCCGACCGGAGATCACCATGCGTCGCCTGCTGCTTGCCCTGCCTTTTGCCCTGCTGCCCCTGGCCGTCGCCCAAGCCAACGAGCACAACCACGCTCATGCGAACGACCACGCCGAACACGGCAGCCTCGACGCCCACGAGCATGGCGCCGCCCGCCTCAATGTGGTGCTCGATGGCCAGGCCCTGGAGCTGGAGCTGGAAAGCCCGGCGATGAACCTGGTGGGTTTCGAACATGCCGCCGAGAGCGACGCCGACAAGGCCAAGGTCGCCGCCGCACGCAGCCAACTACAAGACCCGCAGGCCCTGTTCGGCCTGGCTGCCGGCAATTGCACAGTGAGCGAAACCGAGCTGGAAAGCGCATTGTTCGAAGAAGATGAAGAGCACAAGGAACATCACGACCACGATGAAGGCAGCGCGCACAGCGAAATCCATGCGCATTACCAGCTCGACTGCAAAAAGCCAGGTGAATTGAAACAATTGAACCTGGGCGAACTGTTCAAGCGCTTCCCCGCCACTGAGAAAATTCAGGTACAACTGATCGGCCCGAATGGCCAGCAAGGCGTGGAATTGACGCCGGCCAAGCCTTCCCTCAGTTTCTAAATTTTCGGAGTGCAGAACGGCTGGGGCAACCCAGCCGCTTACTTTATGAGCAATGCCCTGATCAGCCTGTCCAACCTCGGTTTCGCCTGGCCCGGCCAGGGGCAGCTGCTGGACATCCCCAGCTTCACCCTGGAGCGCGGCGAAAGCCTGTTTCTCAAGGGCCCCAGCGGCAGCGGCAAGACCACGCTGCTCGGCCTGCTCGGCGGAGTGCAAACGCCCAATCGCGGCAGCATCCGTCTGCTCGACCAGGAACTGAGCGCACTTTCGCCCAGCGCCCGCGACCGCTTTCGCGTCGACCACACCGGCTATATCTTCCAGCAGTTCAACCTGCTGCCGTTTCTCTCGGTGCGCGAGAACGTCGAGTTGCCCTGCCACTTCTCCAGGCTGCGCGCCAGCCGCGCCATCCAGCGCCACGGCAGCATCGACCAGGCCGCCGCCACCCTGCTCGCCCACCTCGGCCTGAAAGAGCCCACGCTGCTCGAGCGCCGCGCCGATGAACTGTCCATCGGCCAGCAACAGCGGGTCGCCGCCGCCCGCGCCCTGATCGGCCAGCCGGAACTGGTGATCGCCGACGAGCCGACTTCGGCACTGGACTTCGATGCCCGCGAGGCCTTCCTCCAGCTGTTGTTCGCCGAATGCCGCGAGGCCGGCGCCAGCCTGCTGTTCGTCAGTCACGATCAGAGCCTGGCGCGCCTGTTCGATCGCAGCCTGTCGCTGGCCGAACTCAATCGCGCCGCCACCCCGTCGGAGATCTGAAGGTGTACCTATTACGTCTGGCCCTGGCCAGCCTGGGCAACCGCCGCTTCACCGCGCTGCTCACGGTATTCGCCATCGCCCTTTCCGTTTGCCTGTTATTGGCCGTCGAGCGGGTACGCACCGAAGCCCGGGCCAGCTTCGCCAATACCATCAGCGGCACCGACCTGATCGTCGGCGCCCGCTCAGGCAGCGTCAACCTGCTGCTGTATTCGGTGTTTCGCATCGGCAACGCGACCAACAACATTCGCTGGGACAGCTTCCAGCGCTTCGCCGACCACCGCCAGGTCAAGTGGGCGATCCCCATCTCCCTTGGCGATTCGCACCGCGGCTACCGGGTAATGGGCACCAACCCGGCCTACTTCGAGCACTTCCGCTATGCCCGCAGCCAGCCGCTGCGGATCGGCCAGGGCCGCGCCTTTGTCGCCGACCCGTTCGAGGTGGTGCTCGGCGCGGAAGTGGCCAAGGCACTGGACTACCGCCTCGGCGAAGAGCTGGTACTGGCCCATGGCGTGGCCACCATCAGCCTGCTCAAGCATGACGACAAGCCCTTTCGCGTGGTCGGCATCCTCGAGCGCACCGGCACCCCCGTGGACCGCACCCTGCATATATCTCTGGCCGGAATGGAAGCACTGCATGTCGACTGGCAGAACGGCATGCCGGCCCGCGGCGCCGGGGTCGTCAGCGCCGAGCAGGCGCGCGCCCTGGATCTGCAGCCGACGGCGATTACCGCCTTTCTGTTGGGCCTCAACAGCAAGATCGCGACCTTCAGCCTGCAACGCGAAATCAATGACTTCCGTGGCGAGCCGCTGCTGGCGATCCTACCCGGCGTCGCCCTGCAGGAACTCTGGAGCCTGATGGGTACGGCGGAGAAAGCGCTGTTCGTGGTCTCGCTGTTCGTCGTGCTGACCGGGCTTATCGGCATGCTCACCGCGATTCTCACCAGCCTCAACGAGCGCCGCCGCGAGATGGCGATCCTGCGCTCGGTCGGCGCGCGGCCCTGGCATATCGCCAGCCTGCTGATCCTGGAGGCCTTCGCCCTGGCGTTGGCCGGCGTGCTGCTGGGCCTGGTATTGCTGTATCTGGGCATCGCCGGGGCGCAGGGCCATGTGCAGGCCAACTATGGCCTGTATCTGCCGCTTGACCTGCCAACGGCCTATGAGTGGACGCTGCTCGGCGCTATCCTGAGTGCCGCCCTGCTGATGGGCTGTGTCCCCGCCTGGCGTGCCTACCGGCAGTCGCTGGCCGATGGCCTGTCGATTCGTTTATAACGCCGCTTATGACGCTTTTTTCGATACGAGGTAGCACCATGCTCCGCCCCCTGCTCGCTGCTGTGCTTATCGCCCTGGCCGCGCCTTTATCGGCCGCCGAGGTACGCGAGCTGAGCTGGTCGGACATGGTCCCGGCCGATGCACCCGCGCAAGTGGTCGAACCCGCGCCCATCCATGACCTGTCGCAACTGGCCGACGCCCTGTCCGAGTCCGGCCCGGCCGCGGGGCAACAATCGCCCGCCGCGCCCGTGGTCAAGGAGCTGGACGGTCAGGCGGTGAAGCTGCCCGGTTATATAGTGCCGCTGGATGTGACCGACGAAGGCCGCGTCACCGAGTTCCTGCTGGTGCCCTACTTCGGCGCCTGCATCCATGTACCGCCACCGCCATCGAACCAGATCGTGCACGTCACCACCGAACTGGGCGTGCTGCTGGATGCGCTCTATCAGCCATTCTGGATCGAGGGCGCGCTGAAGGTCGAACAGAGCAGCAGCGAACTGGCCGAAGCCGGCTATCAGATGCAGGCGGACAAGATCTACGCCTACGAGCTGCCGGATACTTGAGCGCTTCGGCCCGTAGGGTGGGTTAGCGGCGCGGTACGCCGGCCGATCACCCGAATACGATCGTGGCGCGACGCGTAACCCACCAAGCGATCGACCGCGTTGCGCCGATGGTGGGTTACGCCGCGTCCCTGGTGGCGTGATGTCGGCCCCCGGTGTCAGGATAGGGGCTGCATGCGGCTAACCCACCCTACGCATTTGTGACCCATCCTAGCGCGTACTGGCCAGACGTTTTTCCCGCTCGAAACTCAGTTCGCTTTCCGCCCAGCGGCGCCAAGAGCGCACCTTGCTGCGTTCGGCACCGGCGCGCTCGGCCTTGGCCAAGGCGTCCAGGCCGGCTTGCCAACGGGCCTGTTCCATCTCCAGCTGGGCCAGGTTCAGCCAATGCTTGGCGCTGCCCGAACGCCCCGCCAGCTGGCGGTAGATCCGCGCCGCCGCAGCGCGCTCGCGGGCCTGCCACCAGAGCAGGGCCAGGCGCTCCTCGCGGGCAGCGGTACGCGCCAGCAGGCCCTGTTCGAGCAGGCCGGCGAGCAGCTTGGCGCCTTGCCAGGGTTGCTCGGCCGCGCTGGCCAGCAGCACCAGATTGTCCAGCTCGGCCTCATTGAAACGCAGGCCCTTGCTGTGTGCCGTACGCAGGGTGGCCAACGCCTTGTCGTGGCTACCACTCAGCTGCTGCAAGGCGGCCAGCTGGCGCCAGCCCTGGGCACGATCGGGCTGACGACCGAGCAACTGACGCTGCCAGCGCTCGGCGGCGGAATAACGCTTGAGGTCGGCATTCACCGCGACGAGAAACTGCAACCAGCTGTCAGCCGCCCGCGGATTGGCCTGCACATAGCGTTCGGCCAGCGGCAGCGCCTTAGCCGGCTGGCCCAGCCCCTGGTAGGCCTGCACCAGCATCTGCAGAACCTCTTCCCCGGCCGTCGCCTGCGGCGGCGCCAGCAGGCTGACGACCCGGGCGTAGCGACGCTCGACCAGGTTGAGCCGGGCCAGGTTGAGTTGCTCGCCGGCCTGCAACTCGGCGTCCAGCTTGCCGCTGCTCAACGCCTGGCCGAGCAGCTCGATGGCCTTGGCGTTGTGCCCTTCGGCCCAGGCCAGATAGCCGCGGCTGCGCCACAGCAAGGCTTGCTCCAGACTGCCCGGCTTGGCCTTGGCCGCATCCAGCGCGCGCCTCGCCGCGGCATAGTCGCCCTGCTGCTGAGCCTCCTGGGCCGCGTTCAGGGCACGAAACACACCCGGCTCGACGCTTTGCCCGGCAGCCTGCACGGCACCCGCCGTGCAGAGAATTACTAACAGCAATAAACGCTGCATCTCAGCGACCTCCCTCGAGACGGAAGTACAGGGTCTTCACCGCTTCGCGAGCCACCGCCAGACCACTCTCGGTACGCGGGGCAAAACGCCAGCGCACGGCGGCGCGCCGCGCTTCGCGCTCGAACACATTCTGCGGGCTGGCTTCGATCACCCGGATATTCTCCACCGCACCGGCGCGGCTGATGGTGAACGCCAGCTTGACGTGCCCTTCGATGCCACGCTGCAAGGCGTAGCGCGGATAGTCAGGACTGACATCGTTGAGCGGCATCACCTCGCTTTCCGGGCCGCCGGCCTGTCCAGCGGACTCGCTTGACGCCGGCGCGCTGGGCGCGGCGGCGCCGGCGCTCAGACCGCTGAGGCTCGGGGTCGGCGCACTGTTGACGGCGATGCCGCTACTCAGACTCGGCAATTGCAGGTCCAGCGCCGGCAGATTGGCACTTGCTGTGGCGGCGACCGGCGTGGGCGGTGTCGGCGGTTGTGGGGTTTGCGGTTGCGGTGGCTGCGGCGCCTGCTGACGAGTGCGCGTCGCGGTGTCGCTGGCATTGCCATCGAGGCGCACGAAGTTGGCCACCGTCACCGGCGTGTCCGAGGGCTGGCTACGCGGCGGCGCGACCATGTACAGCATCAAGGCGAACAGCGCCAAGGCCATCAGACAGGCGCCGAGAAAGGACAGCGGTACACGCATCAAAGCGCTCCCGAGGTGGCGGCCAGGGCGACATCCTGCACCCCGGCCAGACGCGCCTGATCCATCACCTGGACCACCAGGCCGGTACGCGCATCCTGATCGGCCTGCACCACCACCGCGCCGTCCGGCTGGTCGACGCGCATGCGCTCGACATGGGCGCGCACGCTGCGCACGTCGACGACTTTCTTGTCCATCCACACCTGACCGTCGGCGGTCACGGCGATGAGGATATTGCCCTTGTCCTGCGGGCTGGCAGTCTCCGCCTGGGGACGCTGCACTTCGACCCCGGACTCCGTGATAAAGGAGCTGGTGACGATAAAGAAGATCAGCATGATGAAGACCACGTCGAGCATCGGCGTCAGGTCGATGCCGGTGTCTTCGTCCTGCTGGTGGTGTCGGCGCATTCGCATGTTGGTTATCTCGGAGCTTGTGAAAATATTGAGCGCCGTCGCGAGGCCGCCTCCAGGCGTTCGCGGCAAGGCGCGCTAGTTGAAAAACGGGGGAGTTTAGTGAGCTAAATGACCCCGCTTTTCAATTAACGCAACGCCGCTGCGGGCGCTTGGAGGCGGCCGCAGCAGACGGGCAGTGTTTTCACAAGCTCTCACTCGTGACGCAGCTGGTCGGCCAGCCGCTCGAGGGCCCGGCGCGCATCGCGTTCGAGGCGTGCCAGGCTGAACAATCCGGTAATCGCCAGGACCATGCCGGCCATGGTCGGCAGGGTCGCCTGCCAGACGCCGGCGGCCATGCCGCGCGGGTTGCCGGTACCGTTGATGGCGAGCACGTCGAACACCGCGACCATGCCGCTGACGGTGCCGAGCAAGCCGAGCAGCGGGTACATCGCCACCAGGGTCTTGCTCAGCCGCAGCGGGCCGAGCAGGTGTTGCCGCGCCTGCGCCAGCCAGGCCGCACGCACCGCCCGTTGCCAGCTGCCGTTGTCGTCCTGCAGCAGCTGCCAGGCCTTGCGCCGCTCGCGCCCCCAGCGTGGGAAGACCCGGCGCACGTACCAGAAGCGCTCGAACACCAGGGTCCAGAACACCACGCAGAGCCCGGCCAGCGCCCACATCACCACACCACCGGCGCTCATGAAGTCGAGCAGCGCATAGCCGCTATCGACCAGACGCAGCCCCGAACCGAGCCAATCAGTCACGACGCGGCGCCCCGGACAGGTGCAGGGCGATCAAGCCGGCACTCTGCTGCTCGAGCAGCTGGATCAGGCCCTTGCTGCGACTGGCCAGCAGGCTGTGCAGGAACAGCAGCGGAATCGCCACCACCAGGCCCAGCACCGTGGTCACCAGGGCCTGGGAAATGCCGTCGGCCATCAGCCGCGAATCGCCACCACCGCCCTGGGTGATGGCCTGGAAAGTGACGATCATGCCGGTCACGGTGCCGAGCAGACCGAGCAACGGCGCCACCGCGCAGAGCAGCTTGAGCAGGCTCTGGCCCTTTTCCAGCGGCGGGGTTTCCTGCAAAATCGCCTCGTCGAGCTTCAGCTCCAGGGTCTCCAGATCGGCCAGCCGCGGCTGCGGCCCCAGCACGCCGATCACCCGGCCCAGCGGGTTATCGTCACGCGGCGCGCTCAGGTCATGCATCTGCGCGCTCACCCCACGTCCGACCCGGGCCAAATGCAGCATGCGCCAGCTGGCCAGAAGCAGACCCAGCACGCCCAGTGCGACTATCACCCAACCGACCAGGCCGCCCTGTTGCAGGCGATCCCACAGGGTCGGCTGGCGCTGCAGCTGGGCCAGCAAGGTACCGCGACTGGGATCGACCGGCAGGCTGGCAAGCGCTGCGTCACTCTGCAGGTAATCCTCGACCTGGCCCAATCCAGACGGCTGCCGCGGCGGCGCCAGCAACTCGCCAGCATCGGCGTCGTAACGCAGAAAGTCAGCGGCGGAAAACACCGAGAAGGTGCCGACACGCAGCACCGACTGCTCGCTGCGGTTGCCATCGGCGGCCACCACCGGCAATTGCAACTGCTCGACCCGGCCGCTGGCGGTCAGGTCTTCCAGCAGCAGCATCCAATAACCATCGAGATCCGCAGCGGACGGCAAGGTCCGGCTTTCGGCCAACGCCTTGAGGCGCTGCAAACGCTCGGGATACTGCGCATTGAGCAGGCTGTCCTGCCATTGCCCGGCGACATCGCCGGCGCTCTGGCGGACCACGCCAAACAACTCGCCGAGGTGACCGACACGCTGGGCGAGGAGTTTTTCCTGCTCGGCCAGCTCGGCCTCCTGGCGATCGAATTCGGCCTTCAGGCGTTCGGCCTGGGCCTTCTGGGTCTGCAAGGCCGCACGCGCGCCGGCGAGCAACTGCGCCCGCTCGCCACGCGCGGCAACAAACGCCTGCTCGCGACTGTGCATGGCCGAGACTTCGGCGGCGCGTTCGCTGCGAATGCGCTGCAGCAGTTGATCCGGGCTGAGCGCTGCGGCGGCAGCGGCAAGCGCCGGCAACAGCGCCAGGGTCAAGATGGCGAGAACACGACGGCTCATTGCTTGGCCTCCTGAGTCAGGGTTTGCACGGGGAGATCGAGCAGGGCCGGTGCCTGTTCCTGGCGAGCGATGGCGATGGCCTGATGCAACGGGCGCCGAGCACTGCCGTCGAGCGTTTCCCAGCTGCGCTTCTGCGGGTTCCACCAGCCACTCTCATGGCCGTCGAGGGTCTGGAAGTACAGCATCACCCGGCCGAGACGGAGAAACTCGACGCTGCGCGAACCGCCAGCAACCGGCAGCTCGCCACGCCAGGCCTCCAGGGTGCGACCGTAGTCGCTCTCGACCTGATAGGCCTCGAGGATGCGCCGGTACTTTTCCGCCAGGCTGACATCGGCACGCGGCAACAGCTCCTGCAGCTGCGCCAGACGCTCGCTGCGCTCATCCGGCAGGAACGGCAGGTCGGCGGCAATGAATTCGCCGAGCACCTCGACCATCCGGCGCATCTGTGGCGTCACCGCTTCCTGGGTGCGCTCGATGCCGTCCAGCTGCGCCTGGTAGCCCGCCAGCTCCTGGCGTTGAGCGACGACCAGCTCTTGCAGCTGCTGGTTGTAGCCTTTCAACGCCTCGGCCTGCTGCAAGGCATTGCGGTACTCAGCGAGCATCTCGCGACTGGCATCGTCGAGCCGCTCGATACGCGCCTGGGACGCCTTGGCGTCTGCGGCCAGGCGCTGACTCTCATCCAGCGCGGCATCCAGTGGCGCGGCCAGCGCCGGCGTGCTGCTCAGCACCAGAGCGACGGCCAGTGAACGCAGGGGGTACAGGTTCATACGCAGTGAATCCTCGAGCGACGGGCTTATCTTAAAAAGAAACATTATAACCTTTCTAAATATCAAGCTATTACAAGGCTGAGTGGCATTCGATGAACAGCTGCCGGCAGGCGCCTCGCCCCGGAGGGCATGAGCGAACTCTTGAAGATCTCCAGGCAGTAAAGATAACCATTATCAACTGCATCCGCATCATCCAGCAACACCCATGCCCGCCTCCTGCGCAAACTCTTGCGCCTAACAGCGGCAGACGCGCAGACAAGAACACTGTGGATCACAGTATGAGGAGATGGCGGCGATCGATCCGCACAAACACACCGGCCTGTGCGGCCAAATGCCACACGTGCCCCAGGCTGTGCCCCGCAAGCAACAGCGACGGGGCCTGCGCGCCATCGGAGAAAACCGATACGACGCCATGGCCTGTCGCCACCAGACCAATTCATTGAGCTGGGTCAAAACTCGATTTGCTTAGGCCCCTAACATTGCCACCAGCCCAACCAACTGATGACTCGACCGGAGCTCACTATGCGCAAGTCCCTGCTCGCTCTCTCCATCCTGGCCACCGCATTGGCCGCCCCCCTCGCCCACGCCTACCAGGCAGGTGACGTCATTGTTCGAGCCGGTGCAGCCACCGTCGATCCGCATGAAAGCAGCAGCGATATCTGGGTGGGTGCGCTGAACACCGACGTGGCCGGCACCGAGGCCACGCTGAACAGCGATACCCAGCTGGGCCTGACCGGCACCTATATGATCACCAGCCACATTGGCATCGACCTGCTCGCAGCCACCCCGTTTAGCCATGACGTCGGCGTGAAAGGCATGCCCGGAGCATTCGCTGGCCTGAATGGCAAGCTGGGTGAACTCAAGCACCTGCCGCCAACCCTGAGCGTCGTCTACTACCCGCTCGACGGTGCCTCGGCCTTCCAGCCCTATGCGGGGGTGGGCATCAACTACACCTGGTTCTTCGACGACAAGCTGAGCAGCGAAGCCGAAGGCAAGGGTTTCAGCGGCCTCGACATGAAAGACTCCTGGGGCCTCGCCGCCCAGCTGGGCATGGACTACATGCTGACCGACAACCTCTTGTTCAACGCTCACGTGCGCTACATCGACATCGACACCACCGGCACCACCTCCTTCGCTGGCGAGAAGGTCAAGGTCGATGTGGATGTAGATCCATACGTCTACATGGTCGGCCTCGGCTACAAGTTCTAAGGCAAACCGACTCCCATAAAAAAACCGGCTCAGCGCCGGTTTTTTTATGGGTACAGATCAGCCCTGGCTTAACAACCTGCGCAAGCCCGCACGCATGGAGGTCGCAGGTGGCAAACGGTAACTGGCTTGCAAGCGCTGATTATTTGCCCGCGAATGACGAATATCGCCGGGGCGCGCCGCCTGGTAGTCAACCGCCGGCAAGCCGCCACACAAACTGCCGATCTCGGTCAGCAGTTGGTTCAGGCTGACGGCCTGATTCCAGCCGACATTCACCGCCCCGACGACCACCTGCGGCATGTCCAGCGCCTGGGTCAGCAGCGCCAGCAGGTCGCCGACATAGAAGAAATCGCGGGTCTGCTCGCCATCACCGAACACGCGGATCGGCAAGCCTTGCTGCGCCCGCTGGGTGAAGATGCTGATCACCCCGGAATAGGGCGAGGAAGGGTCCTGGCGCGGACCGAAAATATTGAAGAAACGGAAAATCGCCGGTTCCAGGCCATGCTGACGGCGATAGAAGTCCAGGTAATGCTCACTGGCCAGCTTGTCCGCAGCGTAGGGCGTCAGTGGCGCCTTGGGCGTATCTTCGCCAATCGCCTGACCTTCGCCATTGTTGCCGTAGACCGCCGCACTCGAGGCGTAGACCACCCGCTTGACGCCGTGCAGACGCATGGCCTCGCAGACATTGAGGGTACCGACGAAGTTGCTCTGGTGAGTGCTCACCGGGTCGTCCACCGAGGCTTGCACCGAGGCCACCGCGGCCAGATGCACCACGGCCGCACAACCGGCCACGGCCTGACCGACCAGGAGCGCATCGGCCACATCGCCCTCGAGCAACTGCAGGCGCGGGTTGTCCAGCGGCAGGTTGGCGCGCTTGCCCATCGACAGATTGTCCAGCACGCGCACCGCATGGCCTTGGCTCAATAGTGCATCGACCAGGTGCGAACCGATAAAGCCGGCCCCCCCGGTAATCAGGATAGGTGCATCAGACATGACGGTAGTAACGGTCCAGTAGGCTCGGCAATGCCGAGCGCCAGGCGCGCGGCTTGATACCGAAGGTATGCAGAATTTTCTTGCAGGCCAGCACCGCGTGCTGCGGCTCCTCGGCGACATCCGGGCGCGCGGCATGGGCCTGCGCCGTGATCTCGTCGAGCAGGTTACTGCGGAAGTGACGCGCCTCGCTCAATACCGCCTGGCCCAATGCCAGCGAGGTGGTGGCTTCGTGGCCGCCATAGTGGAAGGTGCCCCATAACGGTGCCTGGCAATCGAGCTGCTTGAGCACCGCGAGGATCACCCGCGCGGCATCGTCGACCGGGGTCGGGTTGCCGCGCCGGTCATCCGCCAGCGCAATGCTTTCATCGCGCTCGGCACGCACCAGGAAACGCCCGAGCAGGCCGTCCGGACTGTCGTCCAGCAACCAGCCGAAGCGCAACAACACATGCCGCGGGCACAGCGCTCGCACGCTCTGCTCGAGACGCCACAAGGCCTGGCCACGCACGCCCAGGGGCACCGGCTCTTCCTTTTCGCTGTAGGCGGTCACCCGCGAACCATCGAACACCCGGTAGCTGGAGGGCTGCAGCAGGCGAATCTCGTGATGCTGACAAAGTTCGGCAAGCCGCTCGACCGCCTGCTCCTGGGCAGCAAGACGCGCCTCGCTCACCTCTTCGGCCTGGAACCAGTCGAAGTAGTAAGCAAGGTTGATCAAGGCATCGGGGCGGGTGTCGTCCAGCAACTGGGTCAGGCTGGCGCTGTCCCAGCCGGTTTCCGGCGGGCGCGGGGCGAGGAAACCGATGTCCTCCTCGGCGCCGAGACGGATCAGCGCTTGCCCCAAGGCATTGCCACCACCCAACAGTATTAGACGCATACGCATGGTGTCTCGCAACGGCCGATGCCGTCAGGTGACTTCAATGGGCAACCCGGCGTAACGATAGCCACGCCCCCCTGCCCATCACTCCTGACCCCCGACCACCGCCTCTCTCCCGGTTTGGCATTATCGAAATTGGACGCTGACATAGCGCCAAAGTGTCGCATTTTGCGGGTTTACGCGCACGCCGTCATTAGGCGCGCACGCTGCACCGCGCGACAGCAGGGGCAAAACCACCTACGACCTGGCGAAAGGCCCTCGCACGACGGATCCCGGGAGACAGGTTCATGCATCCTCCATTAGCTGGTAGCTGGCTGCCCGCGGCAAACTCACACACTCTCAGGCGGTCAGTACCCGACAGGCTTCGGCCGGGATGGTCACCGACACCGGGTTGCCTATGGCCAGGCCGATACCCTGGCAAGGCGTGCTCAGCGCAGTCAGCGAGACACCGGAACAATCGATGGTGGTTTCGATGGTCGCGCCACTGTCGCGCACGAAAGTCACGGTGCCCTGCAGACGATTGCCAGCGGTGGCCTGCGGCAGCGACAAGGTCAAGTCCTCCGGGCGCACCAGCATCTTGATACTGGTGCCGGCTTGAATGCTCTCGCAAATCGGCACCTGGATCGCCGCGCCGCCTGGCAGGCTCACCCGTCCGTTGCCCAGGGCGATCGCCGGGAAGATATTGCCGCTGCCGATGAAGTCGGCAACGAAGGCATTGGCCGGATTGCGGTAGATCTCGATCGGCGTGCCGACCTGCTGCACCCGGTGCTCACCGAGTACCACCACGATATCGGCCATGGTCATGGCCTCGCGCTGGTCATGGGTAACCAGGATGGTGGTGATATTCAGGCGCTGCTGCAATTGACGGATCTCCACCTGCATGGATTCGCGCAACTTGGCATCGAGGGCCGACAAGGGTTCGTCCAACAGCAGCAGCTTGGGCCGCGCGGCAATCGCCCGGGCAATCGCTACGCGCTGGCGTTGACCGCCAGACAGCTTGGCCACCGGCCGGTCGACCATCTCCTGCAACTGGATCAGCTGCAGCAGTTCGGTCACCCGCGCCTGCTGATCGACCTTGCTCACGCCACGCAAGCGCAGCGGATAGGCGATGTTCTCACCGACGGTCATGTGCGGAAACAGCGCCAGCGACTGGAACACCATGCCGAAGTTGCGCTGGTGCGCCGGGGTGTGGCCGATGTCCTGGCCGTCCAGGCGGATCTCCCCGTCGCTGAGGGTTTCCAGACCGGCGATCATGCGCAGCAGGGTGGTTTTGCCACAGCCCGAGGGGCCGAGAAAGCACACCAGCTTGCCCTCCGGCAGGTGTAGGTTGACGTCCGTCACGGCGCAGGCCGAGCCGTAGTGTTTTCCGACGTTATCTAGAACTAATCCGCTCATGCGGCACCTCGAATAAGCTATTGCCCGCAAGCCGCCAGGGCCTGCCCGGCTGAATTAAAAGGACACGCCACCTTCGCCGACCAGCTTCTCCAGCGCCCAGATCAGGGCGAAGTCGATCAGCACGATCAGCACGGCGAACGAGAAAACGGTCGGGTCGAGGGACGACACGGTGCGGCTGTACATCCAGATCGGCACGGTCATCACGTCGATGTTGTAGAGGAAGTAGGTCACGGTGAATTCATTGAACGAGATGATGAAGGCCAGCAGCATCCCCGCCAGAATCCCCGAGCGCATCAGCGGCACCACCACGTCGACGATCGCGCGCAGCGGCGAGGCGCCGAGCATTTTTGCGGCCTCCTCGACCTCGCTGCCGATCGACAGCATGGCCGCGGTGCAATTCCTCACCACGAACGGCAAGGCGAGGATCACATGGGCGATCACCAGCCGCGAGGTGTTGAGCTGAAACGGCAAACTGTCGAATATCAGCAACAGCGCCAGGCCCAGCACCACCATGGGAAATACCAGCGGCAGCGACATCAGCTGCAGCGCCGCCGCCTTGCCGCGGAACTCGCAGCGCACCAGCGCATAGGCGGCCGGCACCGCCACCAGGGTGGCGAACAGCATGCTCAGGGTGGCCACCAGCAGACTGGTGGTGAACGCCTGACCGAGGCTCAGCACGTCACTGGCGTCCGGCGAGACGAAGGTGTTCCAGGCCGCCTGGTACCACTGCAGGCTGTAGCTGGCCGGCGGGAAATCGAGGTTCGAGGCGCCGCTGAATGACATCACGATCATGGTCAGGATCGGCAACACCGCCAGCAGCAGGATGACCCCGGACAGGCCCATGGCGAAACGCCCGGTTTCACCTGGCAACGGGGCGGCACCACGAAACAGGCTCTTGAGTAGGTTGCTCATTGCGAAGCCTCGAGGATGCGCCGACGGCGGCCGGTGACGAATTCGGAGAAGGTCATGATCGCCAGCGTGGTGACGATCAGCACCACCCCGGCGGCTGAGGCGGCCGGCCAGTTCATCAGCGGGGCGATCTGGTCATGCACCATCACTGCGAGCATCGGCACCCGCCGGCCACCGAGGAGCAAGGGCACCACGAAGCTGCTGGCGTTGTAGGCGAACACCAGGGTGGCGCCGGTGATGATGCCTGGCAGGCTCATCGGCAACACCACCTGGCGGAACACCTGCATGCGGCTGGCGCCCAGAGTCGCGGCCGCCTCCTCGTAGCTGCGCGACACGCCGCGCATGGCGCTGGCGATCGGCAGCACCGCCAGCGGAAAGGCGGTCTGCACCAGGCCCATCAGCACGCCCGTCTGGTTGTAGAGCAGCATCACCGGTCGATCGATCAGGCCTAGGCCCAACAGCGCCTGGTTGAGCATCCCGCCCGGGCCGAGGATCACCAGCCAGCCGTAGCTTTGCAGCAGCAGGTTGACCAGCAAGGGCATCAGCACCGCGGCGAGGAACACCCGGCGCAACAGCGGCGACTGCAGGCGCGACATGCAGTAGCCGACCGGAATCGCCAGCAGCACCGCGATCAGCGCACTGACCAGGGCCAGACGCAGGGTCAGCAGCAGCGACTTGAGGTAATAGGGTTCGAGCAACTGGACGTAGCTGGCCAGGCTGAAACCGCTCCATTCCGCGCCCTTGGTGCCGACGCTCATGCGCAGCACCAGCAGGCTGGCGGCAATCAGCACACCGAGGAACAGCATCGACGGGGTCAGGAACAGCCAGGCCCGCGCCGAGGGGGAAATCGTCTTGGCCGGGCGCAGGGGCGCCACGCCGACCGGACGGGTCAGAGTTGAATGTGCCATTTCGCTTATCTCATCAGTACAGAAGGTTGCCGCGCACCGCGCAGAGGCTCGCAGGCCCGCTGCGCGGTGCTGTTGACGGCAGGTACCGTAGCTACATCAGGAAGAGAAGATTTCCGTGTAGCGGCGAATCCACTGGTCGTGCACGGTGGCCAGGAAGGCGTTGTCGTGCATGATCGCCTTCTCCGAGATCTGCTCGGGCGTGAGGATGTACGGGCTCTTGCGCGCCTCGGCGGAGATGATCGCCTTGGCGTTGACCGGGCCGTTGAAGATGTCTTCGGCCATCTTGCCCTGCACCAGCGGGTCGAGCGAGTGGTCGATGAAGGCGTAGGCCAGGTCGGTGTCGCCCGGACGGTGCTTGGGCATGACAGAGAGCATCAGGTCGGTGTAGAAGCCCTCTTTCATGCCGAAGGTGGCGCCCAGACCGTAGGACGGATCGCGGATCTGCTTGGGGAAGAAGGCCGGGGCATAGAGGCCGCCCATGTCCAGCGAGCCGGTGCGGAACAGTTCGGCGATCTGATTGGGGTTCTCGCCCAGGGTAATCACCCGGTCCTTGAGCTTCTCGAGCAGTTTGAAACCCGGCTCGACATTGTGCTCGTCACCGCCGGCCAGCTTGGCGGCGATGATGATCAGGTCCATGGCCTCGGTCCAGTTCGGTGGCGGCAGGAAGATGTTCGGCGCCATGTCCTTGTCCCACAGGGCTGCGTAGCTGTCCGGGGCCTCTTTCACGGTGCGGGTGCTGTAGATCAGGCTGTTGCACCACAGCAGGTAGCCGATGCCATGGCCGCCGGCGCCAGTCTGGTACTGCGCAGGCACGTCGCGCAGGTTGGGGATGCGGTTGAGGTCGGGCTTTTCCAGCAGCCCGGCGCTGGCCAGGCCTTCGGCGCCGACGCCGGCCAAAGTAATGATGTCGTATTGCGGACGATCACCGGCGGCCTTGAGCTTGGCGACCATCTCCGAGGTGCTGCCGGTGCGGTCGGCGATTACCTTGGCGCCGGTCTTGGCTTCGAAGGTCGCAGCGATATTGCGCAGCGCCGCCAGTCCGGTGTCGTCGGACCAGGTGAGCAGGCGCAGGGTCTTACCGTGAAACTTCATGTCGCCGGCACTGGCCTTGATGAAGGGAAAGGACAAAGCTGCGACAGCCACCGACGCGGCGCCCACCGTCTTGATGAATTTTCTTCTGCTGAAATCGTATTCGCTCATCGCTGTTTCCTCTTGTTTTTATTCGTCTTCGGGAGCTTGCGGCCTGGTTTCAGGCTGACGGCCGTGCCGTGCAATAAAACCGTTCAACCTGCCGTGACAGCCCAATTTCCTGGGCCGACGAAGCCATCCTGCGACGCACTCGACTGGCCAACAATCGATAAATTGTCATCGAAGCCATGCGCGAAACGCATGCCTCGCAAGCAGGTATGCGTGCGCCACAACCGCCCGATTAAAGGGCGCGAATCACATGTTTGATTTCCTGGAAGGCCTGCAGCCCCCAGGGCCCCAACTCACGCCCGATGCTGCTCTGTTTGTAGCCGCCCCAGGCCGCCTGCGGGAAGATCACCTGCGGTGCGTTGACCCACACCAGGCCTGCCTGCAAGGCATTGGCGACCCGTTCGGCGCGGCTCGCGTCGCCGCTGACCACGCTGGCCACCAGGCCAAACTCGCTGTCATTGGCCAGTTCGATGGCCTGCTCTTCCGTGCTGAAGCTACGCACACAGAGCACCGGCCCGAAGATCTCCTCACGCCACAGGGCGCTGTCCAGCGGCACCTCGGTAAACACCGTGGGCCGCAGGAAATAGCCACGCGTCAGCCCAGCTGGACGCTCACCTCCGCTTAACAAGCGCGCGCCGCCATCCAGGCCGTCTGCGATATGCCGACAAACTCGTTGATACTGGACCTGATTGACCAGAGCGCCCATCTCCACGCCTGCCTCAAACGGATCACCGACGCGGATCGCCTCGGCACGCACCTGCAACCGCGCCAGGAACTCCTCGGCCAGCTCATCGGCGACCAGCACCCGGCTGGTCGCCGAGCACATCTGCCCGGCGTTGAAGAAACCGCCGCCACAGGCCAACTCGACCGCCAGATCCAGGTCGGCATCGGCAAATACCAGCAGCGAGGACTTGCCACCCAGCTCCAGGCTGACGCCCTTGACCGTCTCGGCGGCGCGCTGCATGACCTGCACGCCCACCGTATTGCTGCCGGTGAACGACAGTTTGGCCACTCCCGGATGCGCCGCCAGTGGCGCCCCGACCGCCAGGCCGGTGCCGCAGACCAGGTTGAACACACCGGCCGGCAGGCCACTCGCGGCGATGATGTCGGCCAGCTCTAGCTCCGCCAACGGAGTCACCTCCGAGGGTTTCAACACCACAGTGCAGCCGGCCGCCAGCGCGGGAGCCAGCTTCCAGGCAGTGGTCACCATGGGGAAATTCCACGGCACGATCAGCCCCACCACGCCACAGGGCTCGCGGCGCAGGCGGGCGGCGAATTCGCTGCTCGGCAGCTCCACCGCGGCGTCCTGCTGACGCTCCAGCGCCTCGGCCAGCTCGGCGTAATAGGTGAAGGCGGCGATCACATCGTCGATGTCGATCGCCGCCTCGCTCAACGGCTTACCGTTGTTGCGTGATTGCAACTGGATCAGGCGCTCGCGGCGCACCTCGACGCCAGCAGCGATCCGTCGCAGGCAGGCGCCCCGCTCTACCCCGGAGCTGAGCCCCCAGGCCGGAAAAGCGTCACTCGCCGCGCGCACCGCCTGCTCGACCGCCTCGGCGTCGCCGCCGGCGACGCTCGCCAGCAGCTCTTCGGTGGCGGGATTGATCACCTTCAGGCTGTCGCCACCGCTCTGCCAGTGCCCGCCGATATACAGACCGGCGAGTGCGCCATTGTGCGGCGGGCGGCTGTTCAACATGCGGCCACCCCACTCATCCAGGCCTGCTGGTCGATTTCGATCAGGGTCGGCAACGGCGACTCGCTTGCCTGGCGCAAGGCCGCGCGTAACGCTTCGACGTCATTCGCCCGCCCCGCCGCACAGCCCAGCGCCTTGGCCGCAGCGACAAAGTCCGGGGTAAAGATATCCACACCCACCGGCTCGATATCGCGGTTGACCATGTACTTCTTGATTTCCTCGTAACCCTGGTTATTCCACAGCAGGACGATGATCGGCGCGCGCGCCTCCACCGCACTGGCCAGTTCGGCCAGGGTGAACTGCAGCCCGCCGTCGCCGATCAGGCACACCACAGGGCGCCGCTGCGCGCCTTCGCGGCTGTCTCCCAGCAGCGCACCTATGGCCGCCGGCAGGGCATAACCGAGGGTGCCGTAGCCGGTCGAGGAGTTGAACCAGCGCCGTGGCTGTTCCAGGTTCAGAGTCAGGTTGCCGGTGTATACCGGCTGGGTCGAATCACCGACCAGCACAGCGTCCGGCAGCACCTCCAGCACGGTTTGCAGGAAGCAGGTCTGCCCACGCATGGGCGCGTCCCAGGAGGCCTCAAGGGTCTCGCGCAGCCGCGCTGCCCGAGCACTGCCCCAGTCAGCCCCGCTTGATACCTGCACCAGCGGCTCGATAGCTGCCAGCAAAGCCGTCAGCGCCACGGCAGCGTCGGAGACCAGCGCCAGCGCCGGTGGATAGTTGCGTACCACCTGGTCCGGGTCGATGTCGATGCGCAGCAATGCGCCAGGAATCTCGAAGCCGCCGGCGAAGGTCACGTCATAATCGGTTTCGCCCAATTCGGTGCCGACCGCCAACACCACATCCGCCTCAGCCACCAGTTCACGGGTCGCCACGGTCGACTGGGTCGAACCGACCAGCAGCGGATGGCGCGAGGGCAACAAGCCCTTGGCATTGATGGTCAGCGCCACAGGCGCCTGTAGCCGCTCGGCCAGGCGGGCCAGCGCCGTCGCCGCATCTATCGCGCCGCCGCCGGCGAGGATCAATGGACGCTGGGCGCCAGCCAGCAGGCTGGCCATTTGCGCGATGGCGGCTGGGCTGGCGCCGGGCCTCGCCAGGGTAACCGGCTGGCTGGCCAGCAGTTGGTCGGCTGGCTCGACCAGCACGTCGAGCGGACTCTCGATATGCACCGGCCGCGGCCGCGCCGCCTGGAACACGGCAAAGGCGCGCGCCAGTACGGCCGGCAGCTCGGCGGCCGACAGCAGGGTGTGGGAGAAGGCGGAGAATCCGGCGACCAGATTGCTCTGCGACGGCAGCTCGTGCAGCTTGCCACGCCCACCGCCGAGCTGGCTGCGCGCCTGCACACTGGAAATCACCAGCATCGGGATCGAATCGGCATAGGCCTGGGCCATGGCCGTGGCGATATTGGTCATGCCTGGGCCGGTGATGATGAAGCACACTCCTGGCTTGCCGCTGGTGCGCGCGTAGCCGTCGGCCATGAAACCGGCGCCTTGTTCATGGCGCGGCGTGACATGCTCGATAGGCGAGCGGGCCAGCCCGCGGTAGAGCTCGACGGTATGCACGCCGGGAATGCCGAATACCCGCTCGACGCCGTAGCGCTCGAGCAACTTCACCAATACTTCGCCGCATGTCGCCATTTTCTTTTGTCCTGTTCGGTAGCTGAGGTCTACTGCACTCGCCGCATCGCGCGCCTTGGATTCAGCGGGTCGCTCGGATGCGTCGCAGATGCGCGAAAAAGTGCAGGCAAGGTTCAATTTGACCCCCTGCCCAATCACCGGACAATGCAAAATTTGTCATACTAGGCATGTCCTAACTGCATAGCTGAGCGCCCATGAAACGGCTCCCCCCCCTGCCTGCGCTGCATACCTTCGTGATTACCGCCCAGTGCTGCAACTTCACCCGTGCCGCCGAACTGCTGCACATCACCCAGGGTGCGGTAAGCCGGCAGATCGCCGGCCTGGAGAGCCACCTCGGTTACCCGCTGTTTCAGCGCCAGGCGCGCGGCCTGAGCCTGACCGCCCAAGGCCTCGAACTGTTTCCGCAGATCCAGCAGGCTCTCGACCTGATCGGCGAGGCAGTCGAACGAGTGGGCGCGCGGCGCGAAGCGCTGCGGTTAAAGGCACCGACATGCGTGATGCGCTGGTTGCTGCCACGGCTGATGCACTGGCAGGTCGAGCGGCCGGACGTGCCCGTGGAGTTGACCACTACGGTGCAGCACTCGGTGGATTTTCGCAGCGAAGAGTTCGACGCCGCCGTGGTGTTCGGCGGCCAGCCCGGCCCCGCTGTGGTGGCTCACCACCTGTTCGATGAGCTGCTCACCCCGGTCTGCTCGCAGCAACTGCTCGCCGGCCCGCAACCGCTCAGGCAGCCGGCCGACTTGGAGCGCCACACCCTGCTGCATCCCACCCGCGACCAGCGCGACTGGGAAGCCTGGCTGAAGGCCTCCGGCACCACAGTCAACAGCATCGGCAAGGGTCAGCACTTCGACACCTTGGATCTGGCCATGACGGTGGCCTCGCAGGGCCTCGGCGTGGCCATCGGCGACTGGTCGCTGATCGGCGAAGACCTGGCCGCCGGGCGCCTGGCCACCCCCTTCGAGCTGAAGGTGCGCACCGGCGATGCCTACTTCCTGGTCTACCCCGAACGCCCGGAACCCTCTGCGCAGTTAGCCGAACTGATCGACTGGCTGTTGCTACAGGCCGCCGCGCGCACCGCTCGGGCACCAGCCTGAGCGTCGAACCGAGGTCCGAACTCCTGCGCGGAATGACCAGGAACGCCCATCACTCCGGGACCAGCCACGCACAAAGAAAAACCCCCTGTAACTGAGTGAGAGCTACAGGGGGTTGATCTGAAACTTTACAGATAAGTCTAAGGTATTGCCTCAGAACGGGATGTCGTCGTCGAAACTGTCGAAATCCTGCGCCGGCTTGGCCTGCGGCTGCGGAGCCGGACGCGGCGCCTGCTGCTGTTCGCGTTGCGGCTCACGTTGCGGCGCCGGGCGCTGCTGACGCGAAGCCGAGTCGCCACCACCGGCGTTGTCTGGACGGCCGCCGAGCAGCTGCATGGTGCCCTGCATGTCGACGACGATCTCGGTGGTATAACGCTTGATGCCGTCTTTTTCCCACTCGCGGGTCTGCAGCTTGCCTTCGATATACACCTGCGAACCTTTGCGCAGGTACTCGCCGGCGATTTCGGCGACCTTGCCGAACAGCGAGACACGGTGCCACTCGGTCTTCTCGACCTTCTGCCCGGTCTGCTTGTCGGTCCACTGCTCGCTGGTGGCCAGGCTCAGGTTGGTGACCGCATTGCCGCTGGGCAGATAGCGCGTTTCCGGGTCCTGTCCGCAGGTACCGACCAGAATGACTTTGTTAACCCCACGGGCCATAACTTTCTCCTAGAGCTGTCAGCACGTCACCGGCGCCGCTTCGATCAGGCGCTCGAGGGACGTGCGATCCAATTGTTGGGTATCCACTTTGATATAGATGGCGGCTTCTTCACGCACCACCACGGCATCCGCCACTCCGGGCACTGCCTGTAAACGCTCGGCCAACCCCACTTCGTGCAATGCCGCTGCTGAAAGCGGCAAGCGCAGGCTGGTGACATAAGGCGGTTCGCGCATAGTAACAGCAAAGCCCAGCCAGAGAAGAGCCATGGCCGCGCAACCGAGGAACACCCCCGACAGGCTGTAATGCTGGTACAGCCAGCCACCGAGAATGCCGCCCAGGGCCGCGCCGAGAAACTGACTGGTCGAATACACCCCCATCGCCGTGCCCTTGCCGCCGGCAGGCGCAACCTTGCTGATCAGTGACGGCAGCGACGCCTCGAGCAGGTTGAACGCGGTGAAAAACACCACAGTGCCCAGCACCAGGGCGCGCAGGCTGCTGCCAAACTGCCAGAAGTACAGTTCGCAGGCCAGCAGCACCGCCACCGCACCGAGCAACACATGCTTCATGCGCCGCTGTTTCTCGCCATAGATGATGAACGGCAGCATGCCGAAGAAGCCGATCAGCAGCGCGGTCAGGTATACCCACCAGTGCTCTTCCTTGGGCAGCCCGCCCTGCTCCACCAGCGCCAGCGGCAAGGCGATGAAGCTGGCCATCAGAATCGCATGCAGGGCCAGGATGCCGAAGTCCAGGCGCAACAGATCGGCATGCTGCAAGGTCGGCAGCAACGCCTGGCGGGCGACGCCGGACTCGCGGTGCTGCAGCGGCCCGGCCGCACGCGGCACCACCCCGGCGACGATGACGATGCCGAGCAACGCCATGGCAGCGGTGGCCATGAACAAGCCGGACAAACCAAAGGCGCGGGTCAGCAGCGGACCGACCACCATGGCCACGGCGAAGGACAGGCCGATGCTCATGCCGATCATGGCCATGGCCTTGGTCCGGTGCTGTTCGCGGGTCAGATCGGAGAGCAGCGCCATCACAGCGGCGGAAATCGCCCCGGCGCCCTGCAGCACACGGCCGGCGACCACCCCCCAGATGGAGTCGGCATTGGCGGCCAGCAGACTGCCGGCGGCGAAAATCAGCAGCCCGGCATAGATCACCGGCCGCCGACCGATACGGTCACTGAGCATGCCGAAGGGTATCTGCAGCAACGCCTGGGTCAGGCCGTAGGCGCCGATGGCCAGGCCAATCAATGCCGGCGTACTGCCGCGCAGCTCCATGCCGTAGGTCGCCAGTACCGGCAGCACCATGAACATGCCGAGC